>MPNB01000135.1 GCA_002238805.1 Rhodothermaceae bacterium bin80 | reverse complement strand
GGATGCCAGTCTGGATGGTGGAGTACGAGCGCGCTCGTGTGAGATCCGGCCAGTTGTGTTCGCGCAAGCTTCTTTGCGACTGGACGTAGCCGTGCTGCCAGTTTTTTTCTGTCTATGTTGAGTTCATTGAGCCGCTTGGCATAAGCCATGGTTTCGCTCTCCGATTCGACCATTAGCAGCGCGAGCGCCTCGTCTGCATGGGCGAGTCGGCCTGCAGCGTTCAGGCGGGGACCAAGCTGCATAGCGATATCGTTCGCCGTCAGGTGTTCCTGATCACAACCGGCAACGGATGCTAGTGCTCGGAGACCTGGGCGTGGCGCGGCACGTAGCTTTTTTTAATCCCTCACGTACCAGGATGCGGTTCTCGTCCACCAAAGGCATGATATCGCATACCGTGGAGACCGCCACGAGATCAAAGTACTCGTCCGCCAAATGGACAGGTTGATCAAGCTCTTCCAGCGTAACCTGAATCAGCTTATAGGCAAGGGCACAGGCGGACACCTCCTTCAGGGGATAATCGCAACCTTTCCGGTTGGGATTTACGTGCGCGCAGCAGAACGGATTTTTACCTTCGTTCTGATGGTGGTCACAGATGACGAGATCTATGCCGGCCTCTTTTGCCAATGCTGCCGTTTCCTCATCGTTGGTGCCGCAATCCACGACAATGATCAGTGTGCTTTCCCGAGAACACGCAAGTTCAACCCCGCTCGCATGAAAACCGTGATTCTCTTCCTGGCGATGAGGAATATACGATGACGTCGTAAGTCCATGGGATCGCAGGAATTGCAAGACTAGAGCAGTGGAAGTGACGCCATCCGCGTCAAAATCTCCATAGACAAGCACCTTTTCCTTCGTTTTGATAGCCCGTGCGATACGCCGGGCAGCAACGTCAATGTTAGCCAACAGATGCGGATCGTGCAAGGAAGCCTGAGTTGCCCGGAAATAGCGTTGTGCGGCATCCAATGAATCGACCCCCCGCAGTATCAGGAAGCGTGTCAGTGGTTTCGGCAGTGAGTTCAGATCATCGCTGAGTGCCTGCACGACAGTTTCATCCCCTATGGGACGCTCGATCCACGGCATTTTTCGTATATCCTAAACTTGATAAGTCGCAATATACGTCCAGTTTGACAGGTGTTAGGGAGATTTTGCAATAAGTGCAGTTTGTGCAACGCGCACAGCGGCCATTCAGGGGCTGAGCACGGCTCTTTTACAAAAATCCGTCAAATCCAGTGCGGAAACATCTTGAAATTAGTGCCTTGCAAGGATAAATGTAGAGACAAGAGGCCGGCGCGGTGCTCTTAGGGTCCTGTGGCATATCCATCGCTTTCGCTTTGGCCCTCAGTCAGGCTCCCATAAGTCGTCTCCGGCCTCCTGCTCGTCAAACCGGACGTGCGGTTTTCCCGCATCCGGCTTTCAGTTGAACTCATGCCTTCGCCCACGGAAAATTCTTCGTCCTCGGCGCAAGATATTGTAGACCGTAGGTTTCCCGTAGCCTAATATCCGAGAAGCGCACATACTCCCCAGACTTTATCTTATGCTTCCGACAGAACCACTGTCGTAGCCTTCGCGTTGCGTGTCGGTCAACAGATTGGTAGGCGGGACTCACCTGTCCCAACGTGAAGTAGTTAGCCCAACCAGAGATTATCCAGTTTAGACGGCGTACCATCTCTTCCGCGTCCTTCGTCCCGAACCGAATGTCCGTTTGTTCGCTAATGCGACGGCAGATGCTTTGTACACTCCCTTGGCTCGGGCGGGTACCGATGTACCTCGTCCCCGTCTTCGGGCGATAGTTCCAGCCGATGCGGTATCCGAGAAACTCAAACGGTTCTTCGGGGCATCGTAAGCATCGGGTCTTTTGCGCATTGATAGCAAGCTTCAAACGATTCATCAGCCGGGTAATCACCTGCAACATCTCTGCTGCCGATGTGCACTCCAGTACACAAAAATCATCTGCATAGCATATTATCTCCGCGCCAAACTGCCGAGCATAGCCCAGCAGCTTCCAGCCAAGTATAAAACGGCGCATGTAAATGTTGCTCAACAGTGGGGATATGGGACTGCCCTGGGGCGTACCTTTTCGTTCCCGTCGTGCGCGATTCGTACGTCGTTTCCCACCTGTCTTGTCCTCCTCCACTACCGGCATCTCCATCCACGCTTTGATCAGTCTGAGCATCCGCCCGTCACTGATGCGGCGAGCTAAGCTCTTCATCAACTCCGCATGGGGAATCTCGCCAAAGTAGTTGGACAAGTCCCCATCCACCACTTCACGGTGTCCACGGTTCAACAGATGGTGGATACGCTTTACCGCATCCTGGGCGCTTCGTCCCTCGCGATATCCATATTGCTCCGGTTGAAGGTCTGCCTCAAAGATCGGCGATAATACCAACATCGCCGAAGTCTGGGCCACCCGGTCCCGTAGACATGGGATCCCTAACGGACGAAACTTCCCTGGCTGTTTCTTCGGAATCAGTACCTGACGTACCGCCTTCGGCGTATAGGTACCATCCCGTAGGTCCTGCGACAGTTCTTGCAACCATGCTTCCACACCCCGTTGGTCAACGTCTGCGATCGTTTCTCCGTCCACGCCTGCACTGCCACCGTTTCTGCGTACCAGCTTCCACGCTTCCCGAAGAAAATCCATCCGCCAGACCTTGTCCGCAAGGGCATGGAATCGGTGGTCGGCCGATTCCTTCGCTTTCGCATGTAGTACGGTCTGGAGTCTCCGAACTCTTTCAGATCCTGTTAGACGTGTGTCAGTAATCATGTCCCTTCGTCCTTGTCCATACTGTGTTCAACTCAGGGCCCCTTCCCTCCACAGGCATTACCCCGTTTCTGCGGTACTACGGACCCATCCGTCACCCTGTCAGCCCAGTCTGCTCCTCGCGGTGTCCCGGTTGCCGTGTGCATCAGCACCGACAGGGCTTCCCGTGTTGCTGCTTCCCTGATCTTCCATGCATGCCAGCGCCAATACCCCGGTGAGCCGCCTTGGTGCGCGTGTCGCTCACTTCCCAAGACGCGCCGGTCTTCCCCATATTGCCGGAAGGTCGACACTCACATTACCCGTTTCGGGGCCTGCTCGGCGTTCACTGCTCGTTCCGGCCCGCATGGTCGCTAAGCTACTCTACGTAGCCCGTTAACCTTAATGCTTCATATCATCTCGTTACCTCGATTATATGTTATGGCCGCTACCAACCGGAGCGACAGGCGTTGGGTGGGATTCGCACTCACCACAGGAAAGCGCCTTTCCACGGCGCACGACAAAGATGGGCCAAGTATAAAATTCCCTCTGGAACCCCTATTTCAACCACTGAGGATCATTGTGACTTTTGTCCCAAGCATGTCGTACATCACGGCAAAACATGCGAGCCGGCTCCTCTCAACCTGGGCCAAGATCAGAAATGCCGCAGCAGGCTTGCCTGTGAGGGCATGCCGTGCCCTGATCGCTTCGACCAGGGTTTCCACTGCCCAGAGATCGAACCCACCGCGACGGACGGGAATCAGCACCAGGTCCGCTACTCGAATCGCATAGGTGGTATTCTCCGCGACCTTGGCCGATCTATCGACGACGATGTACGCATAATCCTTCGTGAGCTGCGGTATGGACTTGTCGAGTACAGGGCGATCAATTTCGATAACTGCAGGCAGATCCGTGCCACCTGGCTGCGCAGAGTACCGGTCCAGTGCAGTGCATTGTGGATCGGAGTCCACCAAGAGCATCGAATGTCCGCGTTTGTACAAGCATCCGGCAAGGTTCGTTGAGATGGTCGTTTTTCCCCGTCAGTCTACCTGGATCAGTGCTATACACAAACGTGCAAATGTACTATTGTGTGATTAATGCAGGATACGAGATTTCCTCAACGTGACCCGCGATAGCGGAGGGGAAGAGGCGGAGGCATACTACTGAATTGAACGTGTCAGCTGTCCGTGGCCGGCATGGCAAGCTGCTCAGGGTCACGAGAGCGCATCCTGGTAGGGCGTCGGAGGGTGGAATGGTCCTTAAACAGCGAGAATCGACTCTGTATTGATACATAAGTGGATTTCAATACATGTCCACCTGTAGAGAAATTCCGCTAGTTAGCCTTGAGGCCGGTTCGAGAATTGGCGGGTTCTCAGCTACCTGGCGCGCGATCACAGCGCTACTGCCTAGCTCTGCAGTGCAAATTCTCCTGTTTTACTTCCCCTTTTGGGTACAAAAAATGTTACTTGCAAGGAAGTCAGGCGCTCTTTGGCAAGCTCCCCCTATATAGCCCCCATTTGAGCCTCAAAATGGACAGCAGGCTTGCTCTTGTCGAGTATGGATATTGAGATCCAAATTGCCCACTTAGGAGTAGATCATTCTTATGGGCGGATTTTTCGTGAGCTTGCATTCATTCATAGCATTGACCTGGGTTTTAACTAACGCCTTGTCCAATGCCAAACGTACGAATTTCTATGCAAGACATCCGAACCTTACTTCGCTACTATTACGGAGAGCAGTACAGCAAGCGTGAAGTTGCGCGTTATCTGCAAATGTCTCCGGGGACGGTGCGCAATTATCTTCAACGCGCAGCGTCGGCTGGGCTTACGTGGCCCTTGCCGGAGCATCTCACCGATGCAGACTTGGAAGCCCTCCTATTCCCAGATCCGGATTCCACTCCGGATCGTCCACAGCTCGACTGGAAGGAAGTCCATCAACAGTTGGCCCGGAAGGGCATGACTCTGGAGCGGATCTGGCATGCCTGGATTGCGCACCATCCCGAGGGGTACAGCTATGGATATTTTTGTGCGTGTTACAAAAAGTGGTGCCGTGCGAAGAACGTGACGATGCGACTGCGTCATAAGGCAGGCGACAAGCTATTCGTAGACTTCGCTGGCAAGACCCTGGGGGTGATTGACCCCGTCAACGGCGAAGTCACAAAGGCCCAGATCTTTGTGGCCGCACTGGGCGGTTCCAATTATACCTATGTGGAAGCCGTGCCCGATCAAACCCTGCGCAACTGGATCGATGCCCATGTGCGATGCCTGGAGTTTTTTGGAGCGTTGCCCCGGGTGGTGGTCTGTGACAATCTGAAAGCAGCGGTCACCCGCGCCGATCGTAGGAATCCCGTACTCAATGAAACCTACAAAGATTTTGCTCGCCACTACGACCTCATTATCTCGCCTGCTCGCGTAAAAAAGCCGCAGGATAAAAGTACTGTAGAAAGCGCGGTCAAACATGTAAGCACCCGGATCTTGACGGAGCTTGAGTCCCGTCAATTCTTCGATATTGTGGAACTCAATCAAGCCATCGGTCCACTCCTGGATCAGCTGAACAACACGCCCTTCCAAAAGAAGCTGGGCACGCGTCGCAGTCAGTTTGAGGCGTTGGACCTGCCGGCGATGCGTCCACTTCCAAAGACGCCGTATTCCTTCCGAGAATGGAAGAAGCTGAAAGTGAACATGAATTATCACGTGCAGGCCAAGGGCTGCTATTACAGTGTTCCGTACCGGTATGCGCATCGGAAGTTGGACGTACGGATCTCGGATCATTTGGTGGAGTGCTTTTTCAAGACCAAGGCGATTGCACGACATGCACGACTTCGGGGAAAGGGGCTCTACAGCACCCATTCAAGTCATATGCCGGAGCATCACCGTCGTTATCAAGATCGGGAACGTATTCTGGAGCTTGCCAGGGCTGTGGGGCCGAATACCCTGGGACTCATCGAAGAAGTCTTGGAACGTCGGACGCATCAGGAGCAAAACTTCTGTTCCATCAAAGGAATTCTGGGACTGCAGGACCGCTACTCCAAAGAACGTCTGGAAGCGGCCTGCGCGCTTGCAGGCTCCCTGGGGGAAGCTGCCTACAATTATCCAAGCCTGGCCTCCATCTTGAAAAACGGTCGGGATCAACTCCACAAAGCGAATCCCGTCCCGCCACCGATCTTACATGAAAATGTTCGCGGTGGAGACTATTACGCCACCTAACCTTCCGATTCTATCATGACCCATCATTCTACCCTGGATCAACTCGCACAACTCCGCTTTCATGGCATGGCCAATGCACTGCGCGATCAATTGGCACAGCCCGAGATTGAACGTCTCTCCTTTACCGAACGTCTTGGACTGCTCCTGGATCGCGAAATCAGTGACCGGGCAAGCAGATCTCTGACTGCGCGGTTGCGCCGGGCCAAACTGCATCAAAATGCCTGTATGGAAGATATCGATTACCGGAGCGCACGCGGACTCGACCAAAGACAAATGTTGCAGCTGGCCAGTTGCGACTGGATTCGACGTCACTTGAATGTCATCCTGACCGGTCCTACTGGAACTGGCAAAAGCTACCTGGCCTGTGCATTGGCACACAAAGCCTGCCTCGAGGGCTTTCGTACACGGTATCACCGACTGCCGCGGCTGCTTGAAGAATTGGGCGTTGCCCGGGCCGATGGTCGATATCTGAAAGTCTTAGATTCGTTGCGCAAACTGGATGTTCTGGTCTTGGATGACTGGGGATTGATCCATCTGTCACAAACCCAACAGGAGGACCTCTTCCAGTTGTTAGATGATCGGATTCAGAAACGATCCACGATCGCAACCAGTCAATTACCCGTTGAACACTGGCATCAAAACATGGCCAATCCTACGGTTGCCGATGCGCTCCTGGATCGACTCGTCCAACCCGCATACCGTATTGAACTCATGGGAGAGTCCATGCGAAAACGGTTGACGGAACCTTCGAACGAATCAAACGAAACAACTACAAAACAAATGTAAAACCCAAGCTCTGAAAAAATCCGCTCAGGTGAGCAA
>MPNB01000134.1 GCA_002238805.1 Rhodothermaceae bacterium bin80 | reverse complement strand
GTCCTGGATACGACCATCGTCTTCGGCAATGGCGCCACACGGATATCTGCGAGTATCGGACGCGTGTGGTTGCGAAAGTTCCCCGGGTGGCCTGTTCGGAGCATGGGATCAAGACCGTTTCGGTACCTTGGGCGGATGAGCGCGTGCGTTTTACGATGGCTTTTGAAAGCAAGGTAATTGACTGGTTGCAGGATGCAACCAGTATTTCAACGGTGGCTTCCAGACTGGGCGTCAGTTGGACGATGATCGCCAACATCATGGAGCGTGCGGTAAAGCGCGGACTCGCCCGTAGAGAGACGCAACCGGTTCCCCATATATGTGTGGACGAGACCTCGTACAAAAAGGGCCATAAGTATATCACCGTGGTTTCGGATCCCCAAACGGGCACGGTGCTGTTTGTCAAGGAAAAACGCACCCATACGAGTCTGGATGCCTATTATGAGAGCTGTTCGGCTGCGCAACTGGAAGCGATTGAGAGTGTGAGCATGGATATGTGGACCGCCTATATCAAGTCCACGAAAAAACATGTTCCGGATGCGGAATCCAAGATTTCATTTGATCGTTTTCATGTGATGAAAAAGATTGGAGAGGCGGTGGATAAAGTCCGTCGGCAGGAAAACCGGGAATTGCGAAAAGCGGGCATTGATGATCTCATCGGAACCAAGTACGACTGGCTCACCAATCGGGAGAATATGTCCGCCCGACAAAAGAAACGATTCCAGCAATTAAAGAACAGTTCGCTGAAAACAGCGCGTGCATGGGCCATCAAGGAACTGTCCCAGAAATTGTGGCACTATGTCAGTCGTACCTGGGCTCTCAAGGGCTGGAAGCGCTGGTTATCCTGGGCCATGCGTTGTCGACTCGAACCCATGAAAAAAGCCGCCAAGACGGTCAAGAATCATCTATGGGGAATCATAAATGCGATCGTTCTAAAAGTTAGTAATGGCCCAGCTGAAAGCATAAATAGCCGCATCAAAACCGTCAAAGTTCGCGCGCGTGGATTCCGAAACACACAGCGGTTTGCCAATGCAATTTACTTCTATCTCGGAGGACTGGATCTGTACCCCGAAGGCCTCCAAAAACAGGCTCCCCACTCATAAAAGTGAAGAGCCGCCAACTTAGGGGGCATCCATAAATAACTTTCCCATTTTGTTCCGTTTGAGTCCCAGATATTCCTAATTTGAGCATGTTAAAGGGGAGGGTTTGGAGATGCAGGTTTCTATTGCTGTCTCCACAGGATCCGCGGAATTTTTCGGATCGATGTCGTAGTTCCACTTGGGGAGCACTTTATTGAAGATAAGTTTAAGGTAATCCATCTGTTCTTGGCTGATCTTAACTCCGGTCTGATATTGCTTCGTCACTTGAACTGCGTCTACTCGTAATCCAGACTTGTTGGTGGTTGTGCGAATGTAGCTCAGCATCGTCTCCCAGCTGTCCAGGGGTCGTCCAGCCCAGTTGCAACTGATCGCACTAAAGAGGCGATGTTCAATGGGGTTCCACTTGCTTGAACCGCTGGGATAATGGGCCACCGTAACCTGTAGCTGGTGAGGATCGCAAAGTTTTTTTTGCAGGAAGTATTTCCATGCTCGCGCGCGATTGCTGTTGGATCCCCCACAGTCGGCCAGAATCACGAGTCGGTCCGCACCTGGATACAGCTTTCGACCTTGGTCTCGAACCAGTTCGTGATACAATCTACGGCGAATGCGGGGGTGTCGCTGGAGTCTCCGACAAAGACGGTGCCGCAATTGGCCTGCAAGTCGTAGATTCCGTAGGGCACCGCCCGGCCCTTGGCCTGAGACCGGAAGTCATGATCGTTGACCCGTGTTGGGGTCTTACACCAGACGGCCCCGGCATTGGCAAATTGCCCGATCAATTCTTTCTTCTTGGTATCCACACTGATCACTCCAATGCCCTTGGCACGACAGTCTTCAATCAGAGCAGAGATCTTATGGAATTGCTCATCCCGTCCTGCCGACGCGGAACGACTGAGGCACTTCCAATTCACCCGCGGAGAATAGTTACGAGCGCGGAGCCACTTCCCCACGGTCGTTGGACAGGCCTTGATTCCATACTCCTTCAAGGCTGCGGATAACTTTGATAGCGAACGGCGGGTCCACAACAGACCTCCCATAGGATCGCCAGCCGTCTCCAACTGCACCAATTGGAGTAGCTGTTCGATCATCCAGGGGTTTTTTTTGCAGGGAGGGATGTCCTCCACCCGGTTTGCGAACGCGATTTGGATCCACTTTGTCCGCATGCAGTTCCCGACGCCCTCTTCGAACGGTTTTGCGATTCAGGCCGAGCAAGTTCGCGACCCGTTTGTCCCCACCATAGCCCCACAATAGGGAAGTCAGACCCGCAAACAGGCGTCGCTGCTTCTCATTGAGTAAACTGAAAAACAGAAGGATCGCTGCGGCTTTTGACGAGTCCGTCTCCATGGAAGCGGGTACAGTCATTCCCGCCCGCTGAATACGGCGAACCGCAATTTGACGCTGTTGTCGTGCAGGATCCGCTGAGCAGTAAATACTTTGCCCCTCCAGGGAGATGCGAGAGAGTTTCTGCGCACGGACGAGGTTCAGCAAGGCACCGGTGGTGTGGACTTTTAGCACATCGTCTAGCTCGTCCGAACGGTATCCCACCGGGGAGGACTCCACCAGCTCCTTGGCGGTATTCTGAAGGGTGCCATAGCGGGAAAATCGAATTCCGTTGTACGACCACAGGCCGTGGGAATCAAAGTTCGCGCACGCGCACAGCGTGTAATACTTTCCACGGTGGGAGTAACTGGAGCGATAGTCTAATTGCTTGAGTTTGCGTTGCACAGTGCGGTGAGAGCAAGGCCCGACCTCATTGGATAATTCGGATAAGGTGGCCACCGTTCTGCGTTGCAGTGCCTGTGCTAATGTGTCGGAGTTGAAGAGCGTAGGTCTCATGTGATTATGTCGTAATTAAAATGAACTAAAAACAATACTGACATAACAAGAACAAGATCCAAGGCGACCATTGAAGAGAGCTAACTCATGAACCGGGGATGAAGATCAACTTACTCAGCCTGCGATACAATTCCGTTTTGACCGCTTAAACCCATCCAATGCCGTTCAACAGGACTTTTCATGGAAGGTTTGGCAGGATCAATCTCAGTCTGATGGACTGCGAGGAAAGAAATCAAGAGGGTGGAGTTAAACCAAGTAACTGCCCGAAGAAAGGACAGGGAAATCAATGGATTGGGCTAAAATCTGAAAAATGGGTAATTTATTTATGGATGCCCCCTAAGCTGTATCGCAGCACCGTGATGAAACCTTTTTCCATTGGATATCTTATGGTCGAGTGATCTAAAATTTAACCATTCCATACGATTCCCGATAGGACCATAATTACAGATATTGTTCGTCAATTATGTTCTTTTTTTGTTATATATTGGTTATATTATTATTAATACAGGCTAGGTTGTATCTTTGGTAGGTCAGAGCCTTGAAAAATCACAATCGCTTTAAGCGTCGAAATTTTGGAGAAGAATGCTTCAAGGGTCAATCTCGATAGTTTGTGCAACAGTCTTCCTAATTCAATAACCCTCATCCTGAATTTGAGAACTAACCCACACAGTTAATGGAAGGCCCTAAAAATTTGAAATCAGTCAAATTTCCCCGTTTTTGACTTGCATAAATGGTAAGGAGTCCCCCCCCCCCCCAATTTCTAAAGCCAGTTTTGCAAAAGTCTCTCAGAGCACTATGAAGTGGCGAGCTTGGATCATGTATGCTCCCCCGCTACTGCGGAAATTTGGATTGCTCTTCGCAACGGTCGCGGTAGTGCCGTTCTTCTTTTTTCATCGAAAATGGCTACTTGTTCTGGCTGGATTTCTGATTCTTCTCTTTTCGTTTACAGTACGTGGTGCGGATGATCAGAAGGTGGGCTCAAGTGAGATACCCGAGGTGGTGTTGAATGTGAACGGATCCCATCCCTCAGATTTGGTCGCAATCAAGGGCGGAAGAGATTTGTACGAGCGGGATGAGACGGAAACATCAAAGTTTGAAACCACGAACCGGCCCACATCGCAGACGCTCTCCCGAACCCTTTCGAACAATGACACAAGAGGATTGGATGGATGGAAATCCATTGGTTCAACTATTCCGAGGAGAGACCATGAAGCAGAAATATTTGACCTCGATTTTGAGGACAACGACAGGGCTTCTGACATGCCATCGTTGGTGTTGGCCCCAAACTCAATATCTTCTTTTGCTGAGGGTAGTTCAGCGACATTTGAGGTTGATTTGGATGGGGTGCCTACCGGTGATGTAACGGTGACGTTAGAACTGGGTGATGGATATGCAGATGCAGATGGATTCGTATATGGAGATGTTGTTGATAATGATATTAGCATTTCCCCGTTGACGCTGACATTTACTACTACAACCTGGAATGTTCCCCAGGAAGTTACGGTGACCCATACGGATAACAGCACAATAGAGAAGGATGGGTGGATCTTTGTTGAGTTGTCTCCTAGTGGGGGAGGGGTAATTGCAGACGCAGACGCAGACTTTGTGAGCCTCGATTTTGAGGACAACGACGCGCCTTCTTTGGTGTTGGACCCAGACGTAATAGATTCTTTTCTTGAGGGTAGTTCAGCGACATTCGATGTTGATTTGGATAAGGTGCCTACCGGTGATGTAACGGTGACGTTAGAACTGGGTGATGGATATGCAGATGCAGATGGATTCGTATATGGAGATGTTGTTGATAGTGATATTAGCATTTCCCCGTTGACGCTGACATTTACTACTACAACCTGGAATGTTCCCCAGGAAGTTACGGTGACCCATACGGATAACAGCACAATAGAGAAGGATGGGTGGATCTTTGTTATTGCGACTCCTAGTGGGGGAGGGGTAATTACAGACGAAGACGATGTGATCCTCAATTTTGAGGACAACGACGCGCCTTCTTTGGTGTTGGACCCAGACGAAATAGATCCTTTTTCTGAGAATAGTTCAGCGACATTTGAGGTTGAGTTGGATAAGGTGCCTACCGGTGATGTAACGGTGACGTTAGCGCTGTCTGAAGATGAAGGTGATGGAGATGTTGTTGATAGTGATATTAGCATTTCCCCGTCGCCGCTGACATTCACTACTACAAACTGGAATGATACCCAGGAGGTTACGGTGACCCATACGAATAACAGCACAATAGAGACGGATGGGTGGATCTATGTTGAATTGTCTCCTAGTGGGGGAGGGGTAACAGAAGCAGACTTTGTGAGCCTCTATTTTGAGGACGACGACATGCCAACTTTGGTGTTGGACCCTCAGGAAATAGATCCTTTTTCTGAGAATAGTTCAGCGACATTTGAGGTTGAGTTGGATAAGGTGCCTACCGGTGATGTAACGGTGACGTTAGCGCTGGATGATGGATATGCAGATGCAGCGGGATTCCCCCCACAAGGAGATGTTGTTGATAGTGATATTAGCATTTCCCCGTCGGAGCTGACATTCACTACTACAAACTGGAATGATCCCAAGGAGGTTACGGTGGCCCATACGGATAACAGCACAATAGAGAAGGATGGGTGGATCTATGTTAATGTGACTCCTAGTGGGGGAGGGGTAACAGATGCAGTCTTTGTGAGCCTCAATTTCGAGGACGACGACATGCCTTTATTGGTGTTGGACCCAGACGAAATAGATCCTTTTTCTGAGAATAGTTCAGCGACATTTGAGGTTGAGTTGGATAAGGTGCCTACCGGTGATGTAACGGTGACGTTAGCGCTGTCTGAAGATGAAGGTGATGGAGATGTTGTTGATAGTGATATTAGCATTTCCCCGTCGCCGCTGACATTCACTACTACAAACTGGAATGATACCCAGGAGGTTACGGTGACCCATACGAATAACAGCACAATAGAGACGGATGGGTGGATCTATGTTGAATTGTCTCCTAGTGGGGGAGGGGTAACAGAAGCAGACTTTGTGAGCCTCTATTTTGAGGACGACGACATGCCAACTTTGGTGTTGGACCCAGACGGCGTAACACCTTTTTTTCCTGAGGGTACTTCAGCGACATTTGAGGTTGATTTGGATAAGGTGCCTACCGGTGATGTAACGGTGACGTTAGCGCTGTCTGAAGAGGTAGGTGATGGAGATGTTGTTGATGGTGATATTAGCATTTCCCCGTCGGAGCTGACATTCACTACTACAACCTGGAATGCTCCCCAGGAAGTTACGGTAACCCATACGAATAACAGCACAATAGAGACGGATGGGTGGATCTATGTTGAGTTGTCCCCTAGTGGGGGAGGGGTAACAGAAGATGACTATTTTTTTACCCTCGATTTTAAGGACGATGACAAGCCGACGGTGACTTTGTCGGCGTCTCCGAACCCGGTGGAAGAGGGAGAGGCGGTCACGATCACGGCGACGCTCTCCGAGGATCCGTCCGCGGATGTGGTGATTCCGCTGGTGATCACCGCAGGCACGGCGGAGCCCGAAGATTACGGTAGTTTGACCACGAGCAGTATTACGATTTTAGGTGCGGGGGCCGGGACGACCGGGACGGTGAACATTACGACGGTTGGGGATACAGATGAGGACGATGAGACGTTCCCGGTGGCGCTGGGCAGCTTGCCGACGGGGGTGGGTGCGGGCGATCCCTCATCCGTGGCGGTGACGATCACGGACGATGACAAGCCGACGGTGACTTTGTCGGCGTCTCCGAACCCGGTGGAAGAGGGAGAGGCGGTCACGATCACGGCGACGCTCTCCGAGGATCCGTCCGCGGATGTGGTGATTCCGCTGGTGATC
>MPNB01000133.1 GCA_002238805.1 Rhodothermaceae bacterium bin80 | reverse complement strand
TTCGCGCTGTCCTCTCCGGTGATGATGGCCCTGTGGACGCTCATTCCCACCCCAACACGCGCCCGCCGGGTACGCCTTTCCTCCGTGGAGAAGGTGCTCAAAGCACACCGGATTCGGCGTTTGAATGCGGAGCAGGTCCTCCAATGCTTGCGGACACGACCAGTCACGACGGCTGCCGGCGTCTTGGAGGCGGCAACGACACGCGTCAAGTTGCTTCTGCAGCAGCTTGCGTTGATTGAGCAACACATCAGCGAGGCGAAACAGGCCATGGAAGCGCTCCTCGCATCGCTCTCCACGGAGCAGAGACCAGCCCCTGCTTCTTCCGGAGAAGAGGAGACCGATCCTGGGTGTGAACCGTCCTCTTCCAGAGGTACGTTGCGTGATGTGGAGATTCTTTCCTCCATGCCCGGTGTGGGAACAACGGTGCTGGCCACGCTCCTCTCGGAGGCATCCAGTTTGTTCAAGAACCGAGATTACAGGGGCCTCCGTTGCTTGTGTGGCGTCGCCCCCGTCACGCGACGTTCGGGAAAATCCTGGCGAGTGGGCCGGCGACGAGCCTGTCAAGCACGCCTGGTCAATGCCGTCTACCACTGGAGTCGTGTGGCGGTCCAACATGACCCCATCAGCAAAGCGAAGTACAAAGCCCTGCGTGCGCGAGGCCATAGTCACGGCCGGGCCCTGCGATCGATCGCAGACCGCCTGTTGGCCGTCGCTTGTGCGATGCTCCGCGACCAAACGTGCTTTGATCGCAGTCGAGCAACCGCCGCAGCCAAATTGCTCCAACCAGCCGGTTAGCCCAAGAGGGTAACAAATGAAATGGCAGCAGAAGACGAGAAGGATGACCAGATCGAAGAAAAATCTCCGAATTGAATGAAAAACGAAAAATCAATCCGCATCATGTAACTCCGGAGGACTCACGCAAATCTCAAGTCAAATAAAAATTTGAAATCAATCAAATTTTCCCGTTTTTGACTTGCATAAATGGTAGGGAGTCCCCCCCCACTAAATTTGACGCATCCCCCCTTTTTAACAGTTTCCTGATCTTAATAATAAAACAACCAATATTGCCCAATATATAACATAGAAAGAACATAATTGGTGGAAAAAATACTTGAATTATTACTAAACTTGTGGGGAGTTTAGTAAGGGATATGTCTATAAGCGTTGAGACTGTTGCACAAGCTATCGAGATTGACCCTTGAAGTATTCTTCTCCAAAGTTTTCGACGCTTTTTTTTCAACAGTCTCGGGATGTAATTCGCCGTGAACTCGGACCATTAGTGCAGTCCGTTAGAGGCGAACAGACCCGGCTTGGGCGGTGATGTTTGTCGTGATGGTGCAACCGCTACTCTCATAAATCAATCATCTTTTAAGACATGCTATCAAGTAAGAAATTCAACCCAATCTTCTTGTTCATTCTATTTTTTGCTGGGTTTTCACACCTAGCCGCGGCGCAGCAGCCAGTGCCTGAGTTCAAGGACCAGGTTGTAGCCGTGCAGTTTGAGTCAGGTATTGTGATCGGGGAGAGGGCGGCGAAAACAAACCTGTCGGGCTTTGATCGTGCGGCAGAGAGGTATGATGTGTACAGGATCGAGCGTGTGTATCCATTTTTGGATTATGTGGAGTCTACTCCGAAGACAGCTGAGAACCTGGCCGCCCTTCGCCGCACCTACTATGTTCGCTATAGGGTGCAGGCAGATCCAAAGCAGGTTTCCCGGGATTTTTCGTCGAAATTTGGGGTGGTGTATGCCGAGCCGGTGTTAGTTACCCGTAGATATGGATCGTTGCCCCAAGCAGAGCCCAATGACCTTCAATACGAACAGCAGCAGCCGTATCTAGAACTCGTTCATTTGCCGGAAGCCTGGGATCTGGTCAAGGCAGAAGATGCTTCAGAGCCGATTGTGATTGCGATTGTAGATACTGGCGGAGATTGGGATCACGAGGATCTGTTAGCGAACGTGTGGGTCAATGAGGATGAGATCCCAGATAACGGGATAGACGATGATAACAATGGTTTCATTGATGATGTGCATGGGGTGGTTTTTAACAGTGAGGATGAGACGGACAATGATCCTACGCCGGATCCTACTCGGCCGGAAGTGTCAGGTCACGGGACGGCTGTTGCAGGTACTGCGAGCGCCGTAACAGATAACGGCGTAGGGATTGCAGGTGCGGCCTGGAATGCAAAGTTGATGCACATAAATGTATTTCACGAAAGGGAGGAACTGTATGGTGCTTTTAAAGGCGTCCTGTATGCGGCCGCCAATGGTGCCGACATCATAAATACAAGTTGGGGTGGATCTTCTGGAGGCGAGGAGCTACGCATGATCTCCCAGACATTGAATCTTGCCACAGACATGGGGGCTTTGGTCGTGGCAGCGGCGGGCAATGAAGACTCAAATAACGATCTCTATCCAATCTATCCAGAGGCTCATCCCCGGGTGCTTTCGGTTGGTGCAACTAAGCGAGATTCACGGCAACTTGCGGAATTTTCGAATTACGGAAGGTCGGTCGATATATACGCTCCTGGTGTAGACATCAATACGACACTCCCTAATGACAAGTACCTTTCTGTGTCAGGCACATCCATCTCATCTCCATTGGTCAGTGGCATCGCGGCGTTGGTGAAGACTCGCTTTCCCGACATATCGCCGGATGAGCTTCGGGAACAGTTGCGGCTTTCGGCCGAGAATATAGATGCGGACAACTCTTTGCCCGTACATGCGGGACAGTTGAATGGAGGACTCGTCAATGCCGAGGCTAGTTTGCAGGAAGTAACGGTTCCGGCTGTACGCGTCAAACATTGGTCATGGGAGGATAGCGACGGTAATCAGCAGATTGATCCTGGGGATGAGGTCACGATCAACGTGACACTTATCAATTACCTGGCTGCTTCCGGGCAGCTAACGGTAAAATTGGTACCTCTCGAATCTTATCCGTATATCACCCTGCTTGGTACGGAGCAATCAATAGGGGTACTGGAGACTGGAGATTCTACGGCGGTGACTTTCCGATTTTCGGTTGCTGATGGTGTTGCTCCGGATCGCACGGCCCATTTCACTGTCCATATTCGTGACGGCTCCTTTACGGATGAGCCCGATGTGTTGAATTTCTTCGGACGGATTAATCTGGTAGATCTGACGGAGGCACTCCGTGCTCTCTATCAGTCTACGGACGGCGATAACTGGCTGGACAATTCGGGGTGGGACATTACGGCCATGCCCACGATTGAGGAATTAGACGGGTGGTTCGGGGTGCAATTCATTCAAGGTGGAGTCGGAATCATTTTGCCCGGAAACAATCTTACGGGGGTGATTCCACCAGAATTAGGCCAAGTCGAGGATCTAAGGAATTTGTGGTTACCTCAAAACCAGCTTTCTGGCCCGATTCCCCGGGAGTTGGGGCAACTCATGAAATTAGAGGCATTGATTTTGTCGCATAATTTACTGACTGGATCAATCCCGCCAGAGCTAGGCCAACTCTCAAGATTAAATGCGCTTCTTATTGAGTTGAATGAATTATCTGGATCAATCCCGCCAGAACTAGGACAACTCTCAGAATTAGGATACCTGACCTTAAATGCCAATCAGCTTACCGGATCAATCCCTGTAGAGCTGAATCAACTCTCGAAATTGTCAACTCTGCGGTTGTATAACAACAAGCTTAGCGGACCGATCCCACCAGAACTAGGGCAACTCTCTAGGTTGGAAGGTTTGCGGTTGGATAACAACCAGCTTACCGGACCGATTCCATCGGAACTAGGGCAACTTTCGAATCTGGTAACATTGTGGCTGAACGATAATCAGCTTAGTGGGACGGTTCCACCAGAACTGGGGCAACTGTCAATATTGTCAGAGCTGGATCTGTCAAATAATGCTTTGACAGGAAGTCTCCCCAGGAGTTTGATGCAATTGGATAGCCTTTACAATCTTTTGTTTTCGGGGCAAGAACTCTGCGCACCCCGCGATGATGAATTTCAGGAGTGGCTGCAGAATATTGACTACGTAGATGGCCCAACCTGTACCACCGTAGCAATAGAAGAAACGAGTGGGGGAGAATCTTTACCAGAAAAATTTATAGTTCATGGTAATTACCCCAACCCTTTTCAGGAAACCACGCAACTGACGTTCGACCTTCCTTGGCAGGCTCGTGTTCAGGTCGAAGTAATCGATGTTATCGGGAGACGTGTTCTGAGCGTCCCTGAGAGTAATATGACGGCCGGCTGGTCAAAGAGTGTCGAGTTGAATGGTGTGACTTTGCCTGCAGGGCTCTATCTATACCGTGTGGTTGCAGATTCGCCCATAGAGCGTTCCGTGCAAATTGGAAGCTTTGTGCGAATTCGGTAAAGAGCTTCGATGAGGGAACAAGATTCGGGTATTTATTGATTTGCCAGTTAGCCTAGCGCGCGCAAATCAAATCTCATGGGGTGGACAAATTGATCTAAATACACAAATGCCCTACCGAAATGGCGAAATCAGGGAACCTAACGCAGATTAGCTCAGCATGGGGGGCCTTCTTCCGTAGAGAAGCTAAACAGGGAGAACTTCAGTTTATCAACGGGCTTTTAGATGTTTTTCAGACAGAGACAAGGTAGTGCAATCGAAATAAGAAGTATCTCATTAGCAGTGATATTGGCTATATCCTGCCTTTCGCCTTTAATCCTTTTTGCACAGGATTTGAGCGTCAGTCCAGCAACGCAGGTGATGCAGGAGAGGAGAAGGGAAAGTTCTGACATCGGACTGAGCCAGCCATTGCGCCCGCCGGGGCGGATCCCAGATATGCCTTGGGGAAAGGAAAGTTCTGACATCAGGCTGGGCCAGTTTCTTACAACCACAGAACATCAGGGGCATTCTGGCAGTGCGATCGCAGTGGTGAAGGTGACCGTGATTGATAACGAAGAGCACACAGAATTGCCCGAGGAGTTGTTGGTGCAAGGTAACTACCCTAATCCATTTCGTGATGCAGCGCGAATTGTTTTCCATCTGCCGGAACAGGCACAGGTGTACGCCGAGGTGTTCGACATACTTGGTCGTGTGATCTATACTTCCCAAGTGCAGCAGTTGAATGCGGGCCGGGATCGCACGCTATCGCTGGACCTGTCTACAACCAGTTCTGGCATGTACATATACCGCGTCAATGTAACGACAGCATCTGGAACACTTACAAGGACCGGCCGCATGATCCAGATCAGATAGCCCTTATGGGGTTGTGTCCAAATGGGTTCTACCGCAATTCATGTGAAATGATTAAATTTGGGCTTCATCAAAATATAGTGCAATCATATGGACTCTTACCCGGATTTGACGCGCGGGATTAGGAGACGACTGGAAGATAGACAAGGTGCAAACAAAATAGCAAGGTTTAGGATGAGGGGCATCACATTGATGCTAATGTTGATGATTTTCTGCCTGTCCCCCCTGACCCTTCTTGCGCAGAGATTGGTGATCACTCCGGCGGATGTAACGGTTGAGAAAGGGGGGCGGTGGATTTCATGGTAGTGCTGTCGTCAGCACGGACGGGGGATGTGACCGTGACTATTATGGGACAAAATGGGTCGGACCTCAGCCTGGATAAGACCGTGTTGATGTTTTACACCAACAAACTGGAGCGTGCCCCAGAAAGTGACGGTGATGGCAGGGAAGGATGCGGATTTTGCAGATGATGCTGATCGGCTGATTCTGGTTTCGAGTGGAGGGGGCTATGGTGGGAGTGGAGGGGTAACCGTCAGTCCAGGTGCCGTGGCGGTGGGATCGCTTGGCGAGACCGTTCAGCTCACAGCGGTGGTCCGGGACCAGGATGGAACCCCCGTAACAGGCGTGGACTTGGAATGGTCAAGCGCTGATCCTTCTGTCGCTGTGGTGGATTCGATCGGCAATGTTACTTCGGTCAATTATGGCCTAACGATGATCACGGCCACATTGGCTACCGTCTCCGGGACCGCAATCATCCTGGTAGAGGACCCTAACAATTCGTCTGTTTCTGACCGCTACATTCTTGAGATGCTGTTCAAAGCTACCGAGGGAGAGGATTGGTCGTGGAAAGAGGGGGGGTTAACCGATGCACCGCTTGACCAATGGCATGGGGTAACAACGGACGCCGGGGGGCATGTGACGAAGCTGTGGCTCCCCTATAACAATCTCAGGGGCACTCTTCCGTCGCTGTTGGGAAGACTGCGCAACCTTGAGGAGTTGGTTCTGTACAGCAACCGTCTGACGGGTCCAATCCCGCCCGAACTCGGCATTCTCACGCAACTGAAAGATCGCACTCTCAGCCACAATGAACTCTCCGGTCCGATCCCGCCCGAACTCGGCAACCTCACGCAGCTATTGAGGCTACGTTTGCACAAGAACCCTGATCTGAAAGGGCTCCTGCCACGCAGCTTCATCGGGCTCGATGTAGAAGCCCTGTTCGTCGAGGATACGGGGGTCTGCAGGCAACAAGATGTAGTGTTCTTGGAGTGGTGGAGGAACATTCCAGGCCGGAACGTTAATTACTGTGCGCCGAGTCAGATTGAGCGGCTCGCTTTGATTGAGCTGTATGACAAGATGAATGGTGCTTCATGGACGAACACAGCAGGATGGGGAGATAACGGTCCACTCGGGGATTGGTTTGGCGTAACCGTCGGAAACGGGCGGGTCACGGAACTCTCATTGCCGAACAATGCCCTCAAGGATTCAATACCGGGAGAGATCGTCAACTTCACCGAGCTTGAGGTTCTCAACCTCGCCAATAACTCTCTGGCCGGAGCTTTGCCGGGAGAAATCTCGTTTCTGCGGGAGTTGACTACGTTGCGCATCAACGGCAACGCGGATCTTGGGGGTATCCTCGGGC
>MPNB01000132.1 GCA_002238805.1 Rhodothermaceae bacterium bin80 | reverse complement strand
CTAAGATTGAAGCTCAAAACGCAAAGCTGGACGCGTTCGCTGAATCCATGAATGCAAGGCAGGAATCCATGAATGCAAGGCAGGAATCCATGAATGCAAGGCATGACGCGCTCACTGAATCCATGAATGCAAGGCTGGACATGCTTGTTGAATCCATGAATCGCCAGCACAGCACTTTTCTCTGGGTGATCGGGATCGCAACTGCCTTATTGGGTACAATTCAGATATTCACTTAAATAAGCAGTAGTATTTTCGCGGGCTAGAGCGTACGAAGACGCGATCAGTAGCGGCTTGTAGCGCGTGAGATGATCGCGAGTTCCCCCGAATTTGAATATATCCCCAAAAATAGATCCGTAAATCCCCAGGGCATACTTGCTCGCTGTCTTGATAATTTTTTCCATGTGCCCACATAAAATACGGTCCCAGAGCTTGGAACTCGGGGATTGAGCCCAACTGGCGAGGCATCAACCACAAAGCATGGAAATAAATACCACGGTACAAGCAAACTTAAGCTCCCTGAGCGGAGAAATTTCTCTGGTTACTTGAGTGAATACACTGACCGGTGAGTGCTCAATCTGTCTAGGGAAATACAGTTTGGGATCTCGTTCCTTGACTTAAGCTTCTAAACTTGCTCATTTGTTAAACCCCTGTTATATCCGCCTTTTGTAACTGCAGACAGCAATCGGGACATTGCTGCCTCATTACGAAAGACCGCTCATGGGTCGGAGGATGTAGAGTCAAGAGGCCGACGGGGTGCTTATGTCCTGCGGGTCATTCGCTTTCGTTGTTCGCGCACCCTTTCGCAGGCTCCCATCAGTCGTTCCGCCCTCCCTGCTCGTCAAACTGGACGTGTGGTTTTCCCGCATCCGGGTTTCGATTAAGCTCATGACTCGTCCACGGAAGGTCTTTGGTCGTTGGCACAAGGCAGCGCAATCCATAGGTCTCCCATAGGGTTGTATCCGAGAATTGCACATATCTCCCGGTCTGTACCTTATGCTTCCGGCAAAGCCACTGTCGCAGCCGCTTGCTTGTGTGCATGTCTACAGCCTGATAGGCGGGCGATACCTGTCCCAGAGTAAAGTAGTTCGCTCAACCGGATAACATCCAGTTCAGCCTCTGAACCATTTCCTCTGCGTCCAAGAACCCGTGTTTTCAACTTGTCTGCTCACTGATCTTACGGCAGATACTTTGGACACTTGACGGACTCGGACGGGTACCAATATAGTCCCCTTGTCCGTTCGGTTGATAGTTCCAACCGATGCGATATCCGAGAAACTCAAAGGGTTCCTCGGGGCATCGTAAGTATCGCGTCTTCTGGGGGTTGAGTTTGAGCTTTAACTTTTTCATCAGAGCTTGAGCTACCGCCTTCATTTCTGTCGCCGGTGCATGTCCCAAAATACAGAAATCATCTGCGTAGCAGACGACCTGTGCGTCAACGCGTTCCGCGTACCCCAAATGTTTCCATCCCAGAATAAAGCGGCGCATATACAGGTTACTTAACAACGGCGAAACTGGACTGCCTTGTGGCGTCCCTTTTCGTTCTCTACGGGCTTGATTTGTGCGGCATTTGCCGTTTTTGTCGTCCTCTTCTACTATGGGCATGACCAGCCATGACTTGATCTGTCCAAGCACGCGTCCACCACTCACTCGACGGGCAATGCTCTTCATTAATTCTGCATGGGGAATCTCCCCGAAGTAATTGGATAGGTCCGCATCAACCACTTCGTTGTGGCCCTGGTTAGTAGTTTGTGGATGCGATTCACTGCATCCTGTGCGCTTCGTTCCGACCGGTATCCATATTGCTCTGGTGGGAGATCCGCCTCAAAGATCGGCAACAATACCAACATTGCTAAGGTCTGAGCGACCCGATCCCGTATGTCTAACGTCAATTAAAATTTAAGTCAGCGATCAACAATTTGAACCAGCGCGGACTGGACTTGGTTCGTACGCATGGTAAGGAGGGGTTTGGTCGCACGGTGGCGCTCTCTGTGATCGCGGCCAACATGCATCGTCTTGGCTTGCAGTTGAAGCGGAAAGAGGAGCGGCTCTAGCGCCGGCATCAGGCCCGAAAACGAGCTGCGTAGCGCCGCTGTAATCCTACCGAAGGAATTTGGACAGGCTCCGCCATAAGCGGAAAGGCAGATGTAGCTCGGGTTGGAACGCATGGTCGCGTCCCAGCTGCATCGGAGAGCGAAAAATGTCTTCCGGTGACCGTTCAGCAAGTCGAAAGGCACCTAATTCCCCCGAAACTCCACCAACGACGCCACAATTACGAGCCCCGATTATTATGAGTATAGCAAAAATCGCAAAAACTGCCTATTCTCTGCTAAGCACTAACTACCTACCCTTTAACCTGATCTCCATCATTGTCCTTGAAACCTGAAACAAGCTTGCCAAGAAAGCTACGTTGTCAACATTCCGCCGAATTGGTTTCAACAGGTGATCAGGAACAAGTAAATGTGCAGCAAAACGATTAGCCTCCATTTCAAGTTTGTTGTCTCCATTGGGGCGGCTAAAACGAAGGAGTACGGGATACTTGTCTGGATTGTCAGATAAGGTGTCACGATGCAACAACCAATGTCCTAATTCATGAGCAATTGTAAAGCTCTGGCGTTGGTGTAGATCATGAGCATTAACGTACAGTCTGGATTCTCTGAAATCACAGTAACCAGCTAAGGTTTCTGTATATTCTCCGAAGCCAGCAAAGACAACATTAACCCCGTTGTTTTCTGCAATTTCCAAGACAGGAATGGGTGGGGAAGAATAGATTTCAGTAAGCGAATTAGCTTTGGCGGTGGCACTTCTAAAATCGGGCACTCCGTGTGTGGCAGTAGACATTAAGAGCATAGGAGTTGTTGTTCGGGCTGGGGCTAGAGAACTAGGGACAACCCTCCTACACGCTATAGATACGCAATAACGGGGAACAATGTTTAATTTCCCGATCAGAATGGTTATCTAATCGTCATCAATAAAGTCTTCATCGCTGTTTCACAATTGGAGTATTCTGGTTGTCCGGTTTTCTTCTAAAGCCTCGTCGTTTCACTTTCTTGCCATTCCCTCTCTCGTTCAGCCCCCTCCAACGGACGAAAGCCATTTGCTTCATAGTCGTCCCAGTTGTCGTATCCGGCATCGTGGTACAGATAGCTTCCCAGTCGGGCATGGTTGTGGTGTTAGGTAGTTGTTGGCCCCCAAAATAACGATTCCAAACTCCCTGCTCAAACGCGAACAACAACTTCTGGTCCGTTTGGGCAACGAATCAATTCCCCCCTCACCCAAGGAACAATTCCCGTCGAAAGGCAATACAAGGGCCTTCCTCTTTCTTTCTAAGAGATATGGGAGATTCCGTTTTTTGTGGAATATTTCGTCCCTAAGAGATACGAAATCCGGGGACTCCGGTCCTTTTTAGGTCTATCAAGGGATGTTTCTATGCTCGGGGCAGATACGAATCCCAATCAAAATCGTTTCCTCTACCCAGATGCACCAACCAGAAACCGAGACCTCAAAATCCAAAAAATCCTCGTGATTTGGGAGTTTTTCCAGAGGCTTTTGTAGTATGCTTTAGCGCATAAATAGACTTGTGATGACGAAAACAAACCTGTTGAATACTCGCACAATTAACTATATGGAGTTGATAGGTAACGGCAAATCATACAGCGTACCACCATATCAACGCGACTATTCTTGGTCAGAAGAGGAGTGGGAAGATCTGTGGAATGATATCGTCGAACTGATGTCTGACACACAAGACCATCACTACATGGGGGCTTTAGTAATTCAGGGAAAAAGCGACCGTGAATTCATGGTCATTGATGGTCAGCAGCGGTTAGCCACGTTAAGCCTGTTTGCGCTTGCCGTAATAGACAAGTTGAATACTATGGCCAATCAGGGGATTGATCCTGACTCCAACAAAGAACGCGCGCAACAGCTTCGCAATCGCTTCATCGGAGAAAAAGACCCCGCATCACTCACCGAGAGTACCCGTCTCCTGCTAAACAATACAGATAACGACTTCTATCAAGACTATCTAGTTCAACTGAGGAGACCTCTTAACCCAAGGGGGCTCCCAAAGTCGAATAAACTGCTCTGGAAATGTTTTCGCTACTTTACAGAACGACTTAACAAACCGGAAAATCTGAGAACCGATGGAGAAGCTGTGGCTGGCATCCTGTCTGAGACCGCGGCACGCCAGCTACTGTTTATTCTAATAACAGTAGATGACGAACTGAATGCGTATACGGTCTTTGAGACTCTCAACGCGCGCGGTATTGACCTTACAACAACGGATCTGCTCAAGAATTATCTGTTCTCGCGGGTAAAAGTCCGCACCGATCTGGAAGCTCTTCAGCGCCGGTGGGCAAAGCTGATTGCGACCGTAGACCATGGCGGACGGTTTGCAGAATTTCTACGCTACCACCTGCTTTGCAAACAGAGCAGGGTGCGAAGCCGGCGCCTTTTCAAGCTAGTACGAGACAGAACAAAGTCGCAAGAGGACGTTTTTGTGCTTCTTGATGAACTGGAAAGCAGAGCAGAACTGTTTGCGGCGGCCTCGGATCCAAACCATGGTTATTGGATGGACTTGCCCGACGCAAAACCTTATATCCGGGAACTTAGTCTTTTTCGGGTACGTCAGATGCTACCGCTTATGTTCGCCGCCTGGGAGTTTTTTTCAAAAGAGGATTTTGTACGAGTGCTGAAACTTTTAAGCGTCACTTCGTTTCGCTATAACGTGGTCAGCAGTCTTAATACCCACACGCTTGAACGCGTCTACCCCAACGCCGCAAGAGCAATTATAGCCGGAGATGCAACATCTCCGGCAGATGTGTTCAAACTCATCAAGCAGATTTACGTAGATGACAAAAAAATGCGTCAAGACTTCTCACTCTTGGTGATCAACACTCGCGGTCAGAAGAAAAAATTGGCGAAATACATTCTGGCACGATTTGAACAGAAAGCCAGTGGACGTTCTTGTGATTTTGAAACAGACGCGGGAACGGTTGAACATATCCTGCCCGAAAATCCGGAGGGAGCATGGGATGAAACTTTCCCAACCGAGCTCCAGCAAACCTCGGTGTATCGCCTCGGCAATCTGACTCTTCTTGAGTCATCCGCAAACAAAAATATCAGTAATGCAACGTATGCTAAAAAATTAGATACGTATAAAAGCAGCGCATATGCACTTACCAAAGAGATTCCCGAGACCGCACCTGAGGAATGGACACTCGACTTCGTGAACAAACGACAGCAACAACTTGCGGAGAGAGCTGTGCATTTGTGGAGATCAGACTTTGCATGAAACCGTAGCAGGTTTATACAATCATCCGGTCTCCACGGTACACGTAGAGTCAAGAGACCGGTGCGGTGCTTATGTTCTGCGGGTCATGCGCTCTCGTTGTTCACGCACCCTTTGCAGGCTCCCATAAGTTGTCTCCGACCTCCTGCTCATGAACCGGATCTGCGGTCTTCCCGCATCCGGCTTTCAGTTGAGCTCATGCCTTCGCCCACGGGAAGTTCAAGTCTGCACATTCCGACCATGCGGGCCACCATTCCGAGTGATGCGGGCCACCATTCCGAGCGAAGTGGGCCACCTTACCAGCCGGTATTTTGGAGCGCTGATGCGTGCTCATCAAATCTGGAAGCGGTTTGATTTTCATCTGATCCAAGTAGGATTTGTTATAGTTTTTGGTTTCACTAAAACCTATGAGACATGCCTGCAAAACGTGTATTGATGAAAAAGATTAAGCGCATTCTGGAACTGCGATTTGTGTTCAAGTTGTCCATTCGCGCGATTGCCCGCAATGTGGGAGTTAGTCGCGGCTCGGTCTCCCGGATTCTTGAGCGTGCCACGGTGGCGAACTTGACCTGGCCGTTACCTGACGGGATGACGGATGCGGAGTTGGAGGCGATCCTTTATCCCTCACGGCCCGGTCTGCGTCGACGCAGCGACCTGTGTCGAACTGAGCTGAGGTCCAACTGGAACTAACCAAACACCGAACGCTGACCCTAGCACAGCTTTGGAAGGAGTACATTGCAGCGCATCCGAAGGGGCACCAGTACAGTCACTATTGCGATCTGTATCGCCGTTGGCGCGCTGCTAATATGGATCCGGTGATGCGTCATACCCATAGGGCCGGCGACCGACTATTCGTAGATTATTCGAGAAAGAAGCCGTGTGTGGTTGATCCGGATACCGGTGAGATGCGAACCGTAGAGCTGTTTGTCGCGGTACTGGGGGCTTCCAACTATCTGTATGCAGAAGCCACCGAGACCCAAAAAGCGCGGGATTTCTGCGCGTCTGTTCGCCGGACGTTGGAGTTTTTAGGAGGCGTGCCCCGCGCGATTGTGCCGGACAATCTGAAGTCCGCCGTGATTCAATTCAAAAAGGATGATGTCCCCGTTCTGAATGAATCTTTCCGTGATTTGACGGAGCATTACCAAGTAGGGGTGCTCCCTGCCCGTCCGAAGAAACCTAGGGATAAAAGTGCGGTGGAAGCGGGAGTATTATTTGCACAGCGTCAGATTCTGGCCGTCTTACGCAACGTGACGTTCTTTAGTCTTCAGGAGCTCAATGCCGCCATTTTAGAACAGGTCAGGGCCTTCAACCTGACGCCCTTCCAGAAGATGCCTGGCACCCGACAGCGCAGGTTTGAAGAAGTGGATCGGCCCGCTCTGCGCCCCTTGCCGACGAATCCGTACGCGTATGGCGCATGGACCGGCAAACGGAAAGTCGGCCTGGATTACCATGTACAGATTGAAAAACACTTCTACAGCGTGCCGCATCGCTACCTTGGGAGCTCTGTGCGCGGCTTGATTCGTCAAGGTACCGTAGAGATTTACCTTGGAGACG
>MPNB01000131.1 GCA_002238805.1 Rhodothermaceae bacterium bin80 | reverse complement strand
GAAAAATCCACTATATCGGGGTTTTTTGGGAAAAATCCAAAAAAAAGGCGGATTTGGGTAAAAAAAGGCCGATTTTGGGCCTGAAATGGCCAAATTGAGGCCAAAAACCCCTAAATTAGCGCAAAAGATCAGTCAGTGCGCGACTGAATTTGCAAACTTGCGCATAGATCATGCCTGCGTGTCCTATACGTAGCAGACCATTGTGGTCAGATACATGAAACCCTATTCCAAATCCGCTTGGATTGTCTGAGAATTGCACGGTCCACATTTCTTGTAGTGACTTTGCACGAAGAAGATCAGGGCGCTCATCACGTTCGATGGCAAACAGTGTATGAATGAATTTCCCCAAGTCCTCTGTGGTCGTGTACAGGTTTCCTGCTGGGCCAATGCCGAGCTCAAATACAGGTGCTTTGGTAAGTTCGGTGGTATCGTAGCGCCACATGTAGCCCACCCCCAGATTATTTCGTAAATCTTCGCGTGACACGAAGCTAGTACGTTCGAGCCCCATTGGATCAATCAATCGGGTCTGAACAAATTCATTAAAGGGCATGTCAGCTGCCTGACTCAGTATGTAGCCTGCCAGGCTTACGGCAGCATTTGAATATTTGGTACGCTTCCCAGGCTCGCTAATCAGTCGCGAGTTGTTTAGGCTTCTCACGGTCTCGAAGAGCGTTGGTGATGTATCGTCGAAGTAATGCCCTACAGGAGGTTCACGAACCAGACCGGACCTATGGCTAAGAAGCTGTCGGAGGGTAATGGGGGCATCGTAAGGGTTATTCGGGGCGAAATCTGGTAACCAGGAAGTGATAGGTTCGTCAAGGCTTAAGAGGCTATCTTCGACCAACTGCATCACTGCGAGCGCGGTGAAAAGTTTGGAAACAGATGCTACACGATATACAGTTTGAGAGGTAGCAGGCATTTCGGATGCAGCTTTACCATAACCTTTTGTCCAAGCAATCTGGTCCCCGTCAACTATTGTGATGGAGAGGGCGGGGATCTCCTTTGCGGTGAGTTCAGAGGAGATGAACGCATCTATGCGAGTTTCCCATGAAGGCAGTGGTTGATCGGAGCAGGTAACCAGCAGGCACAGTCCGAGCACAATTGAGTATCGCATTTACGTTTACGGTATGCGGAAATTTAGAAAAAAATCATATCGTTTTGGTGGATATTTCAACGAGAGTCGGGTATAGTTTAACGAGATGAGAGGGATTTGCAGTTATAATTCAATCGGGTTCGAGGTCATGGTTCCGTGGCGATTCTTATTCCAAAATCAGTGCAATGCAAGTACGATCTGAAAACAGGAGTGAACTTTTAGGTATTGAGCACCTTGGGAGGTTTCAAAGGTGACGCATATCAAGGAGTCTCGCACGGCACAGATCCATGTGGTCTACACGGATGATGCTTTGACGCGTCCGGTGTGCGGCAACCTTTGCCCAAGATATGATCGTCGTCATCGGGAATGGCGTCCCCTGAATATATGTGCGTACCGCACCATGGTAGTGGCGGATCTTCCCCAGGTGCAGCGTCCAGAGCATGGAGTAAAGGCGATATCTGTTCCGTGGACGGCCTTGAAAGTACGTTTTACCAAACTCAACTTCGTCACTGGTAGTGAAGTGAAAGGTCGTACCTTTCCTGTTCCCGTTTTGGGAAGCGTTTTTTTGGGTGTTTTGGCAGATTCGTGAGGAAACTGCCGATCCAGTGCCTGTTGCATAATCACCTCATCCAAACACGCATAGTACTCCTCGGGAACTGCCCCGGCCTGAAAGGCCCGAAAGAAGCGGAGCAGATGCAAGGTTTCGCACGCTTTGAAGTCCTTTTCCACCGAGGCTGCAATGCTGAATCGCGGGCGGCCATACTCGTCCGTAGCCGAAGCAAACTCTTCGCCCAGCCCGTCTGCTCCATCAAAAAGATCCCTACAGGGTACGCTGTCGGACGCATACGCCCCACCGCTTCGGGTATTAACCAAGTCTGGCCTCAGGTTTGGCAATATAACCGAAGGTGCGCACCTGATTGCGTCCGCAAGCTCTAGCGCAAGTGGAGCACAATTCGAAGTCGGATCGCCTGCCGACTGTGTGGCGGGCAATAGCGCTGACCAGCAACCCCGACAGGCCCGTGACTTGCACCTTATTGTGGAGCAAGAGTATATTGTACCTGCGTGGGGTTTGCCAGCCTTCTGCATACTGGTGCCCGGCTGGCGCCGAGCGTCATTGGCTATAACAGACTAGATATCACTATGGCTATGCGCCGCATCATTGTCCTCGGCGTGCTGACCGTCTCGCTGGGCTTCTTCGGCTGCGATCAGGCGATTAGCCCGATGCCGCCGGGCGTTACAGAAGCCGTGGCCGTCATTCATCCAACCACAGGCTACACCGCCACCGGCACAGTTACGCTTAAACAGGAATCAGGAATGCTGCGCATTACGGTAGCAATCACCGGCCTTTCACCAGGCCAACATGGCTTCCATGTCCACGAAAAGGGCGATTGCAGCGGGGGGGACGGCAAGGCTGCAGGCGGCCACTTCAATCCGTATGGCACAGATCACGGCGCGCCCACTTCTGAAGTTCGCCATGTCGGAGATCTTGGCAACATTACCGCAGATGCCAACGGAAATGCAAGCGTAGTAATCACAGACAAAATGGCTACGCTGAACGACGGCCCGGCCAATGTGCTCGGCCGCGCCTTTATAGTGCACGCCGGCGCGGATGACTTTGTTTCGCAGCCCAGTGGAGCCGCGGGGTCCCGCGTGGGATGTGGTGTCATTGGACAACGGTAGCGCCAGCCCGAAAGATTGGCCAAGCGGCCCAAGACGCACCCGCCGCCGTCATTCCTAAGAAGAATGCTGCAGGCGTGTGCACTTGGAATGCAAATAGCACGCAATGCGAAGTCGGCCCATCCACTGACTGCCCGGCAAGCAAAAGCAGAAGCACTGACCAGCAAGCACGACCGGCTCGAAAATTGGGTCGTGGTGTATTAACAGAGAAAACGTCTCCGTTGGACAAGTGCTGCATGAAGGAGCCGCCCGCAGATCAACATTGGCTAGTATCGAGCATCATTCTCGTCTCGCCGGGCGGACAAGGTCTCCATAACCACGAGAAGGGCGATTACAGTGGGGGTGCCGGCAATGCGTTACCGGCCGAATTCGGACGGCACAGATCACGACAGCCCCACTTCTGGCGGTGGCAATGCCGGAGACCCCAGCAGCATCACCGCAGATCCCGGCGGAATTGATACCGTGGTTGTCACAGGCGAAATGGCTACGCTGGACTTTGGCCCGGCCAGCGTTTTCGACCGCGCCTTTGTAGTGCACGCTGGCGCAGACGATTTCACTTTGCAGCCCAGCGGCGCCGCGCAGGGTGCGGCGCCATTGGTCAACTGAAGCTTCGGCACAGCAGCCCAAGGATTTGGGCGCGCTGCCCATGACAAACCTGCGCAAAGAATTTGAGGGGCAGGTGGTTGACGATCTGCAGGATATGAGTATTTCTGCGGTGTCTGATCGCATGGGGATAAGCTGGCATGCGGTTGGCAGAATCATGGAGCGTGCGGTAGAGCGGGGCTTACACGGAGGAGGGGGATAAAATGAATTCGTAAATTCTATCTCTATGAGAAAAATGACAGTCTACAGCTAATTGAAAATGGCTTGGCTGCAGTTATGTTGTAGACGCATGGACCCGTATATCCTTTGTATTCGTAAAGTGGCCGTAACTTGAATTATTAAGCGCATTCGACTTTATCGTAATGGTTCTACGAAGCTTGCACATATACCCGATCAAGTCGACACATCGCGTTGCCCAGCTCCGTGCTATGGTCAATCCTTGGGGACTTTTCGGGGATCGGCGCTGGATGATTGTCGATGAGCATGCACGTTTCCTCACACAGCGCGAAATGCCACGTATGGCATTGATTCAGGCAGTGCCACATGATGATGGTAGTTTACTTCTCACGGCGACTGGCCATCAATATCAAACTGTTTCTCTTCCTGGAGAAGGAGCAGATATTCTAGAGGTATTGGTGTGGAAAGATTTAGTGCCGGCTCGGAAGGCATCCCAAAAAGCAAGTGAGTGGCTCACTTCCTTTTTGGGCCGCCGTGTTGATCTGGTTTACATGCATGATCCCAACCTGAGGCAGACGGATACTACGTATGCCAAACCGGGGACTGTGGTCTCATTTGCCGATGGGTATCCGCTACTTTGTACGACAGAAGCTTCGCTTACCATGCTGAACGAGAAGCTACCGGCCCCCATTCCTATGGAACGGTTTCGCCCCAACGTAGTGGTATCCGGCGGTGCTCCATTTGAGGAGGATACCTGGCGGCGCCTCCGAATAGGGGAGGTTGTATTTGCTGTGGTTAAACCGTGTACCAGATGTACCATTACAACGGTAGATCAGGAAACAGCTTCTCGAGGAAAAGAGCCCTTACGTACGCTGAATAGCTTTCGGAAAAGGGGCGGAAACGTTTACTTTGGCGAGAACCTCGTGCCGGAAAATAACGGTGTCATACATCGAGGCGATATCGTAGAAGTGCTGGAATTCGATCCTTAGTCTCGAATGATAGATACTACACTGAAGTAATGGGTTCTTTTGTTTTAAGTGTGATCCTGATTCTGGGGTATTATTTTTGCTATCAAGTTTAGACAATTCCACGATGTGTGCCTACCAAGGTCCATCATGCAAGTAATATGAAGCTGCATGTCCTCGTCCTGAATCACGATTACAGTGCACTCACGGTCTGTACAGCACGCCGGGCGGTTGTGCTGGTGCATTTAGATAAGGCAGATCTCGTAGAATGTGTTCCCGGTTGTTTTTTTCGATCACCCTCGACAAAATTCCCCTATCCGAGCATTGTACGACTACGTGGTTATGTGCGAGTCCCGTACAGAAACATCATGCTGTCGAGAAAAAATATACTTCGTCGGGATGGGTACAGGTGCCAGTATTGTAATCGCAGGGAGTCACTGACTGTTGACCATGTATTGCCAAAGTCACGGAGAGGAAAGGACCATTGGACTAATTTGGTAGCCGCATGCATTGCCTGCAACAACCGAAAGGGCGACCGTACGCCTGAAGAGGCCAGGATGCCACTCCGCCGAAAACCGTTCAGACCGAGTCACGTCATGTTTATTCGCGATTATGTTGGTGCCGTTGAAGAGACATGGAAGCCATATCTGTTTTTGACCTAAGCACAGTGGGTTTTAATGGTGAGGCTCATTGCAAAACTGTTCTGGGGAATACCTATAGTACTGACTGGCCTTGCTGCCAATCAGGGGTTTGTTGCTTGGCAACTGAAAACAACATGGGACCAAGGCATTCCCGCGGTAGCTGAGGTAGGAGGATTTGACACGACTAACCGCGCAGATGTAACATACGGGTACATTGACCTTAGTGTAACCTTACCGGATGGTCAAACTATTCGCCGTGAAAAGATGTCTCTCCCACAGTCACTGTGGTCTCGTGTAAAGGACCAAGATTCGCTCCAGGTTCATGTACGACCCGGTGAATCACAGGAAATCGTGATTGACCGCCTGATGCCAGCTCACTGGTTAATAGCAGCCTCGCAGATGGGAATCAGCTTTCTGGGGGCTATTCTATCTACTGTATTAGCTTATTTCTGGAACAGGTCATTTTCGCGGCAGAGCCCCTAAAAACTGGGGCTTCCGCTTTTTTATTGGGACGGATAGTAGGTCATTGAGACGAACCCCTTGGCACTGCTCTTTGTTTCTCTGACACAATAAATCCCCGTCCCTCGTGGTACTTTTCCGTGACCCGCTTGCTGGCATTCGTCAGGTTCCTATAACGGTCCTTATTGGGACTCTATTTTGCCCCTTGGAGTTACAAAAGAGCAAGCCATTTCGACCCTATGAGCCCTCTCTCCACCGCTTCCAAGGATAAAGATTTAGTGGAATTATATTCGATGTTGCGATATTTATGTAAGATTCCATAATTTTGGGGAACCATCTGTTTATTGGATATATTTATGCGTGTAACCTGAGATTGGCTACATTCAGTATCACAACCAGTACACTTTTCAAAAAGGGGTGTTATGTCACAGAGCCTTAATCCCAAACCTATTTCCCCCCAAATTGTGGCAGAGCATATTCTGTGGCTTAGAAATGCACGGGATGAAGCGACCACGCCCATGCATGTCATAAAGCTGGTATACATTGCACATGGTTGGATGTTGGGGATTTTTGACATTCCTTTGATTGACGAGGAAGTAGAAGCATGGAAATATGGACCAGTTATATCGAGCGTATACCACAGATTCAAATTTTACGGTGGTAATGCAATAGATATCCCCGCACGAAATCAAGCCAAAAGAATGAGTAAAGAGCAGAGTATTGTGATAAAAAGAGTAGTTGAAGAATATTCCAAGTTTACGGCATTACAGTTATCAACTATCACCCATTTCGAAAAATCACCGTGGAGTAAGGTTGTGAATGAATTTGGTGTAGGAACAATTATTCCTAATCAGATCATTCGTCAATACTATGTGGACCTATGGAATGATAAGAATGACTGACCTTGATATTCAATAAACTGAAAAAGCGTTTAGTGAACCTGAACCAAGTGATGACGCACTAGCATTAACTGAAAGGGACAAGATCCTAGTTCAATACGCATCTGGTCATCATGATCTTGACAAGAGAATATCAATTATTGAGAAAGATTATGCAACTCAAACTGACCTTGAAAAGAAAATGGCTCTTCACTTTTATGAGTGGGGAGCCTGTTTTTGGAGGCCTTCGGGGTACAGATCCAGTCCTCCGAGATAGAAGTAAATTGCATTGGCAAACCGCTTTGTGTTTCGGAATCCACGCGCACGAACTTTAATGGTTTTGATGCGGCTATTTATGCTTTCAGCTGGGCCATTACTAACTTTTAGAACGATCGCATTTATGATTCCCCATAGATGATTCTTAACCGTCTTGGCGGCTTTTTTCATGGGTTCAAGTCGACAACGCATGGCCCAGGATAACCAGCGCTTCCAGCCCTTGAG
>MPNB01000130.1 GCA_002238805.1 Rhodothermaceae bacterium bin80 | reverse complement strand
ATCGTTAAGAAGCAGCGGAGGCAATACGACCGGTGGCATAAGGCGCGCCGAAAGGCGGCGTGAAGCCCCCCTGGTCGTACGGATACGATCAAACAAGGCGTGCAGAACAACAGAACTGGCCCGAGGTATGTCCGCTGGGCAGATCAGATCCCGAAAAATTTGCGGAAACCGGCGTAAATCCGACTTTTAGCAGAGACGCTAACCTAAATACGACGTGACCAAGCCACCACCCCCTCGAATTGATACCTCAGACGTACGCAAACCAGGGCCATGACGCCCTTAACTCAGCCGAAATAGGTGTTTTCTGGCAGACACTACTTACAGATCCCAATACAAGGAACGCAACGTTTTGACGTTAAGGCTAGAACTATTTTTGATAGCGTATAGATCAGTCTGCAGGGCGCCGAGAGCTGTGCAACCGCACGGGGGATCTATTACGGCGCATGCGAAGATTTAGCAGCTCCACCAGGAGTGAGAAGGCTATCGCGAAGTAGAGATACCCCTTCGGGATATGCAGCTCAAAGCCTTCGGCGATCAACGCCATGCCGATTAGAAGCAGGAAGGACAGTGCAAGCATCTTGATGGTTGGGTTTTTCTCAATAAACCTTGAAATTGAGCCGGCCGAAATCATCATCACGATGATCGCGATGACGATGGCTATAATCATGATCTCCACCCGATCGGCCATACCAACTGCCGTGATTACAGAGTCCAGAGAAAAAACAATATCCAGAAGCAGGATCTGGACAATCACATGGGAAAAAGAAGCTACAACCACTTTCGTATGCGAAGATTCAGGTTTCTCAAGTTTGTCGTGGATTTCATGTGTGGCCTTGGCCAGCAGGAAAAGTCCTCCGCCGACCAGGATCAGGTCTCGTCCGGAGATGTCCTGACCAAGTACCTCAAACAGTGTGGCCTCGAGGCGCATGATCCAGCTCAGTGACAACAGTAGTACAATGCGGCCAAACATCGCGAGGGCCAGTCCCAGAAAACGCGCGCGCGGTTGCTGACTCTCGGGTAGCTTGGATGAAAGAATGGAAATAAAAACGATATTATCAATGCCCAGAACCACCTCCAACAGCGTAAGTGTTGCGAGGGCTATGAGGGCTTCGGGGCTTGTAATCCAGTCCACGGGCTATCTCTTTTTTGGTGAAGTAACTTGTTTAGGTCGTAAACTTAGGCACAATGAGTGGATCTTTCGCACAAAACTAACAAAATGATCTTTCCCGATGCGAGAACCAGGATGATTGCTATTCTCGGTCATCCGGTGAGGCATTCATTTTCGCCCATCATCCATAATACTGCACTGAGGCACCAAGGATTGAACTTTGTCTACCTGGCTGTAGATGTCCTGCCGAACCGTCTGTCTCAGGCTTTACAGGGACTGTCCGCACTGGGTTTTGCCGGAGCCAATGTAACGCTTCCCTACAAGGAGGCGGTATTGCCGTACATTGACAGATTCTCCAGCGCGGCCAAGGCTGTGGGTGCGGTTAATACGATTGTATGTAAGGGAGACCAGCTTTATGGTGATAACACGGACATCGAAGGTTTTCTATCTCCGCTGAGGGGGATGGAGCTCAAGGGCAAACCGATGGTTTTGCTGGGTGCAGGTGGCGCAGCACGGGCCGTGGCTTATGGTTTACTGAAACATTATAGCCCGCGTCCACTGACCGTGGTGGCACGAAGGATTGACCAGGCAGAAAGACTGGTGAATGACCTTGCAATGTTTTGTGGTGATGGGGGGGTGAATGTGACAGATTTTGCATCCGCGGCGGTGAGTATTCGCAAAAGTCAGCTGATCGTTAATTCGACACCGGTAGGGATGCACCCGAATACCCAGGAAACCCCCTGGGAGCAGAGAGAAGATTTCTCTTCGGGTCAAGTTATCTACGATCTGGTTTATCGACCGAGCCGTACCCGATTACTTGAGGATGCCGAATCTCGTGGGGCAACCGTGATTGGGGGACTAACCATGCTGGTGGAGCAGGCCGCTGCCGCGTACAGGCAGTGGACGGATCAGGATTTGCCAATTGAAGTTGCATATGGTACATTGAAGAGCTTACTTGACTAAAAATCCATCCTTAAGAATGTTTTATCGTTATTCAATCACATTGCTGTCACTATTGTGTTTCGTTGTTTTCCCTGTGAAGGCGCAGGTAACCGGACTCGGAAGCACAGCGTTTGAGAATTCCGGTGCAGAGGAGGCACAGGATGCGTTCTCTCGCGGTGTCCTCTTGTTGCACAGTTTTGAATATGAAGATGCCCGTGAGGCTTTTTCGGAGGCACGCAGGATAGATCCTGATTTCGCGATGGCTTATTGGGGGGAGGCGATGGCATATAATCATCCGATCTGGATGCAGCAGAATACAGAGAAAGCCCGGGGTGTGCTGCGTGAGCTTGCGCCAGACCTGCAGGGACGTTTGGCAAAGGCACCTACGACGCGTGAGAAGGATTATCTGCGTGCGGCAGAGGCATTGTACTTCAGTGAGGGAGACAAGAGGACGCGGGACTTTGCACTTGAAGAGCATATGGCTGCTCTGTCTGCCAGATACCCGGACGACTTGGATGCAGCTGCATTTCATGCACTCTCAATCCTAGGTTTGGCGCATCATGGCCGCGATTTTGTATTGTATATGCGTGCGGCTGCAATCGCCGAAGAAGTATTCGCTAAAAATCCGCAGCATCCAGGTGCTGCACACTACCTGATTCATTCGTACGACGACCCGATTCATGCACCGCTCGGGTTACGTGCAGCACGCACGTACGCAAACATTGCACCTGAGGCGGCTCATGCCCTCCATATGCCGTCGCACATTTTCACTGCAATGGGAATGTGGCCTGAGGTAGCATCCGCCAATGAGGCGTCATTTGCTGCGAGTGATGCGCGTATGCGACGAAAGGGGTTGGGTGTGAATGCGCGCTCTTTTCATGCCAGACATTGGCTTGCTTACGCTTATTTACAACAGGGTCGCCATGCAGAAGCCGAGGAGTTGCTTAAAGACATGATTAGCGACGCTGAGGAAAGCAGTAGTACGATGGCACGAAGACACTTGGTCTCCATAACGCTGTCTTACCTCGTGGAAACGGAGCAGTGGGACTCGGACTATGCACAAATTGAAGTAGACACTGAGGGACTGGGTCCTAACAGTATTGCGGACATACTCTTCATCAGGGGCAACGCAGCTTTGGCAAGCGGTGATGAAGAGGGGGCACGAAAGGTAGTGAGCGACCTAATGCATTTGGAGGACGCAGAGATAGGTGAGTTACTCCAGCATCAACTAAAAGCGGACCTTTTGGCATTGGAAGGTAATCTGGATGGTGCAATTGATTTGCTAAAGACTGCAGCGGATATAGAGGCTGCCAGGCCGATGGAGTTTGGCCCCCCCAAACCTGCAAAGCCGACTTATGAACGCCTCGGCGAGTATTACCTAAAGGCCGAAAAGGGGGCGGATGCCATGAAAGCATTCGAAATTTCTTTGGCGAGAGCACCTGGGCGGTCATTGTCCCTTATGGGTACGGTTGCTGCTGCAAAAATGAAGGGGGATCAGAATGCACATAAGGAGGCAACTGTCAGATTGGAGAAAAATTGGGAAAGGGCGGATTCCAATGTTGTTAAATCGCTTCCAATTCCCGACTGAGCTTGCGTTTTTTGCTTATGTTGCTGGTGTGAGTATCAGTCAAAAAGCATTATGATGACGATGCTGTCGAAGACTAGGGAAAGAACCTGGCGAACTCCTACTGTAACATGGTTTCGACCATGGTAGGAGAACCCACAGGGGTAATTACACCCGCAAAACAGCGGAGAAGTCCAGAAAAGAACGTTACTTTAACAGAGTTGGGCGTATCCGCTCTTCTTTATCCTTTGGGGAATGCTGCCCGGGCCTTATGAGAGCCAAAACTGATCAATTGAGATAGTTTTTGGTAGTTCACTGCTTTGCATCAAATTTGATTGCTGAACATTTTGAGGTGTGTGAATGAAATTTTGGATTCAGTTATGCTTTTCGGCGGTGCTGCTGCTTGTTATATTGCCAGACACAAATGCCCAAGTCACGAAGACTCCAAAGCATGAATTTCGGGCTGCTTGGATCGCAACGGTTTATGGGTTGGATTGGCCACAGCAGGGAGCAGGCGAGTCTCAGCAGAAGGGGGATTTGCGGCAGCTTTTGGATCATCTCCAGAACGCAGGGATCAACGCGGTAATTTTCCAGGTGCGTTCGATCGGAGATGCCATGTACGAATCCAACTATGAGCCATGGTCCCACTACCTAACGGGTAGACAAGGAAGGGATCCTGGTTACGATCCCTTGGCGTTTGTCATCGAAGAGTCCCATAGCCGAGGTATGGAGTTGCATGCGTGGTTTAATCCCTACCGGGTCAACAATGGCACGTCATTCACACCGGCAGATAACCACGTTACGGTAACGCATCCGGAGTGGACCTATAAAGCCGGACCGTTAACGCTGCTGGATCCGGGTAAAGAGGATGTGCGCAATTATGTCGTCTCCATCATCATGGATGTGGCACGTCGCTATAACATTGACGGGGTCCATTTTGACGATTATTTCTATCCGTATCCACCCAATCAAATTACTACGCAGGACAGCCAGACATTCCAGACTGAGAGTCGAGGGTTCATGAGTCTGTTTGATTGGCGCCGAGATAATGTCAATCTTCTGGTCGCACAGATTGCCGACAGTTTGCGCTCGTTTGACTCGGCGATCAAGTTTGGGATAAGCCCGTTTGGTATCTGGAAGAATAATGTGCCGCGAGGAATTCGCGGGCTTGATGCTTACAGCGTAATCTATGCGGACGCTACTGCCTGGATCAGGCAAAAGACCATTGATTATCTCGCGCCACAATTGTATTGGCCCTTCGGAGGCGCCCAGGCCTACGAAAAACTGGCACCTTGGTGGGCGGATCAAATAGACGATCGACATTTGTACCCGGGCCATGGACTTTATCGAACTGAGGCGTCCTCCCCGATCAGTCCGATGGAAATCCCCAATCAGGTCGCTTTCAGCCGGGATTACTGGGGGATTCATGGGAGTATATTCTTTCGGGCACGTCATATAGCCCCTGGTCGCGGAGGAAATTTTGCACAGACCATGCGAGATGGACTCTATCAATACCCTGCGCTCACTCCATCCATGGATTGGAAGGATCAGACCGTGCCCGCTGCTCCTCTTAACCTGGTTGCTTCGCAGGACGGCGGCGCAATTTTGCTGAAATGGGATCCTCCCGACGAGGCTCCTGCACGCTATGCAGTATATCGTGTAAGAAGTGAATTGGAGCCGGATGTAACTACTGCTGCACAGGATGCGCGCAATCTGATTGCCATTGCCGGGAAAACCACGGTAATAGATATCCCGAGTGCAGATGCCGGAAAGCATTGGTATTTCGTGCAGTCTGTAAGCTCTAATTCTATTGAGAGTGATCCGAGTAACGCAGTAGTATCTCCGATACAAACGGGTCGGGATCCGGAGTTGGCTGGGCAAGGCCTCAGTATGGTAGTATATCCTACTGTATTCGAGCAACAGGCACAGGTTGAGTACACATTGCAGGAGCCTGGAACCGTTACTTTGCAGGTGGTTGACGTGATTGGGCGGAGTCGAGTCATGCTGATTAGGGACGAGTACAGGCAGCCTGGTCAGCATGCACTAACCATCAATGCAAGTGAGTATGCGCTGGCGAACGGAGTCTACTGGCTGGTTCTCTGGAAGGATAATCAGCAGATCGTGCGCAGGTTCATGCTTGCTCAATAACGAGTACCTGCTTGCAGATAAGGAGGCCTGCACTCCCTCTCGTGACCGAATTTCCAGCCCCATACAAATAGGACTGTTTGGGCCTCGAGCAGTCCAAGAAGTGTCGCATTGTTGGGTACCACGCTCGGTTTATATTTGACCGGTAGGATTTCCGATCTCGGTACTCCTGCATTAGGGAAGCCTGCAGTTGTCACCATCCGACTACAGGCCTTGAAAAGTAGCAAGACGATCAAAATGGAGCATAAGGGATGGGGCGTGCAGGGGCATGGAATCGTTTTGGGCGTTATTGAAGCGAGGCTACTACGGCATCTATCACAAGATGTCCCCTGAGCATCTACAACGATATGCAGATGAGTTTGTCGGACGGCACAATGTACGCCGTCTGGATACCGTCACGCAAATGGAAAAAGTAGCCGAGGGGTTTGTCGGAAAACGTCTCACGTACAATATGCTTATCCGTAAAGTCGATAGCATTGCACGTACATAAGTTGTTCAAATCTCATGGAACCCATACCACGAGATGCCACGCTTTCATGTGAGCGCAATTACAGCCGCAAGAATTACCGTCGCAAAGCCAATAACCCAAATTAGAACATTGTACTTCTCGGTTTGGGAATCAATCTTCGCGTTCTGCGCATCCATCTTAGACTCCAGTCTAGCAATAATATTTGTTGACGCCATATCTCCAATTATGTCAATTAACTTGAAAGCTTCTACATCTGTCAGCCCTGTCTTCCTTAGAAGTTCATAGGCCTCGGTATTGTCGCTAGCGCGCATTCATTTTCTTTTGGGTTTGTTCCAAGTGTTTGCGTATTCCACCGTACAAACAAGAATTGTGGAAAGTTCCCTAAGAGTAGGAAAAAGTTGTATATGATGCACAATACATTTTCGTCCGAGAAATCCGACACGTCGGGTTGCTCGCTAAATAGTGTCTGCCAGAAAACACCTATTTCGGCTGAGTTAAGGGCGTCATGGCCCTGGTTTGCGTACGTCTGAGGTATCAATTCGAGGGGGTGGTGGCTTGGTCACGTCGTATTTAGGTTAGCGTCTCTGCTAAAAGTCGGATTTACGCCGGTTTCCGCAAATTTTTCGGGATCTGATCTGCCCAGCGGACATACCTCGGGCCAGTTCTGTTGTTCTGCACGCCTTGTTTGATCGTATCCGTACGACCAGGGGGGCTTCACGCCGCCTTTCGGCGCGCCTTATGCCACCGGTCGTATTGCCTCCGCTGCTTCTTAACGAT
>MPNB01000009.1 GCA_002238805.1 Rhodothermaceae bacterium bin80 | reverse complement strand
TGGAGGACTTCCGGATGCGGCGCCTGGATGGCGAGACGTATGTGGCGTTGATCCTTGATGGGAAGTCTCAACAAGAGGAGCAGATTATGATCTGTGTCGGCATCACCGCAACGGGAGAGAAGGATATCTTGGACTTCGTTCAAACAACGACCGAGCATGCAAATGCGGTCGAGGGCCTGTTGCAAGATGTGCTGGATCGCGGACTGCGGTATGAGCAGGGGCTTTTGGTGATCCTTGATGGGGCAAAGGGGCTTCGCAAAGCCGTCAATCAGGTCTTTGGGGCCTATGCCCAGGTCCAGCGGTGCACTTGGCACAAACAGGAAAACGTGGTCGGAAAGATCAAGAAGAGCGAGCGGAAGTCCGCCGTAAAATCTCGCATGAATGCCGGCTATCACGCCCCCGACTACGCCAGCGCAAAGAATATATTGCTGTCGCTTTACAGTGACTTGGTGGAACAGGGCGAAATCGCCGCAGCCAATAGCCTGCTGGAAGGGTTGGAGGAAACCTTGACCCTCCATAAACTGGGCGTGTCAGAAGAATTGGGACCGCACTTTCGCACAACAAATATCATCGAAAATGTCAATGGCTTGATCCAGGATCGAATCGGCAGAGTGAAACGCTGGACCAACTCAGGTCAACGCCAACGATGGGTAGCCTGCGCGATCAAAGACTGCAGGCCCCGACTGAACAAAATCAAAAATGCAGAACATTTACCAAAACTGCAACAAGCACTCTTGAACTGTGTAAACAAACATCAACTCAAGTCTACCTCGAATCGGTTCCGAGAATAAAAGATCAACTAAAATTGGGACATCCCCCGGATCAACGGGTAGACCATTGCTATGACCTGATGGATAGTGCGTATGACGCGAAGGAGATTCACGCACACCGTACGGAATCCGGGCGCGTGCCCATCATTGACACGAATCCGCGTAATCGAAAAGCGGCGCACCGTCGTGAGCAGAAAGCGCAGCGCAGGGCCGGGTTTATTCCACTTGAGCGGGTGCGCTACAGGGAACGTTCAACCGTGGAGCGGGCGTTTGGGCGACTCAAGGATGAGTTTGGTGGACGTCATGTACGCAGGCACAGCAAGGTGAGGGGTCACCTGATGTTCGGAGTTGTTGTGCTCACCGTGGATGCGCTGCTGCGCATGGTCCACTAAACCGGACCATCTGACAGCAGCGTATAGAATTTGGGGGTTCCGGAACAAAGAAGCCGTGGGATTGATGCGTTGAATCCATACGGATCGTGGACGAAATTCTTCAAGTTAACACCTCATTGAAGGCCAATCGCTCGGAGGTTCGAAGAAAGCGGTGAACACATCCCAATCATTCACGTAATCCAAGAAAATTGAACCAATTTATGCCCCGAATTGGGCAGATCACTAGTTGCAACAAAATGGGTTTTGCAACTAGCTCCGACGTGTTGGATTTCTCGGACGAGAATGTATTGCGCATAATGTACACACCATTTTTATTAAATATGGAACTTTCCATAATTTAGGCGTAAATTAGAAATAAGCGGGTACTTGGATCAAACCCAAAAAACATGAATGGGAACTGGTAACAACACTGAGGCTTATGAACTTCTAAGAAAGACAGGGCTTTCAGATACTGAAGCTGTCAAGTTAATCGATATAATTGGAGAAATGGCATCGACAAATCTCATTTCAAGGCTGGAGTCTAAGATTGATTCCCAAAACGCAAAAATTGATGCTCAGAACACAAAGTATAATGTGTTAATCGTGGTCATTGCCATCATCGGCGCTGCACTAACGATTGCGCTCTCGATTTCATGAAACCAGTCTCCAACTCAGAACAGCGCAAAGAAGCAAGAGCGGTTACGACTCTTGGAGAAACGATCCCATACACCGGCGATTAATCCGTTCTATCGTGGCAGGACCCCCAAAGAAGTGGAGAGGATTCTTTTCCAGGCAAAGCCGACCAAACGGAGATCCAAGTAATCGGCAACAAAGTTTCACTTAAACGGGTAATTCCTATAATTTGGATATCAACCCTGCTTCTCGGCATCCAGGCGCATGCAGCTGAGCCCCAGATAGAGCAGAATCGGCACTACCTTGCGCCGGGCAGGTCCTTGGAGATCCAGCGCAGTCAATCCAATTGAGATCGTCCATGCCGCAGGTATGATGGCGTGCGCCCACCAAGGTACACGGGCAAAAAGAAAAGCAAACAGTGACGTTGCCAGCTTTAGGCCAATCAGGCGAGCAGTCAGTCCGAACAAAACTGTCTTGATCAAACCTTCGACCACAAGTGTACCAAAAGCCTGCAAAAATGCAGGTGCGGCAAATACACCACCCGTCTTTTTCAGGAAGGATATCACACGCGCCCGCCCAACGCCGAGAGATTCCAAAATTTGCTGCTGTTCGGCTTGTGTGAACTTTGAAAAAGCATCCACAGCATAATCCTGTGCCATGCGGACGAGCAAATCCCTCTCTGTGCCCTGATCAGCCAAGGGGACTTTCAGGAACCGTGCTGTATCACGAATAATGTACCGGAAATCGGCCCCCGGCTCCGAGCCTATAACCCTCCGAAAATTATATGCAATGTCGCTGCTGCCCAAGTAACGGATTTTTCTTTCGAGACCCTCACACAATGCTACCCGGTGATTCATCGAATCCAATGCCTCGAGGTGCTTCTTGAGGTCTGCACAGCGATCAAAAGGACCCTCAATGATTCGGATCATGTACGCGTAGTCCTCACGCGAAAGCTCCATCAATAAATTTTGCATGCGGCCACTTAGATAATGATTACTTGTGATAGGGTTGGCGCCCGCTGATCAGGTGAGCTCAAGTGCGTAATGATCGAAGGTCTCATCCAGTGAGTAACCCAGTTTCTCATACAGGCGCTTGGCACTTGCATTTGTTTTCTCAGTTGCCAGCTCCAGTGCAATGCATCCACTGTGCATTGCCCGAATCCTGGCTTCCTCCATCAATCTCTGTCCCACGCCCTGCCCTCGCCAATCACGTTGAACGTACAGATCATTCAAAATCCAGATCGCCCCCATACGTACCGACGAAAACGCAGGATACAACTGTACAAATCCAACCAGCGGTTTATCCTCTACCCGTGCTACGAGAATAACCGAATCTTTGTGTCGCATGCGTGCCGCAAGAAAGGCACTTGCACCTACAGTATCCGACGTCATCCGGTAAAACCGTCGGTAATCATCAAATAATTGAGACAAGCGAGGCAATTCGCTAAATGTGGCCCTTTCTACGTAAATGTCAGCTTTCATGGCACGAAATCGTTTAAGTGAAGTTTGCGCGCTTGTTTACGCCGTCAGACTGCTATGCGCTCCAGTGGACTTCTGCTACATGTTACTTCCTTACCGTCCCGCTTTGGAATTGGAGATCTTGGGCCTGAAGCCCGCCGCTTCGTTGATACACTGGTCGAAACCGGACAGACATGGTGGCAGCTTCTTCCAGTTTGCCCGGCAGGACTGGGAGACTCACCTTATGCGAGCCCCTCATCATTTGCAGGCAACCCATTATTGATAAGCCCTGAACTTCTGGTTCAGGACGGATGGGCAACCAAATCAGAAATTGACACCTACCCTGCCAGTCCGCCGGGTATCGTCGATTATCCGTCTGTTGCAGCATATAAGTCAAAACTGCTGAGGCAGGCATTTTTCCGATTTATCAGGCGGCCCCGTACGGATGACTTTCAGGCATTCATCAACAGGGAGGCCGACTGGTTATTGCCATACGCCGCCTTCCGTGCACGGAAGCTCAAACATCAGGACAAGATATGGACCAGTTGGCCCATACATGACCGAACCTCTCCTGATAAAAATTCGCTGAAGCCTAATCTGCAGGAGATTCAATTCTATCTGTTCGAACAGTTCATTTTCGATGGTCAGTGGCGTAACCTGTGCGGCTACTGCAGGGAACGCAATGTGAAGATTATGGGGGATCTGCCGATTTATGTCGCGCATGACAGTGCTGACGTTTGGGCAAGCCCTGAATTGTTTCAGTTAGATGACGCAGGTGAACCCTCGGTAGTAGCCGGCGTGCCTCCCGATTTTTTCAGCAAAACCGGGCAACGCTGGGGTAACCCCATCTATCGTTGGGAGGTTATGGCGGAGCGCGGCTTCGAATGGTGGATTCACCGGATGAAACGGGCACTGAGCCTGTACGACAGTGTACGTCTGGATCATTTTCGCGGCTTTGCCGGATACTGGGAAATTCCAGCTACCGAAAACACCGCCGTGCACGGATGTTGGGTGAAGGGCCCTGGACAGATCTTTTTCGATCAGCTAATATCTGAATGCGGAATCCTGCCCGTGATCGCCGAAAATCTGGGGGTAATCACGCCCGATGTTGTCGAGTTGATGCAGGATAACTCATTTCCCGGAATGGCCGTGATTCAATTCGGCTTTGATGCAGGCATGGATAATCCGCATCTACCACACAACTACCGGCCGAACCAGTGTGTCTATACCGGTACACATGACAATAACACTCTTCGCGGCTGGTGGGATGCGCTATCCGGGCATGAGCGAGAGTTCGCGCGAGAATACCTACAGATTGACTCCGACGAAAACATTTGCCCGAAGGCAATTGAGTGCTGCTTGGCTTCGGATGCAGACCTTACGATTACGCCTGTGCAAGATGTCCTAGGCCTGGATAGTCAGTCCCGCATGAATTTTCCTGGCACTGCTTTTGGAAACTGGCATTGGAGACTCTTACCCCGACAGCAGACCGAACTGCGCGAAAAATTCGGTCAGTGGCTGCGCAACGCCACCTCAGAGAGCAGACGGCTGAGCGGACAGAATTAATACAGACTGGGAATCCACGCTTGCAAAATCCCCCTTTGATCCTGAGCCCATTAGTACACTACTCTCCCCCCAGCCCAAGCCCCAGGCATACTCATCAGAGAGTTTAAATCGAACTGGTTCATCCGTAGGATTGAAACAGATCAACAACATATCGGGGGCAGCCAGCCACATACCAAATGCTCGCACGTTTGCCCAATCTTCAGACTGCATTACGCGCCCTTCCGGGTGCCACCAAACTGCATCTGGTACACCATGCGTCCCTACCTCCCCAGTTAAAAATCGATTGCGCCGCAGCGATGGGTGGGCCTTGCGGAAGGCACTAAGCTTGCGAACAAATTCCAGCATCTCCTTCTTCGATGGATCAATATCCCAGTCGTACCACGAAACCTCATTGTCCTGGCAGTAGGCGTTATTGTTACCCAGTTGCGTTCGTCCGAGCTCATCCCCTCCAAGGATCATGGGAACTCCCTGAGATACAAACAAGGTGGTCAGCAGGCTGCGCCTCAGACGATCACGCTGTGCCACTACGCTCTGATCTGCGGAAGGCCCCTCTTTACCGCAATCCTGACTGTAATTTGCATTCGTACCATCTTTATTGCCTTCCTGGTTGTCTAGATTATGCTTTTGGCGATACGATACCAAGTCCAAAAGCGTAAACCCATCGTGCGATGTCACATAATTGATAGAAGAAGACGGCCGACGATGCCCTTCCGCAAACAGGTCACTGGAACCCGCCAGTCTTGTAGCAAACTCGCCCGCCATACCCGACTCTCCACGCCAGTAACGTCGTACAGCATCACGATACTTACCATTCCACTCTCTCCATGGTGCCGGGTATGCACCTAAGCCATAGCCCAGGCGACCAAGATCCCACGGTTCCGCAATCAGCTTTACCTTGGATAGAATGGGATCCTGCTGCACCATTTGCAGCCATCCGCTCTGCATGTTGACCTCACATCGTTCCCGAAGCAAAGTGCTGGCCAAATCGAACCTGAAGCCGTCCACGTTCATAACCTCCACCCAGTATCGCAGGCTGTCCATGATGAGACGGCGAACAAACGGGTGTTCTGCCCGCAGTGTGTTGCCACACCCGGTACTGTCGTAAAGAAAACGTGATTGTCCTGGTTTTGCCACGTAGTAAGAAGCATTATCTATGCCGCGCCAGGACAATGTTGGCCCTACATGACTGCCCTCGCCCGTGTGATTGTACACGACATCTAGTATGACTTCGAGCCCGGCATCATGCATGGCATCAACCATTGCCCTGAACTCTGCTGCCGCAGAAGCAGCACCGCCTGCTGCAAAGCGTGAATCCGGCACAAAATAAGACAACGGATTATAACCCCAGTATTGAGATAGCCCCCCCTGAACGAGGCGCTCGTCCTGCACAGTGGCGTGCACCGGCAGGAGCTCAACCGTCGTAACCCCCAAACACTTAAGGTGCGAAAGAACCGGATTCGACGCCGCTCCCAGGTAAGTACCGCGAAGTTCAGGCGGAACATCTGGATGCAACACACTCAGACCCTTTACATGCGTTTCGTATATGACCGTATCCGTCCAGGGTATGCGGGGAGATGCCTTCGTGTCCGCGGTCGATCCGGGACCGACCACTATGCCGATCGGGGCGTACGGTGCGCTGTCTGCCGGATTCAGTACTCTGTCGTCTTTATTGCGATCGTGACCAAACAGACTCTCATGCCACTGCGGCATTCGGCTTATCGCGCGTGCATACGGGTCCAATAACAGTTTTGCAGCGTTAAACCGGTGTCCATCGTCAGGAGCCCAAAGGCCGTAAACGCGATAAGCGTATCGCTGCCCCGGACGTACACCAGCTACATAAACATGCCATACATCCCCGGTCCGCCCGCTCACGTCTATTGTGCGCTCCATTCTGTGCTCCTCATCAAACAGAACGAGCTCTACTCGATCGGCATGCGCACTGAAAATGGCAAAGTTCACGCCATTATGGTCCAGTTGTGCCCCCAATGCTGTAATTTTGTCTACCATTCATCTAGCCCAACGGGCAGATACGATGTTTGGTAAGTTGGATGAGCACATAGGGGATTCTATCCATGAATAACCATGAATTTTTTGGTCAAGGGGACATACGGACACGCTGGGCCGACTAGCCGTCCGACCCAGTACTTACCATAACATCGTTATTCGCACTGATGCTATGACCGCCTCCCGGTTAACCAAATTTTGGGCCGTTTGTTTATGAACGAAGCGGCTAGTACATACCGCAACATCACGTACAAGTCATTACCTGGTAGCCGAGGCAAAGCGAAGGAGTTAGCTGGCTTAGCGGGCGCATGCAGGTTTATATGGAACGTTATGCTCGCACAACAAAACGATGCGTATGAGAAAGCGATGATGCGTTCGGCGAAGGGGACGACTGTATCCCCGAGTACAAACGTGAAGCAGAAGTCTGGGCTCAACTGTGAAATCCTGAAAGCAGGTTGGGGCCAGCTGGATCAGATGCTGGGCTATAAATGTCGTGAGGTGATCAAGGTCAGAGCGGCGTATACGAGTCAGCGGTGTTATTTGTGTGGACATACCGAGGCAGGTAATCGAACGACCCAGAATAAATTCGTGTGTGTGGCTTGTGACCATGTGGACCTGAATGCGGCCACATATATACTGGCCTCGGGTATTGGAACAACCGCACTGCGAGGGGCTTTCGGGTCACCGACTCCTATGACCCGTGAAATGGATGAATGGGGAACTACATAATGGTTACTCACGGGTATAATTCCCATAAACAATTGCCCGCAATATGAAGTCCGTTTCCGAACGTTGGTCTCGCGTTTTTATCACTTCTGTATACCCCTACGTTCATGATGGCGATTGGCCTATCAAACGGATCGTGGGTGAGTCTATCAGCGTAACCGCCGGCATAATTGTTGACGGACACGATCGACTGTGCGCCAGACTCCACGCCACACGCCTGGGCGGTGCCACCGAAGAGATACCCATGACGCTGGTCCACAACGATGAATATACTGGTGCTTTCATTACCGAAGCACCCGGCCTGTATACCTATCACGTGCGTGCTTGGATCGATCGTTACGGATCATGGCAGGAGCAGTACAAACGTCGAGTCGAGGGGGGAGTGCCCGAAACTGAATTGAAAGTAGAACTCCTGGACGGAGCAGCCTTGCTCAAGGAGTACGCCGTGAATGCACCCCGTGAAGCTCGTGAGCAACTTCTGGCTTTCGCTGAGCAATATACCGCAGGCAATATACGTGCTCCCCTAGCACAGGAACCTCTGCGATTAGCTCTGGAAAATGATCCTCAAAGGGGCGCGGTCAAAAGCACCGTTATTACAGTAGATGTGGACCGTGAGCTCGCTGGCTTTGCGGCATGGTACGAATTTTTTCCCCGTTCCAGCACCAATGTGCCCGGTATACACGGAACACTGGATGACGCGGCCTCCCGCCTTGAAGGTATACGGGATATGGGCTTTGATATTGTCTATTTGCCACCAATCCACCCGATCGGTACCACCTTCCGCAAAGGTAAGGATAACAACTCAGTGGCGCAGCCGGGCGAACCAGGCAGCCCCTGGGCAATCGGCGGCCCCGACGGCGGACATACCAGCGTACACAAAGATCTAGGTGGTCTGCCTGCATTCGATCGGTTTATCACTACAGCAAACAAATTGGGGCTGGAAGTTGCACTTGATATCGCGTTCCAGTGCTCTCCCGACCACCCATGGGTTAAAGAACATCCCGAGTGGTTCAAAAAACGCGCCGACGGCAGTATCCGCTATGCGGAAAATCCCCCGAAAAAGTACCAAGATGTGTTTCCGTTGGATTTCGAATGCGCGGAGTGGCGTACACTCTGGGAAGCACTGAAGGATATATTCGAATTTTGGGTAAAGCGTGGTGTACGGATATTTCGGGTAGACAACCCACATACCAAGCCACTGGCATTCTGGATATGGTGCCTAACCCGTCTCCGGACTAAATATCCTGACCTGATTTTCCTGGCAGAGGCGTTCACGCGTCCGAAAACGATGTACACGCTTGCAAAACTGGGTTTCAATAATTCGTACACGTATTTCACTTGGCGTAACACGAAAGAAGAACTGACCACTTACCTCCAGGAGCTGACCACGACCAATGTTGTCGAGTATTTTCGGCCGAATTTCTGGCCGAATACACCAGACATTCTGCACGAGTATCTGGCCAGCGGTGGACGCCCCGCACACATTATCCGTTACGTGCTCGCAGCCACTCTGTCTCCCGTGTACGGTATTTACGGTCCACCCTACGAACATGTGGTTGCCAACCAGCACCCGGACCGGGAAGAGTACGCCGATAATGAGAAGTACGAAATCCGCACATGGAACTGGGATGATCCTGATTCTCTGCAGGCTATTTTCCGGCGTGTCAACCGAATCAGAAGAGACAACAGGGCCCTGCAGCAATTGCGTAATTTGCAGTTCCTGAGCATCCAGAACCCACTTATGCTTGCCTATTGCAAGAATGCAGGACCAAACTCAATTGTATGCGTCGTAAGCCTGGATCCATTTCAGGTACAGGAGGGAGTAATCCGTCTGCCCCTTGAAGATTTAGGATTGCCTGCTGCGGCACCGTTCCAGATGCTTGATTTACTTGGCGGTGAGCGATATATCTGGCAGGGAAACCACCACCATATCCGCATAGATCCGCATGTTATGCCCGTACGAATTTTTCAAATTCTTCGCCGTGTACGGACAGAAGCGGACTTTGACTATTTCGTATAGCTGATGAAAACCAGATCCAAGACAGATGATGGAAAGTGGCTCTCAGATGAGGATCTCTATTTCTGGTCTCAGGGGACGCTTATCAAGAGCTATGACCGACTTGGTGGACATTTGGTGGTAGACGGGGCGTGGTTTGCAGTCTGGGCACCCGACGCTGATTCGGTCAGTGTCATTGGCGATTTTAATGCCTGGAATGCCGATGCGCATCCCATGCAACGAACCGGGAGTGGCTGCTGGGAATGTTTTGTCCCCGGAGCTGCATGGGGGCACCGGTATAAATACCGTATTCGGCGTGGTCTGCATACGGCCGATAAGTCCGACCCTTTTGCGTTCCAGATGGAGCCGCCGGTACCACATGGCAGCAGTGTTCAAGGTCTGTCCGCAATCCTGACTCCCCTAGAACATGAATGGCAGGATGAAACGTGGATGGATCAGCGCAATGGACCGGGTACGCTGAACAAGCCCATGTCAATCTATGAGGTGCACCTTGGGTCCTGGCGACACAAGGATCTGGGTACCTCTCTTTCTTATCGTGAGATTGCCGCACTGCTCGCGAACCACGTTAAGAACCTGGGTTTTACGCACGTTGAGCTTCTGCCCGTTGCTGAGCATGCATTCTATGGATCCTGGGGATATCAGGTAATGGGCTACTTTGCGCCCACGCATCGATACGGCCCACCCGAAGACCTGATGTTTCTTATCGACACATTGCATCAGCACGGTATCGGGGTGATCTTGGATTGGGTGCCTGCCCACTTTGCAACGGATCCGCAAGGATTGGTCTTTTATGATGGCTCTACCCTGTTCGAGTACGACGACCCAAAGATGCGCTATCACCCGGATTGGGGAACCTGCATCTTTGACTATGGCAGAACCGAAGTGCGTAATTTTTTGATCTCAAACGCATTGTTTTGGCTCGATAGATATCATGTGGACGCGCTGCGGGTTGATGCAGTCGCCTCCATGCTTTACCGAGATTACTCACGTGAGGACTGGTCGCCCAACATTTTCGGTGGAAATGAGAATCTGGAAGCCATTGATCTAATCAAAAAAACAAACGAGGCCATCTACTCCAATTTTCCGGGAGCATTTACGATTGCTGAAGAATCTACTGCCTTCAGGGGGGTCTCGGCTCCGACCTACGATCACGGATTGGGCTTTATGTACAAATGGAATATGGGTTGGATGCACGACACGCTCGCCTACATACAGGAGGACCCTGTGCACCGAAAATATCACCACAACCGGCTCACGTTTTCCTTCATGTATGCCTTCAGCGAGCACTATGTACTTCCACTTTCTCATGACGAAGTGGTCCATGGAAAGGGCTCGCTATGGGACCGTATGCCAGGAGATGAATGGCAGAAAGCAGCCAACTACCGTCTGCTCCTCGGGCATATGTTTGGTCACCCCGGCAAGAAAATGCTCTTCATGGGGAGTGAGTTTGCCCAGACTGAGGAATGGAATCACGATCAACCGCTCCGCTGGGAACTGCTAGATCGTCCACTGAACAGCGGAATTTTCCGCCTCGTACAAGACCTCAACACTCTGTATCTGGATTGTGCTCCTCTATGGAACGATAGCGCAGATGGCTGGTCGTGGATTGGTGAGCACACCGACGACTCGATTCTGATTTACGAACGCAAGCAAGGATCCGAAAGTATGATTTTTGCCCTGAACATGACTCCAATCCCACGCGAGAATTTTAGGATTGGAGTAAAAGAGGAAGGATGGTGGCAGGAGCGGTTAAACAGTGATGCAACGGTGTATGGAGGAAGCGGCATGGGCAACATGGGACAGGCAGAAAGCGTGCCCATCCCCTGCCACGGATGCCCCGCAAGTGTCGTCGTTATACTGCCTCCACTTGCTTTCCTAGTGCTGAAAAAGGCGCCTGATACACGTTTGCATCCTACTGAGGCAAATATCGTACCAGAGTAGGTTGTCCATGTCTTCCATCAACATTTGCCTAAGGCAAGCCCTCATGAACCGTTTTTTACCCCTTTTACTATTCTTTTTGCTTCCATCTGCTGCTTACGCACAGCCAAACGCCTTTGGCCTCTCTTCCGAGATTAGCGGCAATTCAATCTTCATAGGGCATCCTGTACCCGATAGCGACGAATCAGGGCTGGTCTATGTTTATCAGCTTTCGGAGGATGGAGAAGGCTGGGAAGTTGCAGCCGAGCTCATGGCTTCGGACGCAAAACCAGGCGACGCGTTTGGCTACAGTATAGCCATAGACGGAGATCATCTTGCGATTGGCGCGCCATCTCTGGACAGTCTTGGCGGAGCAGTCTACCTGTTTGCTCGCAACCCGGAAACCGGCGACTGGCAGGAAGTAGCTAAAACGACCGGCTCTACAGAAGCTCCCATCGGGGGAGCCATTGCCATTGCAGTATCTACACTTGTTACCAGTGGCATGGTCGGCGTTACTACTATCAATTCTGCTGCCGTCTACATGCAAACCGAGGCCGGCCTCGAACATACTGCCACACTGGCTCCTGAAGGGGTCCAGGACAGTGACTTATTTGGAACATCAATTGCCGTTGCCGGCAACGGGACCGTTTACGTCGGTGCCCCAGGCGCCAACGAAGGCGCCGGTGCCGTGTACCATTTTGCTGATCACGGAGACAACTGGCACGGAGAGATGGTCCTGAGCGGTGACCACGAAAGCATAAATGCTGCAGGCCTTGGCACACTGGTAAAATCTGTTGGCAACGATTTTCTGCTCGCAGCAGGCCCTGGAATCACTCCTAACACCCAACCCACTGCGCCACCTCCTCCAGGTAAACTGGTCTGGGCAAGCATTGGAGAAGAGGGACCCGAAATCCTCCAGGTTCTTGATGGTGAATCGGATGGGCAAACTGACATCTTCGCCATTGGGTTTGACCATAGCGATACGCAACTGCTGGTAGGCACCCCGATCGCGAATGGTCAGGCAGGAGGTGCTTGGGCCTATGAGCTTGATCCCGAAACAATGATGTGGACCAAGACAGGCGAAATAGCAGGTGGGGATGGAGATCAGATCTTCGGGCTTGTGATCTCCATGAGCGACCAGGGAGCCGTCATTAGTGCTCCCGCCTCCGGCATGGGACAAGGCACCGTCCGCATAGCCAATTTGGATTCGGAAACAGGTGAGTGGGCAATAAGCGAGCCTCTGAAAACCGGCAAAGAACCACCTCCGCTCGTATCCAGTGGTGCAGTAGACTGCACCGAAGGAATTGCGGGCCAGTTTGGCTGCAACAATGTAGATCTATTGTCCTTCATGACTGTGGAAGATCTAATGGGGACCAGTAGCAGTCATGCGAATGATGTCTGGGGCTGGATAGACCCTGAAACAGACCGTGAGTATGCATTAGTGGGCCGCAACGACGGAATGGTATTTGTGGACATCAGTGATCCGGCCAACCCGGTTTTGAAGGGAGATCTCCCGTTAACGGAAGGCGCAAACCCTTCTACCTGGCGGGATGTCAAGGTCTACGCAGATCACGCTTTTATCGTTGCTGACAACGCAGGACAGCACGGAATGCAGGTATTTGATCTCCGACACCTGCGTGAGGATACCGAAGAGCCCGTGAAGTATTCCGAAGATGCTGTTTACGACGGTATCGCAAGCGCGCATAACATTGTGATCAACGAAGATACTGGCTTCGCCTACGCCGTAGGAAGCAGTGGCGGCGGCAACTCCTGTGGAGGCGGTCTGCACATGATCAACATACAGGATCCTCTCACGCCTGTATTTGCCGGCTGCTTTGCGGACGAAAATACCGGACGCTCAGGCACAGGATATTCGCATGATGCACAGTGCGTGATCTACGAAGGACCGGATGCAGATCACCAAGGCAAAGAAATTTGCTTCAACGCGAATGAAACCGCGCTGAGTATCTCGGACGTTACCAATAAGGAAGAACCAGTCGCCCTTTCATCGGCGGAATACCCGAACGTAGGATATGCACACCAAGGCTGGGTCACGGACGACTTTGAATATTTCTATATGAATGATGAGCTGGACGAACTGCAGGGGAAAATTGTTGGTACCCGGACGCTCATTTGGGATATCACCGACCTGGATGATCCACAACTCGCTAAAGAGTTCGTGTCAGAAAACCTTGCGAGTGATCATAACCTTTATATTCAGGGAGACTTGATGTATCAGTCTAATTACAAGAGCGGCCTGCGCATTTTCGACATCAGCGACCGAATCAATCCAGTGGAGGTTGGATTCTTTGACACCGTCCCTCATGGTGATGACGACCCAGGTTTTGCTGGTTCATGGAGCAATTACCCCTACTTCCCCAGCGGCACTATTTTAATCACCAGCATGAATGAAGGTCTCTTTATCGTTCGGAAGCGGAATATTGACTTGTGATCATGATTCGTAAATCTTCGGTCAGCTTCGCACTGCTGTTCGCGGCAATTACGGGGCCCGCACTGGCTCAATCAATGCCGGGCGTTTTTAGCCATGAAGTGTTGCCTATTATTCAGGAAAAATTTCAACCGCTCCTCGAGCGGGAGACCGGCCTGACCCTCGAGTCATGGGAGACATTGATGGCAGGTTCAGATCACGGAGAAGTTGTGATCCCCTACGACTCGGACGGAAGCCTACTTATCCGCTTGGCAACACAGCTATCCAGCGAGGATCCGCTGAGCATGCACGCCGCTCATATCTCCGAAGAAGACCTGTCGACTGTCCGGTCATGGATTGAACGCGGAGCTCCAAGTGATGACGGAGACATTGCTTATTCAGATGCCTCCAACCTCCTTTATGCCTGCATCCAGGGGGCAGCTCAACTGACAGTAATTGATATGGATGCGAACCTGGTGATTCGCACCATTGATCTACAGGAGTTAGGGTTCACAGCAGATTCCAGACCACACCATGTGGCCGTTGAGCCCGATGGATCCGCATTCTACGTATCCCTGATCGGCGATGACGCCGTGCTCAAGTTTAATCGTGAGAATGAGTTGATTGATCAGGTTGCCTTCGAGCGTCCTGGGATGCTGGTGGTCAACCCTGCTGGCCACCAACTGTTTGTAGGGCGTTCAATGAAAGCCGTCAACCCGCCACAGCGGATCGGTATTATTGAACGTGAAAGTTTGGATCTCGAGGAGTTGGACGTCTTTTTCCCTCGTCCACATGCACTTGCAATAGACCCAACCGGGACGTACGTGTACGTGGGAAGCCTCGCAGAAAACCGTATGGCCACAGTTGATTATGCGTCGGAAAGCCCCGAGTTACAATCGATCGAAGGCGATACGCATACACTGGTACAGTTTGCCGTCTCGCCGGATGGCCAGACCATGGTAGTGGGCGGACAGCTTACCGGAGAGTTCTTTTTCTTCGACACGTCGAATCCTGCTACCCCAACACTAGTCGAATCAATCAAAGTTGGGATGGCGCCGTGGCATCCGGTTTTCAGCCCGGATGGCAGCGTTGTCTGGTTCGGTAACAAAATGGGTAATCGGGCCACCGTCGTAGATATCGCAGAGCGTGCAGTAGTGGCAACAGTAGAAGGACTTTCTGAACCGCATGGAGCCGCAATATCACCCGACGGACGTACAGTGTATATTTCAAACAATAACCTCAACGGAGCCTATCATGGACGATACACATGGCAGGATGGATATCTTCCAGGTGCGATCGCAGTCATTGACTCGGAAAGTCGTGAAATCACAAGGATGCTCGAAGTGGGTCCGAACCCTACGGGCCTCGGAACACGCTAAGAACCCGTTCAGGGTAATTCTTGGGCTTGCCGCTGTACTCTTTGCAGGCTGCGCAACAACGCAGGAAATAAGTCTGGAAGCCCCGACATTTCCACCTTCCTATGTGCATGAGGTCTACGGCATAGAGGTGCTCAACTCCGATGGCGAGATTTTGGATCACCCGTTCCACGGTGGATTAAATCTCCCCCGACCACAGTTCGTTGACATTGACGGAGATGCCGATCTGGATTTGTTTGTCCAGGAACTGACGGGTTATGTGAAGTACTTCGAAAATACCGGTAGTGCCACTGATCCCTCATTCACGTGGCGCTCAGATCAATACCGTAACTTGGACGTGGGAGAGTGGTACCGGTTTGTTGACCTGGACCAGGACGGTGACTATGATCTTATGGGGGAAACCCCCTTCAGTTATGTACGCCTCTTTCGCAACGAGGGAACACCAACAGCACCGTCATTCTCTGCGCCGCTGGATTCCCTGAGGGACGCCGAAGGTGTTCCACTCTTTATGGATCGCCAAAATATCCCGACCATAACAGACCTTGATTGTGACGGCCTGCTGGACCTGTTTATTGGCCGAGTAAGCGGTACTGTGCTCCACTACGAGTCCATTGGCTCAGATGACTCCGGGTTGCCACGATTCGCACTCGTAACCAACCGATTTGAGGATATAGAAATTGTGGGGATGTTCGCCACACTGCACGGCGCAAATGCACTCACCTTTCATGATGTGGATAATGATGGAGACGAAGATCTTTTTTGGGGTGACTTTTTTGAAGCTGGTGTCCTGCTAATCGCCAACACTGGCACATGTGCTGACCCCAATCTGCGCAATGAGCCAATAGCCTATCCGCCTGATGATCCAGTGAAGACCAGCGGTTATAATTCCGTGCTGTTCGCCGATTTGGATGGCGATGGAGATTCAGAGTTATTGTTTGGAGTGCTTGGAGGGGCCTTCAACCCCAACACATCTGCAGCGGAGAATTTCTATCACCTGGATCGCACACCAGATGGATATACACTAAAAACAAAAACGCTGTTGTCTGGAATTGATGTTGGCGCAGACTCTTATCCAGTGTTTGCTGACCTGGACGGAGATGGGGATCAGGACGTTTTAGTGTCCAACAAGATTTCGGCTCAGGATTTCGAGACTGGCGAAATTTTTTACTTTGAAAATATTTCTGACTCTGGAACACTGCGCTGGCAGCAGCGGGAGCCCCTAGATATTGGCGGGCATTATAATCTTGCCCCCGCCATTGCCGATCTGGATGCTGACGGCGATCTGGATATGTTGGTTGGTACCTGGAATAAGGGCAGTTTGTATTTCCGTAATGATGGAACGCCCAGCACCCCAAATTTTGTATTGGACGAAAGCAACACTGTCACACTAACCCGGGGCAGCAATAGCACACCTGCCTTGGTAGATATCGATGCTGATGGCGACCTCGACCTGTTTATTGGCGAGTCTTCTGGAGATCTGAATTTTTACCTCAATAATGGTGGCCCCAACGCACCAAAGTTTGATCTGGTGAGCGATAAGTTCGAGGAAATTGATGTCGGACGTCGAAGTGTCCCACGCTTTGCAGACTTGGACGGAGATGGGGATCAGGATCTGATCCTGGGCCGGGAGGCCGACGGTGTGGTCCTATACATGAATCAGGGTACTGCGCAAGCGCCCCTCTTTGTTGAATCCGGTACACTGCCTGCTCCGTTCCCGATACTTGCGGTACCTGCTTTTATAGATATAGACAACGACGGTGACTTGGACGTGTTCAGCGGCGGACTGGGCGGCGGATTGCTGTTCTTTCGCAATACCCAGCACTGATCAGCATTGATAATCTGATATTGCTCTCAGACAATTGATCTTTCCAAGGGTCCCCGGCGTCCCTCCAAATGCTTGGATAACGTGTAGACCATCTTGCCACCATTCCGGCCCCAACAACCACATTAACTCCCGGAATACTCAAGCCCACAAGCAAAGCTGTGAATTTTGCGAATTTTATGCCAGTTGCACTCGCCGACATTGATTTAAACTGTTCCATACTAATGTCACCGGAGCGATATCTTTTGTATAGCTCTCCGACTACAAGTGATACCGATACCAGGGGCATCCCATTGAATTCCGCCTTATTACTTCAAATTATTTGTGTTGTATCGTATTATTCTGTACGTTTGATATAACTGATCCTTACTTAAAGGGAATACTACTGTCCTTGTTTGTAGAGAAAACCCCAACCGTAACTCCAACCCAACTTGGCTCATCCGTGAATCCAAATGGGCCAGATAAGGGTACTTCTTTCTGCATGCAAACCTAGCGGCAGATGGTTTTTCGCCCATGCGGTCCTTCCACTGGTTCTGGCCTTACTTGCGACGGCTGCCTTGGCGCAGGAAGAGCCGGCGTACAAGGCTGGCGTCGTCGTGGTCCAGTTTGCTCCAGAGGTCTCCATTGCCAACAAGGCCGCCCATGCAGGACTGCAGGACTTTGACCAGAGGGCAGCGGGTTACGGCGTTCACCTGATAGCGCGCGTGTATCCGTTTCTGGATCACGTACAGCCGACGCCGAAGACCCGACGCAACCTTCTGGCACTTCGTCGCACGTATTATGTGCGCTATACTGCCGACGCCCTACCGAAAGAGGTCGCCGCCGGTCTGGCTTCGGCGCCGGGCGTGGTGTATGCCGAGCCGGTGCCTATTAACCGGACGCAGGCGGACCGCGGGCAGCGCGTGGATCCAAATGATCCACGCTTTGGCGATCAGCCGGAGCTTCGTCTGTTGCAGTTGCCGGAGGCGTGGGATGTGATCAGGGGCAAGGAGGGCGCGCCGCGGGTCGTGATCGCGGTCGTGGACGGGGGCGGCGAATGGCGCCACGAGGATCTTCGCGCAAACGTGTGGACGAATCCGGACGAAGTCGCCGGCAACGGCATTGATGACGACAACAACGGATTCATTGATGATGTGCACGGCGTCAATTTTGCCAACCAAGACGACAGGAACAACGATCCGACGGGGCTGCCGGAGACGCCCTGGAATGCCAATCACGGCACGGCGAGTGCGGGACCGGCGAGCGCCGTGACCGACAACGGCACAGGCATAGCCGGTGCGGCCTGGAACGCCGAGATCATGCACATCAATAGCAGTTGCAGTCATGACAGGGACATCTGCTACGGCTACGAAGGCATCCTTTATGCGGCCGCCAACGGGGCGGACCTCATTAACGCGAGCTGGAGCGGTCTGGTGGATACCGACGATCAAGTCAAGCTCCCTGACCAAACGCTGGATTTGGCCACCGACATGGGCGCACTCGTGGTGGCAGCGGCCACTAACGCCAATCGCAACAGCGACCTTTTTCGGTACTACCCGGCCCGCAATCCACGGGTGCTGTCGGTAGGTGCCACGGAGAAGTCCACGCGCAGGCGGGCGGGCTTTTCGAACTACGGGAAGCTGGTGAACGTCTTTGCACCAGGTGTGACCATTTTGACGACCGGATCCGGCAACGGGTATGTGTCCATCAGCGGCACGTCGTATTCGTCGCCACTGACGGCCGGCGTAGCGGCATTGGTGAAGACGAGGTTTCCCGAGATGACACCGGACGCGCTGCGAGAGCACATTCGTCTGACGAGCGACAACATTGACGCGGAGAACCCGGCTTATGCCGGGCAGCTGGGGCGCGGCTTTGTCAATGCGCTGGCCGCTGTTCAGGCTCCGTCTTTGCCCGGGGTGCGACTCAAGCGCTGGAGCTGGACCGACCGCGACGGTGACCGTCAGATAGCATCCGGCGATGTGGTAACGGTCACGGCGACGGTGGTCAACTACCTTTCCAATGCCCATCAGCTCAGGGTGGGGCTTGTGGGGGCTGAACCCTATCCGTTCATAGACATGTCAGTGGCGGAAGCGGATGTTGGCTACCTGGCCAGCGGAAACTCGGTTGAGGTCCGATTGGAATTCAGGGTAGCTGCGAATGCACCTGCGAACCAGCGGGTGCGGTTCTTTACCTACATCCGTGACGGTGCGCACGAGGACCAGCCGGACATGCTTTCTTTTCGGGTTAACCGTTCATTGGAGAAAGTGCACCGGAGCCTGAGTGCACTTTACACGGCGACGGGCGGCGACAACTGGACGCGTAATGACAACTGGGACATCACGCGGGTTCCAACAGAGGAAGATCTGGGCACATGGGCTGGTGTCTTTCTTAACGAGGGCTGGCTGGTCACGTTGGGCTTGTCGAACAACAATCTCACGGGACAGCTTCCGCCCGAGCTCGGTAGCCTCACGCAGCTGTCGGAGCTGGATCTGGGCGGCAACTCCCTTACCGGGAAAATTCCGCCTGAGCTCGGTGACCTTCCGCAGCTGCGGTCGCTGGGGCTGTGGAACAATACCCTTACCGGGGAGATTCCCCCCGAACTCGGCAACTTCCCGCAGCTGCAGTCGCTGACTCTGAGTTACAATGCCCTCACCGGGGGGATTCCGCCCGAGCTCGGCAGCCTCACGCAATTGCAGCGATTGCAGCTGTCCGGCAATGCCCTTACCGGGGCAATTCTGCCCGAGCTCAGTGACCTCACGAAGCTGCAGTCGCTGGGGCTGGGTGACAATGCCCTTACCGGGGTGATTCCGCCCGAGCTCGGCAACCTCACGCAGCTGGGGTCGCTGTTGTTGGGCGGCAATTCTCTTACCGGGGTGATTCCGCCCGAGCTCGGCAACCTCACACAGCTGCTGTACCTGTGGTTGTCCGACAATACCCTTACCGGGGTGATTCCGCCCGAGCTCGGCAACCTCACGCAGCTGGAGTGGCTGTGGCTGTCCGACAATACCCTTACCGGGGTGATTCCGCCCGAGCTCGGCAACCTCACGCAGCTGCAGTTCCTGTGGCTGGACGACAATGATTTGACGGGCGTGCTGCCGCGCAGCTTGATGCAGTTGGATAATCTCAGGTCTTTCTACTTTCGCGGCCAGACGCTCTGCGCTCCGTCTGACGACGCTTTTCAGGGTTGGCTCAGCGGTATCCCGGACGTAAGAGGTCCGACCTGTGGCCCATTGCAATTTGCAAGTGACATGGATAACCGGACCTTTACCGTGAACCGGCCCGTTGCTTCGCTTGTCCTTCCCGAGGCCACCGGCGGTGCGACGCCGTACACCTATGCGGTGGAGCCTGCACTGCCCGCGGGATTGAGTTTTGATGTCTCCTCGAGGACCATTAGCGGCACACCGACGGCGGTCACGCCCGCTGCAAGCTATATGTATTGGGTTACTGACCACTCCGGGAACGCCGCCAGTTTGACGTTCACGGTTGAAGTCGTTCCGGCCGTTTCATTCGGGGACATGATTGCCGATCTGTCCTTCGCTCGCGCACAACCCATTGATCCACTCGTTCTTCCCGAAGCCGCAGGAGGCGCTGCTCCGGTAACGTATACCTTGACCCCCGCGCTTCCGGCAGGACTGGCTATTGACGCCACCACCCGCATTTTGACCGGAACGCCGACCGTGGTCACAGATGCTCCAAAGCCGTACACGTACAGCGCCACCGGGGCAAACGGCTCCCGCGACAGTTTGCTGTTTACTGTGGAGGTATTCTCTCCGGTGGCCGCCGAGCACGAATCGTTGCCAGAGTCCTTTGCCGTACACGGTAACTATCCCAATCCGTTCCGGGAGTCCACGCGCCTTGTGTTTGACCTTCCCTGGCCTGCCAGCGTGACGATCGAGGTCATGGACATAACGGGGCGGCGCGTGTTTACCGTGCCGGCAACCGGGAAAGCTGCAGGATGGAAGCACATGATCCCACTGAGCGGTCGTGCGTTGCCCTCCGGCTTGTACCTGTACCGTCTGACGGCTACTTCGCCGGAGAGAAGCTCCGTTCACACAGGCAGCTTCGTACGCATAAAATGACGACACAGCAGAAGTCCATAAGTTCGGCTGCGGCTTCAGCTGGTCAGCAACGGTGCAGGACGCAAACAGCCTCGGAAATTTTTTCAATCGCACCGCTCCACATATCCGTTAGATGGCTTGACAGCTCTCGAATGAAAAGTATATGCAAGTCGTATCTCCGATACCCCGTAAATGCGACATACTGCCTCGTTTGGAAAAAGAAATCAAGACGTATCTGCCCCATCCTGAAAAATCGGCTTGACTTTCAGGTCGCGGTGGTCTCCGTTTTCAGCGTGATTTGAGGAGATCAGCGACACACAAAGACGGGCCCTCAAACTTGTGGATGTCACAGTATAGTCGTCCAGCTTATAGGACAGACGTCACAGAATAAATCTGCTATCCCGCCCCTCTGACCGTGGCAAATCTACCCCAAAACGTCTCGAATCATCGGGGAATATCTCACTCTGGAGTAACTGAGAAAAGGGGGAACTTCCGCGAATACCTCTGGAATGCTGCGAGAACCACCATATCCTGTTCGATGGACCCGAAGCTATCTGGATCCCCTTCAGCAACGCTATGATGATCAACTCATCAAAACTCCTCTTTGACCCTGCCCAAGAGATTTTTCAGCTCCTCATCTCCTCGAGGTACGCTCTCATCCACAGCCGCTGGAGCTTCCGCAATGTGTGCAAACATAACACGCTCCGCTTCGCACGGTAATTGATCCACAGGTTGGACATATGGGCGCATCGTCCTGGTGTTGGTAGGTACCGTTTTCTGTACTAACAGATTCTGCCGGCTGCACGGCTCCTGCCTGGGGCGAATTGATCGGCGCAGGTCCAAGTTCAAGCGATACCTGCTGTTCTTCTTCAGCATCCCGCTGACTCGCAATGTCTGATTCTATTGCTCCAATGACGTTTTTTATGACATCCGACATAACCTGCTCCTCTGTGAATGTGAGTGCCAAGTACCGAAAGATGTAGTCCATTATGGACGCCGCCATTGGAATATTTGGATTATTCGTGGGTCCACTCGGTTCGAAGCGCATAAAGCTGAATTTAGAGCACAAGTCTTCCAAGGGAACACCATACTGCAAAGCAATCGAAATACTCGTAGCAAAGGCATCCATCAGTCCAGATATCGTTGACCCCTCCTTTGCCATTCGGATAAAGATCTCTCCCGGCAGGTTTGTGTCGGGGTATAGTCCTACATGTAAATACCCTTCGTGACCGCTAACGCTGAACTTGTGTGTAAGGGCTGGTCGCTCATCTGGAAGACGCTTACGCGTAGACTTGTATATGATGCGGGATTCGACCCTTTCCACAACCTTCGGTGCTTCCGGTAACCCGTCACCTGAGGAAGCACCTTTGGTATTTCCACCCTTCGAGGTTGATAAGGGTTGGCTTCTCTTGGAGTTCTCGCGGTAAATGGCCAATGCTTTCAGACCTAAGCGCCAACCCTCCATGTAAGCCTCGCTTATTTCGTCCACGGTAACCTCCTCCGGCATATTCACTGTCTTCGAGATTGCACCTGATACAAACGGTTGACAAGCCGCCATCATGCGGATATGTCCCATGGAGTGTACACTTCGCGTCCCCTTGAACGGTTTGAATGCACAGTCAAAAACAGGGAGATGTGCCTCATCCAGATCAGGAGCCCCCTCTATGGTATCATGCTCATTTATATAACGAAGTATGCTTTCAATCTGCCCTTCATCATAACCTAGACGAACCAGTGCTTCAGGTACCGTGTGATTGACAATCTTGAGTGTACCATCCCCCTTACCCGCCAATAGCTTGTACTTCACCAGTGCGATATCCGGCTCTATGCCGGTAGTATCACAATCCATCATAAAGGCAATGGTGCCCGTTGGGGCAAGTACCGTCACCTGTGCATTCCGATAGCCGTGAGATTCACCCAGCGTGACCATACGATCCAAGGATTCCTTAGCAGCGCTGAGCAGATAATCCGGGCAATTTTGATCGATTTCGTCGACAGCATCCCGATGCATACGCATCACGTCCAACATACTCTCACGGTTTTCCGCATAGCCTTCAAATGGCCCAATTCTGGGATTAGCAGCGATTTCAGCGCTCCGGGCATACGCTTCCGCATGCTCCATCGCCATGACCGCACCGGCCACTGCACGCCCTTCATCGCTGTCGTACGGCAGTCCCATAGCCATCAAGAGAGCACCCAAATTGGCGAAGCCAAGCCCCAATGGACGGAAAAGATGGCTGTTTCTAGCAATACTTTCACTCGGATACCCGGCATTATCCACGATAATCTCCATCGCGGTAATGTAGATTCGAACCGCAGCTCTGAAACGCTCAACATCAAAGGAACCATCTTCCTGCTGAAATTTGCGCAGGTTAAGACTGGCTAGGTTACACGCAGAGTTATCCAGAAACATGTACTCAGAGCAGGGATTGCTCGAGTTGATAGGACCCGTCACCTTACAGGTATGCCATCGCTGAATCGTGTCTTCGTACTGCATACCGGGATCTCCGCAGATGTGCGTGCCATCGGCGATACGATCAAGGACCATCCTGGCATCAACCTCTGTGACAACCTCATTCGTTGTCACTTTGCGGAGCGCAAACGGTGTACCCGATCCCGCCGAATACATGAACTCATCGTTCACGCGCACAGATTGGTTCACGTTTTGAAACGCCACAGAACCATAGGCCGGACCGTTAAATGATCCATCATAACCCTGTTCAATCAATGCCCATGCCTTTTTTTCTTCTGTCTTTTTGGCATCAATAAACTCCATGACATCTGGGTGCCAGACTTTCAGCGTCTGCATTATTGCAGCCCGACGTGTCTTGCCTCCACTCTTAATTGTACCTCCGGTAGCATCTTGGACACGCATGAAGCTCACCGGACCACTTGGGATACCACCACCGGATAGTTTCTCATGGGTCGATCGGAGTGTCGACCAGTCAGCACCGACACCAGAACCAAACTTGAATAGGCGGGCGCTCTCACTCATCAGCTGCCAGATATCATCGATCGAATCCTCAACCGAAATAATGAAGCAGGCCGATCCCTGTGGATACTCGTATGGATCTACATCCACAACATCTTGCTCGGTCGGATCCCAGCCCCAGATCGTCCGATCCCCCGAATCCTTGACGCCATAACACTCGTGCAGACCGACGTTGAACCACACCGGGGAGTTGAAGGCCCCATGTTGATTCACGCAAAGCCAAGTGAGTTCATCGTAAAAACAATCAGCATCCTTCTGGGTGGAAAAATAGCCCTGCTTGTGCCCCCAGTCGGCTATTGTACGCGTCACGCGGTGGATTAACTGGCGTAGCGAATACTCACGTCCTCCTTCATCTGGATCCAAGTATATGTTTGCCTGATCTCCATAGAAGTATTTAGAAGCCACGACGTTTGTCGCCAAGGGACTCCAATCCTTGGGAAACTCAACCTCTTTCTGCTCAAACACTAATTCTCCCTGAGGATTCTTGATCACTGCATCCCGACGTTCCCATTCGACTGAATCAAGTGCGTTCTCGCCTTCCGTAGAGAAAACACGTTCAATAGACAGTCCATCTTTTGTAGACTCGGTAGGTGATGACGGGGGAATGTGTTTGTCAGTCACTGGCTCCATCTCTATGGTAAAGGGTTTGGTGGTGTGCGATGTGGTTAAAAGTTCGACGAACCGCGTTATGGAAGCTCCGACACGGGCTACGCGCCCTAATTTACTACATAAATGCCATTAAACCTACAATGTATAGCAAAATGTGTGATATATGAAAAGTCCTTCTGCCCGCTAAGTTCCGGCTGAGTTCGGGAATTTATGATACGATTTTGCTACGATATGATCATGCCCGAGCGAGTTTCAAGATAAACAAAATACAAATGCCATTATTGCAATAGCATTTCCACAGGATCATAGACTTATCCACGCGGTATCCCCAAAGTATTGTGAAAAAGCTGAACCTCGCTCCAAGTATTCTAGTTAAAGTCTACGACGCGGTACCATGGGGAGAATAAAACTTAGGTACCGAGAGCTACGTGAAAAACATTCTATCGTAATAGATGCGTGATTTTGATGAGCGGAGTGCATACCCCAAGCCCTTGGACTTTGAGGTTATGCGTCCTGAATACGAGGAGCATGAAGATGGTACAGTCACGGCAACAATTACCGTGACTCCCTTTGAGGTGCAAGGCTCCAGCGTCACAGAACCCGGGGCGCGCCGGGCAGCTATCCACGAAGCGCATAAAACCTACAAAACCTATCATCCCGGTTACGAAGTCCCGAGCCCTTTTCCTGATGAGTTCGAAGATCGGGAAGAGTTTCAGTGGAAGCGGTTAAGTCCAATGGCTCGGATCACCCTCGGCGACTATGCCTTCACAGACACAACCGGAGAGGAGGATTTCGCAACGATTGAGCAAATGCTGAGTTGGGATGTGCGCCCAGCCCCGCTAGACGACGAGTAAACGCGTTTTCAGCGCCATCAGGTGAGCCAAAGCAGCACTGTGGTCTTCGGGAATATCTCCGCCCATGATTTCCTGCTTCAACGCGTGTGCTACGCGCCGCTCGTTCCCGCGCATTGGTAAAATCACCTCCTCGTAGAGTTGGGCTCGACGCAGCGCGTCATCCTTGATCTCCATCATCAGGGCAAACGCGGCAGTATGTTCATTTGGAATCTTCGCATCCAAAATAGCTTCGCGGACTGCGTCCTTAATAATTCCAACAGCAATACCGGCCTTGATCCCAACAACCTCCATGATCTCCCGCCCACCCAATGGCGGCTGAAAATTCCGTAGATGATCTTTAGCTTCGACTTCTGCAAACTTATTCTCTACCGAATCGAATGCCCGCAAGTAACGCCGTACACGATGTGGATTACGTGAGGTAATATCCGCACGAACCAGTGTCATCAGGTCTTCAATATCTTCCCCAGCGTCAAACAATAGCCGGCGAACCGCAGAATCCGTCACCTCGTCATCCACAAGTGCTACAGGTCGATGATGCAGAGCTACCAGTTTGCTGACATAGGTCATCCGCTCATCCAACGGTAAGCGTAACTTTTTGAACAGCTTGGGAACCATCCGGGCACCGCGATCCTCATGACCGTGAAATGTCCAACCAGTACCAGACACGAACCGCTTGGTGCGTGGCTTGGCAATGTCGTGCAGGAGTGCAGCCCAACGCAACCAGTACTTATCCGGCGGAGCCGTTTCAGCCACGTTGTCCACTACCTGCAACGTGTGGAAGAAATTATCCTTATGGCGCTGCCCGGCCACTGTATCCACACCTCGCAATGCGCTGAGTTCAGGGATAAACTCGTGAAGGAGCGCCATCTCCTCCAAAATTCGCAGTCCAACCGAAGGCTTCGGGCTTGCCATAATCTTGTGCAACTCATCCGTTATCCTTTCCTGACTCACAATGCCGATACGTCGGGCTTCCTGTCGCATAGCCCTGCAGGTATCTACGTTAACATGGAAATCCAGCTGAGCTGCAAACCGGGCTGCCCTGATCATACGTAAAGGATCATCTGCAAACGTAGCCCTGGCAGGCCTCGGTGTGCGAATACGACCCGCATCTAAATCTACAAGACCACCGAACGGGTCCAGTAATTCACCAAATGGCAATTCTCCTGTAAGACTGATTGCCAGCGTGTTAATGGTAAAATCCCGCCGAAGCAAATCATCCTGCAGCGTACCATCTTCTACGATCGGTTTACGAGAATCTGCTCGATAACTCTCCCGCCGAGCGGCCACAAACTCCAACATTGTATCCCCCACTCGAACAGCAGCTGTTCCAAATTTCGGGTAAACATGGGCCATGGAACCATTTAGGCGTCTACTCACCGATTGAGCAAGCCGAATGCCTGCACCGTGGCCCAAAACCACAAAATCTAAATCCACCGTTGGACGCCCGAGAATTGCATCCCGAACAAATCCACCAACCGCGTACACGCTAAGCTCCAGGTCTTTAGCTTCTCGCTCAACAACTCTCAGCAACTCGTACTGAGACAGCGTACGCATTAATTCATTCAGATTATTCATGACACCACCGACTCTAACGCCTCAGGGCCAAAACGCCTCCACAAATTCAGGCAATCTGAGTCAGGAAAATCAATAGCATATGGGATGTCAAGTAGCCGGAGGGAATTTCACCCTCTGGCTCTCACAGAATCGTGCGTGAGCCTCTCAACTCACACGGCTGGTATAGTAGGACTCTCCTTGATCAGGTAGAGCTTACACGGTGCTATGTTTTTCGTGAATTTACATCAAAAAATATATTTTGGCTGGCTATTCCGGGAATGCTCCAATGTTAGTTGGTTAAAGGGAGCGTGATATAACACTTTCAACTTATATCACATTCCATGAATTCTCAACATTTTTCTACTCCGGAGCCTACTCCACGAGGTAACACTTCGGCTCAGGACCTCCACTTGAAACTTGTACGCCATTACGCGGATGTGCTGCGAATGTTGACTGCGCGTGTTCCTGCCCCTGATCCCCCCGCACCGCCTGCGGCTACACCGTCACCGGTGCAGGAAGCCCCCGAGGCACAATTAGAGGAGGCTCCTGCGTCCTGGGAGGAGGCGTCCGGATACCTGCATGCTCGTGATTTCCGACGAGGGGAGGTGGTGCACCTGTGGTTGCAGCTCTGCTACGTGCTGGGCACCCATGTGCTGGTCGGTTTAGCCGTCACGATCCAGGGTTACCGGCGTATCGCGGGGGTAACCCATATTATTCATCATGAATTTTCCCAAGGCTACAAGATGCGTCTTTGGTTGTGCGGAGTCAGGATTTCCGGTGTGAGCCGGAATCTGCGAGTTCGCCTTCCCGATTGGGACTACAAGCGAGATGATTTTCGCATGTTTCCGGGTTGGTTGAGGTAGATTCCAGGTCTACCCATCCCTCATGTGCAGTCCAGTCCTACAGAGGGTTACGTTTCGCGCTGCCCTCGTCCCAAAAATCGCATCCGAGGAGGGTATCTGCTTCAGGGGTCCGGCCCGAAGCAGGCATTAATTCCGTGGCTCTTCACTTTTATGAGTGGGGAGCCTGTTTTTGGAGGCCTTCGGGGTACAGATCCAGTCCTCCGAGATAGAAGTAAATTGCATTGGCAAACCGCTTTGTGTTTCGGAATCCACGCGCACGAACTTTAATGGTTTTGATGCGGCTATTTATGCTTTCAGCTGGGCCATTACTAACTTTTAGAACGATCGCATTTATGATTCCCCATAGATGATTCTTAACCGTCTTGGCGGCTTTTTTCATGGGTTCAAGTCGACAACGCATGGCCCAGGATAACCAGCGCTTCCAGCCCTTGAGGGCCCAGGTACGACTGACATAGTGCCACAATTTCTGGGACAATTCCTTGATGGCCCATGCACGCGCCGTTTTCAGCGAACTTTTCTTTAATTGCTGGAATCTTTTCTTTTGTCGGGCAGACATATTCTCCCGATTGGTGAGCCAGTCGTACTTGGTTCCGACGAGATCATCAATGCCCGCTTTCCGCAATTCTCGGTTCTCCTGCCGACGGACTTTATCCACCCCCTCTGAAATCTTTTTCACCACATGAAAACGATCAAATGAAATCTTGGATACCGCATCTGGAACATGTTTTTTCGTGGACTTGATATAGGCGGGCCACATATCCATGCTCACACTCTCGATCGCTTCCAGTTGCTCAGCCGAACAGCCCGCATAATAGGCATCCAGACTCGTATGCGTGCGTTTTTCCTTGACAAACAGCACCGTGCCCGTTTGGGAATCCGAAACCACCGTGATATACTTATGACCCTTTTTGTACGAGGTCTCGTCCACACATATATGGGGAACCGGTTGCGTCTCTTTACGGGCAAGTCCTCGCTTTACCGAGCGATCCATGATGTTGGCGATCATCGTCCAACTGACGCCCAGCCGGGAGGCCACCGTCGAAATACTGGTTGCATCCTGCAACCAGTCAATAACCTTCGCTTCAAAAGCCATTGTAAAACGCACGCGCGCATCCGCCCAGGGTACCGAAACCGTCTTGATCCCATGCTCCGAACATTCCACCCGAGGAACTTCCGCAACCACCGTCGTCCGATACTCGCAAATATCCGTATGGCGCCATTGCCGGCGACGATGATCGTAACCCGGGCAAACTTTGTTACACGCAGGACAGCGAAGAACCGAACCCTCCGAACAGGTTACATGAATCTCTGCCGTATAAGCCGTTTTATCTTGCTTGATCTCCGATACCTCCCAAGGAGATTCAATCCCTAAGAGATGGTTAATATCTTGAACACGTAGGGCCATCGTTGGTAATGATTGTTGATTGATTTTCGTCACAAAAACGTAGCCAAGATAACAACGAAATCTATCCAGAATCTATTCCAGCACATACTTGTTCATCCTAATTCTGACACCCAACCCACTTAAAAAGCTGAAGCCCCAATTCCGAATGTAGCGGAAAAGCTCAGCTTCAATATTCCGGCAAGGTATGCCATCGCAACTGCTGAAAGTGTTCAGACCGGTAGGGACCCGGGTTTCCCCCATAAGCGCTAACTTGTTTGTTTGGAAAAATATTTTTCGATCTGGACCTTTCTTTTACGGGTAGATTCTTTGAGTCCATTCGAGATCGCTTCCCAGTCTTGGATCATGGCTTCCGGGCCACAGGGGGGCTCAATCGCCCGAATCACCTGATTCAAGGCGAACTTGAAGTCCTTCCAAGGACTCTTCTGGAATGCGGTAGCCCCAAGGGGAAAAAGTTCGCGCATGACAAACGATTTTTTTCCGTGAGCAGTGCCACAAGAAGCTTTCCATAGAGCCAGGCCTTCGCACTCTCTTGGTCATATTTCGGTAGATGGCCAAATTGAGCCAACGATTTGAATCGTTTGAATACAAGTTCAACCTGCCACCGCAGCCGATACCAATCAAGTACTTGCGATGCAGAAAATTGATCTGCCGGAAATGTGGTAAATACAATTACATAGCGTGCAAAGCGTAGCGTTTGTTCCAAGGGCTTTGTCCCATGGTTTTGGGCGTCCTTGCGAATTTTCTTACGGGCCGCTTCCTCTGTTTTTCGAAGTACACAAACACGTCCAGGTACCGGAGGATCCGACCCGACGGACACCTCCCATTCCCCAATCGCACCGATGCGGGTGCGTATTATTGATGTATGCGCAAAGTTACGGATTTAGTTTCACCTTTCTTTATGATTCCCTAATTTTTGTCAAACACACTTGATCAACTTCATTGCCGAGGACACAGTCCAACAGTGATAATGAACATTTTTGTTAAGTACTGGAGTGTGATGTTCTTTGCTGTAGGGATATTGTTCGTGCAGCAACATTCGGCTGCACAAGCTTGGACGGTGCAAATAGAGACCCCTATGAGGGGCTGGACGCTTGGGGACTTGGTCGTCAATGATATCGGGAACGTTTATGTCACGGGTTATGGCTTTACGGATGATTCTGTTACAGTTCATGGTACATTCTCCTCGAAACGAGGCGGCCCGAATCTGGATGAGTGCGAACGTTGTTGGCATGGGTCACCGAGTCACAGTTACCTGATCAGCATTGACCACGCTGGTGAGCCCGATTGGATACGTGGTATACACAAGAGTCTCATCCCTGAACCTCGTCGCCCTGAGGCAATCGGCATGGGATTGGCGACTGGAATCAGAGGACCAGTAGGCATCACCGGCCTTAACGATGATGCCATTTACTACGATTCCATTGTTCCGTATAAACAATTTTGTGGAGGTGGAATCTCCGTTACCTCTTACAGTCTGGACGGCGTTCCAGAGTGGAGCCAAACGATCAGTTCTTCAATTGACTCTTTGTTTGAGGATCGATACGCTTTGAACGGCTGTATCACAGGACTTGATACAGATGCAGAAGGAAATGTATACTTAACAGGTCTATTTGCTGACACCTTGTTTGCTGGACCGCATATGTTGATGTCTCCTAACGAGAGAGTCGTCTTTCTGGCAAAGTATTCCGCAGACGGAGAACTTCTATGGACGCGCTCCATTGGTGGAAATGCATACATGTATTCACCAATCTATTTGTTATATGAACAGAGACGACTCCAAACGGACTCAGAAGGGAATATATACCTCCTTGCATTATTTCGCGCAGGTGCTACGTTCGCTGGAGCCACTTCTGACACTTTGGTACTCTCGGCGAATGCGCAGGTGCTGGTATCACTTACCACCGACGGGGATGTTCGGTGGTTTGATGTGCAGGATTACAAAAATTATACTAATGAAAGTCATTTCTATCTAGGTGAAGATCCAGACCAGTTGTTCGTTCAACGGACACATGCGCCTAGTTGGCATCAGTACGGTAGGACTACACAGACGGCGCAAGTACATCGGCAACGTGGGTACTCAATTTTTGGGAATCCAACATACTCAATCACAGACATCCTTCGTCCTTTACCCGGTAGGACAGGTTACGGTGGCACGGTGGACCATTTCCTCGTAGATCCAGATGGCGCGGTGTATGTGGCTGGGCGATTCTGGCACACAATACACACGACTGACTTTCGACTAGACTCTTCAGATCTTCCCCCAGGTGGGATTCATCACCCTACCGATGCCTTCGTAGCGTACTACGACCCCAATGGGGAGTTTGTCACGGCGGAACATTTTGGAGGGCCAGGCAACCAGGTCATATTGGACATGGATATCAATCCCTCAGGAGGACTTTTGATCAGTGGCTTTTTTACCGAGGATTACATGCACATGACCAAATACACTCCTCCTCCCATTTGTCTCGCATGCAAGCATGAAGGACAGGATTCCGCATACTTGACCTCTGATACATTATTTGCAGATAGGGGAAGGACATTTATTATCAATTACGACGGAGTTGGCTCTCTGGATATAGTAGAGGAGGAATACCTTCCCTCGCGTGCTGAACTTCTGACGCACTACTCTAATTTTCCGAATCCGTTTTCCAATAGGACTGACCTCAGTTTCAGGATTCAAAGATCAGCACTGGTAGAAATTGATATCTTTAACATTACAGGTCGCCGGGTGCATGCGATTGAACGCCATTTCATCCCGGGCAAACATGCGATTTCTGTTGATGGTTCTTCCTTGGCTTCGGGAATCTATTACTACCGAATCACAGCCCTTGGTCAAAGTCAAACCGGGAAAATGGTTCTGGTCCGATAAAACCGGTCACGATCAGGCAATCCCGTGACGCAGGTGCGGACGCACTAGGTCAATCATATCCACCACCAGGTTGTCCGCCGGGCAATGGAAAGCCGATGTGTCTCAGGAACGCGCATGAAACTGAAAGTCAGCCGCTCCTAGCCTGAATTTCCGGGGAGTTTTAGCCAGACCCAATTTCACATAAAATCCCATGAATATGGCCTAAAAACTGCCTTTTTACGCCTGTATTCATATTTCATCGTGAACTTTTGAACAGTATCCCATTATTATAGCATCGTATCCCGTTCTGATGTTCCCACCGAACTGTCCCAGCTCAATCCCTGCTCATTGCACCTGAATTGGGCCTTTCCTCTCCTATATCATTGATTTTGCTGGGTTTTTCAGTCTATCTAGGCCCGGTCGCTTGTTATTTAATGTTGATTGTTTGGCGACAGTTCGTTTGAAAAAGAAAGTTTCACACGAACTTGTCGCTGGCCAGACGGACCCCGCAGAGCTCAGAAATCCGAAGTAGGCAATCGGACGCCAGAGCAATCATAGCCGCATCCCGGAGGGCCGCCGACGGAGCGGGCGGGCTTTCGCACTTGGCAGTAAGGGCCGCGGACAGGTCGGACTCACGGAATCCCACGCCGTCAACCTAGCCAGTACCACGCACCCGAGCCTCATTACGAATCCCATCAAGGGCGCGGTCGATCAGCGGGCCAAGCAGGCATTCGGCATCCACTAGGCGATAGACGAAGCGTGCGGCCGCTACTACTAGGACAATCAACGTAGGTGCTACAGGGCGGAGCGGTTGACCGGAGCGCCGGGAGGCGGACCGGCAACCGACGGTAAGGAGTTCCTCCAGGTACTCGGCAAACAGCCGGTCCGAGAGCTCACGCCCGTCAAGCCGGGTCGGCATGGGGCGCGAATAGGCGCGGGCGGTTTCCGGCGAGATCAACACCCGGATGGCGCCAATGAGCTCGGGCGCAAGCGGTTCGGCAGATATTCCGGTCCCGTGGTTTGAGCACAAGCAGTGCCTGAGGAAGAAAAGAGCGCGACATCTGATGGAAAAATAAGCGGCTCCAGACACGCCATCGCACTCTGGACAGTAATATTCGGTAATTGTGGTTACCGAACATAAACAGCCATCAAGGGGCAAAAAAACCCCGAAAGTAGCGGGCATTAAATCGCTACCCCCGGGGCAACTAACCAAGAACGCACCGGTAAACCAAGCCGGCGCAGACCTGAAAAACATCCCTCCTTGTGCCCCACCTCAGACAGGCGGTTCCCCAGTTGGAACACCGTTCAACAGAATTTATACTATATTGAACGAGTTTATTCAATAGATAAATATGGATGTTACGATGTATCAGCGCCCCCATGTAAATCGTCTCTTCAAACGGGTGTCAAGGGGGGCAAACATGCGCATTGTCGCCATCACTGGTCCCCGACAAGTTGGTAAAACGACGATTGCCCTTCAGGTCCGCCAGAGACTGATTGAATCAAAAATTCCATGCTGGTACATACCTATGGACGACATAGATTCCGGTGAGTCTGACCGGTTTGGAATACCAGAGATCAGCCGTAAAGTACGAACTGGGGCTCCACCCAATGAACAGATACTTGCCGAAATATGGAAGCAGGCCCGCAGGGCTTCCCTTCGGTCAAAGCAAGGCTTAGTGATGTTTCTTGACGAAATTCAGATCGTTCCACGCTGGTCAAACCTTATGAAAGGGCTCTGGGATACAGATCGCAGGAGGGGGTATCCTCTTCGTGTGGTGATTTTAGGGTCAGCCGCTTGGCGAATGCTGGTTGGACAGAATGAAAGCCTTGCTGGTCGTTTCGATACCATTAGGGTTACCCACTGGTCACCCCGAGAAATGATACAGGCATTCGGACTGACGGTTGAGGAATTTATATTTTTTGGCGGCTATCCCAGTCCCTTCAATGATCAATCAGAACGTATTAGTCTTTCTGCATGGCGAGAATACATTTCTGATTCGGTTTTAACACCCATCATTGACCGAGACATTATGGGGCTCACACGTATCAGAAAACCTGCTCTGATGCGCCAATTAATTAACCTCGCACCAAGCTATTCAGGCCAACTTGTATCCTATAATAAGCTCCTCGGCCAACTTCAGGATGCGGGAAACGCAACGACTCTGGCGAATTACCTGGATCTACTATCCGACGCAGGCTTAGTGGTGGCTCTAACTCCATATACACCATCTCCACACCTTGGGCGAACCCGCTCCCCAAAACTTAATGTTTTGAATACAGCACTCATGACGGCTACCTCCAGTTATTCTTTTCAGGAGGCACAGGCTGATCGACGCTTTTGGGGACGTATCGTAGAAAGCGCAGTAGGTGCACATTTATATAATACTCGCAATACCGGGACCCGAATTCACTTTTGGCGTCATAAAAGTGGTACGCATGAAGTTGATTTCGTCATCTCACGCGGTCCACATCTAGTGGGTGTGGAGGTAAAAAGCAAAAATGTACGATCACGTCGTGGACTGGACGGATTCAAAGATCGCTTTCCAAATGCCAAAACAATGGTGGTGCCAACCGACGTTCCATTCAACGAATTTTTTTCATTTACCGCCGACGAATGGATTGAGGAACTATGACACCGATTGTGAAACGTACGGTTTGCCTGATGGAACCAAGAGACGATCAACGTCTTGGGAATGAGGAGCTATCGCTAAGCGACTTCGAATCTGACCACGGTTATGTACTTCTGGGTGAGCCGGGGATGGGAAAGACAACAGAATTCAAGAAAGAAGCTGGCCGGGTTCATGCTAATCCCACAATCCCTGCGCGCCAATTCATCAACCGAAATCTAAAAAGTCATCCTAACTGGCGAAAAGGCCCCCTTTTTATTGATGGACTTGATGAGGTACGTATCGGAAGCGGGGATCCAAGAGTTGCGCTGGATAAAATCATCGAACGCCTTGAAGTCTTGGGGAATCCCCAATTTCGTCTATCGTGCCGCTCTATCAGTTGGTTGGGAGCCAGAGATCGAAAAGAACTTGCCACACTCTCAGACGCTGAAGATATACCGGTACTGCAACTGAATCCGTTGAAGTACGACGACATTCGGAAAATTATTTCTGAGAAGGAAGCCAATGCATTTATTCAGCAGGCTCATGAGCATCATATGGAGGCCTTTCTCGGGAATCCACAGTTACTCGCCGTACTGCATAAATCCGTGAAAAACGGCGGCTGGTCTAACAGCCCAACTAAGACATTCGAAAATGCTTGCAAGGAACTCATACAGGAACAGAACCCTGAATACCACTACGCTCGCTTACCCGAAACACTTCCGAAACCCGAAGCCGTCCTAAGCGCAGCCGGTCAGCTTTCTGCATTCATGTTGATTGCAAATAAGTCTGGTTGGTCCGCGCATGATATACAAAAATCTGAGCTTCTCACTTTGCGAGACGTGGAGACTCAAGATTCTTCTGCACTTCTCACAGCTTTTAGTTCGGGGCTCTTTCAGGGGAATCCTGACTGTCGGGCTCCAATCCATCGACTCCTCGCCGAATTTCTGTCGGGCCGATATCTGGACAAAAAGATCCGGGATGGCTTGAGCGTGCGACGGGTCTTGGCTCTTCTCACGGGGCATGACGGAATCCCCTTTCCTGATCTCCGGGGACTTGCGGCTTGGCTCGCTGCCTTTAATCCCGAAGCACGAACAGCTTTAATTCATGCAGATCCAGTTGCCGTGGCTCTCAACGGCGATACGAGTAGATTCAGCCACGAGGAACGGCGAGAATTGCTCAATAATCTTGAGCGTAGCATTGATCTCACCTACACTTGGCCTTCTGCAGCCGCTCTTGAAGCTTTGGCTGGTCATCAAGGCACACCATTCGTCTGGGAATTGACGGATTCGCCTGAACGCTCAGATAGCAGGCAAAACCTTGTTTATTATCTCCTTCAAGGCGTTTCGCAGAGACAATACGGTGTGAATGTAGATGGGAAGAAAACTTCAGAAACCCCATCAGAAATTGACTGCAAAAACCTGCGGAAAATCGTCTATGATTCTAGCTGGGATCGATCTGTACGCCGCGAGGCGCTTCGTGCACTGAACCGAACACTCACCAGAAATCCAAATCGGCCTGCAGTCCTTCAAAAGATTCTCGCAGATTTGAAAGAAAATCGCCTGCAAGATAAAAAGAATGATCTGAGGGGTGATCTATTGGACTTCTTGTATCCCAGCGAATTACAACCTTCGGAAATATGGGATTACCTCGTAAACGGAACCCTTGCATATGGCTGCAACGTCTACTTAAAATTCTGGGATCATCTATCAGATAAGTCACAGAAAAATCAAATCGGAGATCTGCTTGATTCTCTTTGCGATCGTGCTTCTGAAGTGATTCCGAAGTTGGCAGATAACAGATTGGCGTATACTGTTCTTAAGCTCCTTGCACGAGGACTGAACTTGTTGGGAGATGAACTATCCATCCCAGACCTATATAGGTGGTTCAAATTGGTTGAGTTTGGTTTTGACACATCTCAGTTGCTCCCGATACATAGTTTGGATCGAGTACACAGTCGGAGCAACAATAAGGCGAATGAAGTAATCCGTAATTGGTTGAATGAGCGAGAATCATTCCAGCTTGGACTCATTGAACACGGACTGATTGAACGGGAATCCAAATCTGGGAATGAGCGACACAACCACCGGATAGGTCTTAAGTTCGTAGGGAAAGATGCACCTGCCGGATTTCGTTCATGGTGTCTCACCCACGCCGGAGAGATCTGGAACTCCCACCCAAAAGCGGCCGAGAAGCTTGCAGGCTGGTCCGTCAGGGAACAGGAAGGATGGGGATATCCGCTGTCTGACGACGAAGTGGCGCAGGCGGTATCTGGCACACCAAGCCTGTGCGAATGGAACCGCAGACGAATCAGTGCCAACAACCAACTCAAAGCGGAGCAAGCCAAATGGGCAAAGGAACAAGAGAAATCCAGCAACACCTTCCTTGAACAGAAACGGAAAGAACTTGAGCATATACGTCGGCAAAAAGCCGAATTAGCAACAGGAACTTGTTCACCTACCCTGCTCCACGATCTTGCCACAATCTACTTCGATGGTTTTGCCACAGAGGGTGGAGAGCCGAAAAATTATTTGGAATCCTATTTGGACGGTGATGTGAGCCTCGTACAGGTAGCTTTGGCAGGATTTCGTAGCCTGTTGGATCGAGACGACTTACCGGACCTTGACCAGATTACCCAACTCTACGAAAGCAGCAAGATATCCCTCTTTGCGTTTCCATTTCTCGCGGGAATGGAGGAGGAAAGCGAGAATATACTAGACCGCTTGTCTGAAAAAGGAAGGCGGAGGGCAATAGGGTTTTACCTTTTTACTGATTTACCTCGCCGCCAAACTTCACAAAACTTCTTCATTTTCAATGAAAATAACCTCCCGCCATGGTATGAGCAGGCTCTAAAACACTATCCAGAGGCCGTGGCTGATTCGCTGGTCTCAGTTCACAATGCATGTGTTCGCGCCAAGGAACCACCAAGGCAGCAGCTATTCAAAATGGCCTTTGACGAGACATATGCTCAAATAGCACCATTGGCTGTGAGCCGAATGTTCGCGGTTTTCCCCACCAGATGCAACAAGCGGCAATTGGAATCTCTTCGGGCCGTTCTCTGGAGTACTATTCTGGCCCGCGACATGTCCGCTGAAGAATTACAGAAGATTGTCCTAAAACGACTGGATCGTAAAAATATGGACATAGCCCAGCGAGCCCAGTGGCTTTGTGCAGGAGTACATGCTGCCAGAGACCGCTGTCTTCCGCTACTGGGAGAGTTTCTTTCAGCGGGTCACGAGTCTCGGATACGTCGTGTACTTGGTTTCTTTGTACCGGACGGTGGAAACTTCATCCTGAAAAGCGCTGACGACTGGAGTCCTGAAGAGATGTCCCAACTCATCCAGGCACTTGGAAAATGGGTACAACGCCCCGGTTTCCGGGACGGCCCACACTCTCTCAGTGAGAAGGAGATCAATAGGAATAAATTCTTGTCACTTCTTACCCCATGGATCCAGAAGCTTGCCGAACGTAGCGACGACGACGCAGTGGAGGCGCTTGCCTCGTTGGCCGCTGATCCCGATCTGACTGCTTGGAAGCCAGAAATTGCAAGAGCCCAGCAAGAGCAAGGCCGGAAGCTCCGCGCAGCCAAACGATCTGACCTCAACCTAGAAAAAATTCAAAATGCACTCCAGGGTGGTCCCCCTGCAAGTGCCGCTGACCTTGCCGCTCTGACGACTGATGTCCTTGAAGAATTGGCAGACCAAATACGTGAGGGATCAACCAATGATTGGCGCCAATACTGGTACCGGGATCAGAAAACTTTAATCGGCCCCCAACACGAAAATGACTGCCGCGATGCACTGCTATCAGATCTGAACGAAATGCTCAAAAAATATCGGATTGATGCGCAATCAGAAGGGCGATACGCGGATGAAAAAAGGGCAGATATTCGCGTGTCCTTCGGCTCTGATCTTGCAATTCCAATAGAAATTAAAAAAACTTATCATCGCGACATCTGGCGCGGAATCTCCGAGCAACTCGTGGCCAATTATACCCGAAATCCCGAAGCTGACGGTTTCGGGATCTATCTAGTATTTTGGTTTGGGATCAGATATATGAAAGTCATAGCACCAGAGAAAACCGAGGGAAGACTCATCCCAAACGGGCCGGAAGAACTAAAAAGCCTACTTGAAAAGCAACTTGATCCGCCCCTTAGTGAAAAAATTCATGTCGTCGTGATTGATGTGAGCCCAAGGGGGCGATATGCGGATTGGGAATAGCACAGCTCTGTATTTGCTTGCTCTGGCCGCATGACCACAGGCCATACACCTAAATACGCTCTATACCTTCCGATCTCCCGGGTTGGTGGGCCAATCTGTAAACTTTCGGAGGGAAAATGGCGAATTTGAGCGGGAATCCGGTCAATTGGCCTAAAATGGGAATCACTTCCGCATCAGAGTACCCTCCATCAAGACTCCGGCCCGGCCTTGATCTGACACTGACCTATTTCGTAGCAACGAGTGGACGCGTAATGGTTTTTGACAACCCCGGCCCATCAAGTTTCAATCGCAAAACGTAAACTCCTGGTGCTAACGCCAAATCCAGCGTTAAGGATATCTCGTGGCTCCCCGCGCTATAAGTCGCATCATCTGCCTGATACACCTGACGCCCCAACATGTCATACAGCACGGCAGTTGCCGTGACTGGTTCCGGGGTGGAAAATGATATATGGACAACCTCTGTAAACGGATTCGGGTAGGTCGCAAGCAACTCGGGCTCGGCTGGTATCTCATCTGCTTCTTCCCGCTGAGTGGTGGACACTAGGCGGAAGGTCATTCGGTTCAGATTGACTTCCCGATCCGCGAAACTTACCCGGAGGATGCGTTGGGTGCCGGCCTTTAGTTCAGGCGTACGCGCCTGTTCCGTAACCCACTGCTGCCAACCGCCCGTGTTGCCTATTTCTACCTCTCCGATACGATCTCCGTCAAGAGAGAAGAGGATATCTGAACCAGTCCGATCCCCCCCGCTTTGGCTGGCACCCCGAACATCAATCTCGTAGACTCCATCGTGCAAAACATCCAAGGTGAACTCCAGCCACTCAAACCGTTCAGTGAATCCCACGTTGTAAGCAAACCCGTTTGGATCCGTGGAAGGCTCAATGTCCACACCATCATTGCGATACTCCCGTCCACTGTTGCCCCCTCCAGCGTTTCCCGTAACTGCCCAGTGATCCGAATCCTGGTATGCCACTCCCTGATTCCCCAGATCATAGTCAGCAGCATTGATGATACCCGGAACCTCATGCTCCTTGAATGGCTTTTGTACAGTTCCGAACTCTGGATCAAAGAGCGCAGCCAATAAGCCGCGATTCACGCGAGCGGAATCCAAATCCAGATAATGAGCCATTCCAATGAGACCCCTGTACGCAACCTCACCAGATGGCTCTGGCCCGTCACCGCGCCAATACCTAGTTACCTCAGCATAGCCGGGTGCAAACGGCGCACTGAGTGGACTAGTCGTGGTTTCGATTTTTTTATGCGTCCACCAATTGATTCCAATACGATGTTCCTCCGCCACCTTCGTGAGTGCATAGAACCAGGAGTTTGAGTTTTCACCAGTCTCGCCCAGATAGAGAGGCACTTGGTCCTCATCCCGCATACTTAGCAGGTACTGGATAGCGCCCTGATCTGCTCCCTTCCAATAGTGATGAAACGAGTAGACCACATTTCCTCTTTGCTGCGGAATGCTACGCAGATGTTCGTCAAATGACGTCGCCCACCAATTGCCTTCCAGGAAAAACAGGTGGTTGGGAGAAATCGGTTGTACTGCGTCGATGATCCGAGTATAAAGATTGGCCAGACTCCGAGCGATTTCGTCGGGGACTGTGGGCTCGTTAATAAGATCATACCCGATGATCAGAGGTTCGTCACTGTAGCGTCTAGCAATTTCACGCCAGATCTTTATTGTCTGCGGCCAATACTTGTCTGGTTCAGTCCAAAGCCGCGCTTCACCATCACTGTCCGAAATCCCGCCTTCATTCTGAGCGCCTGGCGCCGCGTGCATATCAAGAATCACATTTACTTCATGCCTTCGACACCATTCCAGGAGCATATCTAGCAGTTCAAAACCATCCTCCTCCCAAGTATCAAGCTCAGGATTGTAAAACAGTCGGTAATGAAAGGGCAGTCGAATATGATCGAATCCCCACTCCTTAATCTTAGCAATATCCTTCTCCTGCACGTACTTCTCCCTGAACAACTCGAAAAATTCGTCCGTCCCCCGTTCACCAATGAGATCAATCATTTGGTTCCGGATTCCGGTGGGGCCGTCTGTTGGTTGACTCCTCGTTGAAATATGGAGCATATAACCTTCCGGCAATAGCCAGCCGCCAAGACCCATGCCCTTGATTACCGTAGGCTGTCCATTCGCATCCAAAATTTCCGTTCCGCCAACGCTGAAGTAGCCGGCCGAGGGAAGTTCTACTTCTTTCAGTTCGAACCGGAAAGTGCCCACCGGTTTTACTACCCCACTCACTAGGAACGGCGCCTCCTGTATACGTCTGATTTCCTCTCTCGGGCTGGTGGGTTGATTGGGTGATGTGTAGTCGGATCCGCTGTCAGTTCCTGCATCGTAAACGAACAGCTCTACTTCCAGCGTATCAATCCAGTTCATATCCCCATCCAGCAGATCCAGACCAGATACACCGACGAACCAGTCAGGACTCGGGGCGAGCATTGATGTGACCGTCACAAAATTCCAAGGCGGGCGGACCTCGAAGGTTGTTTTTCGAACACCGGGGGAATTAACCCCCGACGCATCCACGATAGCATCCGCGTTCGATGCGTTGATTGCTTGGTTGATTTCGCTACGAAACGCCCCCTTAGCCCCAAGCTCAGCCATTTGCTTAATGCCATCCGTCGCAACTTCCCCGGTACGCCAGAAGTGCACAGCATCACTGTGAGTAGCTCCAATTAGCCCGGAAAAATGAGGGTTGGGTGGAAAGCCATTCGGATGTGTCGAGGCACTCCAGGTTGGGGTGAAGGTCAACTCATAGGTAGCCGTACCCTGTGCCATCACGACGGATGCGGCCAAGAGACCACCGGCTAAAAAGCAAATCAACCATCTTTGAAATACGAGTACGAACTTGGCCATCGCTACACTGATCGTATGTGATTAATCCTGTATCTGGTTGTAGTCGCCTACCATTCCGCTACTGGATACCTAATCCAAATGTAATAGTTCAAAGCGACTACATACTGTCCGCAAAAAGCATGCCTACCAATTGTGAATATTTCGTAGTTACACCTTTAAATTTGGCAACCGACTGTGAAACGATGTCCTCTTAACGGATACCCTCTATATTGCGTCTCAGGATCGCTCAATCCAGTCAGGGATGGGAGTAACAGTTTCCTCAGGATCCGGGCCCGGATCGGACCATCCCATCTCGCTAACGGTCATTAATGGCCTAAGCGTCATATCATGCTCCACAAGAATTTGGCAAGCTAACCTTACCTCCCCAAACAGATTACGATCTGCTAATTTTTCCTGCTCCGCTCGAGAAATGACCTCAGGCTCCCCCTCGCTGATCTCCACTCGACAGGTCGTACAGCGTGCATACCCACCGCAACGGTGTCCAATATCAACTCCATTTGCTTCCAGCGCATTTACCAACCGCTGTCCTTCTTCAATTTCGAAAATTCCATACCCAGAAACCGTTATCTTTGGCATCTACATCAAGTTTTGTGAGCGAATCCTGTCTGAATATACTACTATCTCTACGGATATCAAATAATCATGAGGATGCGTTGGAATTTTTACACTCTCGCTATCGCAATTTTGACCCTAAGTGCCTGCCAGTCGGCTAGAGAAACCGTCCAAAATGGCCCGTCAGGCTGGGGTTATGTCAGCCCAAGACGTGTTCCCCCCGCTATAGAACACCCCCGCACACCTGTCAACACCCCCGTCATCGTTAATCCGGCTGCACTTGAGCGTATTGATTCGCTGGTCATGGATTTCATTGATGCGCAAGCCTTTCCTGGCGCGGTAGTGTCCGTAGGACAGGGAGCAAATGTGGTCAAAATGACTGAGTATGGTACATATACATACGCTGCCCAACGGCGTATGGAACTGGAATCACTCTTTGATCTCGCATCCCTGACCAAGGTCGTTGCCACAACGACAGCAACTATGATCCTCTACGAGCAGGGTCGGCTAGATATAGAGGCACCCGTATTTCACTACTTGAACGCATACAACACACCTGAGAGACGCTCCATTACCGTACGCCATCTTTTGACACATACAAGCGGGCTGCCTGCCTGGCGGCCATTCTACCTCGACGGTATTGTTACCCGCGAAGCAGTACTGGATTCCATACTCACGACCGCGCTTCTTTCAGAACCAGGAGAAGAGTACCTCTACAGTGATTTTGGCATGATTTCGCTTGCATTAGCCATTGAATCAATCACGAGAGAACCTTTTGATCAATGGTGTAATCGAAATATTTTCGGACCGCTTGGTATGACATCCACAGGGTTTCGTGGTACAGGCACACCGGATCTCACCGTCGTACCTACTGAATTGGATGACTACTTCCGTAATCGCCTGATACAGGGGGAGGTACACGACGAAACCGCTTGGACACTGGGAGGGGTAGCTGGCCATGCCGGGCTTTTTTCCACAGCATTGGATCTCTCACGGTTTGCTCAGATGATGGCACAACGAGGAAATTTCTCTGGAAAGGAATTTCTGAAACCTCAAACAATTGATCTCTTTACGACTGTGGCGGATACTTCATTCAGTACACGCGCACTGGGCTGGGATACGCGAAACCTGAATGATGAGCCGTCTTCCGCCGGTCAATACTTCGGTCCGCGAAGTTATGGTCATACTGGTTTTACTGGAACTTCCCTGTGGATTGATCCTGATTCAGAGGTTTGGATAATTCTGCTCACCAACCGTGTCTATCCGACGAGGGACGAGTACGAACGATTCAGGGGCATTCGGGGATCGGTTGCAGATGCGGTCTATGAGGCATTTTTCTGGACGTTGCCCGAATAGGATACGGAACAATCATCACGTTTGAGCTTTCGCAGCCGCTGTCCTAACCGTACTTACAACCTGTATGCCGACTTACGACTATAGACGGGCTGATGGAACTGTCTTCGAGATCTTACAGCCAATCACTGCAGACCGGCTTACGCACTGCCCGACAACCGGTCAACCGGTGCAGCGACTCATTAGTGGAGGAACTGGATTTATTTTCAAAGGCAGTGGTTTTTATCAGACAGATTACGCTGCTAAACCTGCTGCGAAGGAATCTCCGAAGAATGAGAAAGAGTCCCAGACTGCGACCAACGGGACACCAGATACCACGAAAGAATCGGTTGCTGAAAAGGATGAAGCTTGATCTTCAGTACCACCGTGTTGATTCGCCCCATCGCATCAACACGCTGCCACACCCACACCAGCAATCTACCGAGGAGAACACTTCCAGTGTCGCACCAGCAAAAGCACTAGGGTAACAAACCGCTCACAGCCACCGTTTGTAGGCAATCCAGGTATAAGTCAAATATGAGGGATGAAGGATTAACGGAAGAGATCATAAATTCGCGTGGGGCTTTCCACTTAGCGGAGGCGTTGAGCAGTCTCAATCTTAAATCGTTTGATAAGCGCCGTCGTGAATACAAACACCTCGGATGGGTGTATGTAGCATGGAATCCGTGTTTTGTAGATACTGTCTTCAAAATTGGGCAAACCCGGGTATCTCCTTCGGAGCGAATTGAGGGACTGAGCACGTCGACATCTGTGTACCAAAATTTCCGGCTCGCATACTTTGTCCATGTATCCAATCGTCTGAAAGCCGAGAAATATGTGCATCAGACAATGAAAGACTCCCGGCTGAATCCCGGGAAGGAGTTTTTCAATGCTCCTATCATGAATGTGGTTAAGGTGTTGGATAAGGCAGGTAGCCTATGGCAGATCCCTGCAGGGAAAACGCCGAGGGCTGGATATCTTCCCCCAGCACTAGACAAGCAAATCATTTCTTGCCCAAGATGCAAAAAGAAGAGCAGAGTCCCTCTCCTCGGAATTGACATAACAGTTAACTGCCCCGCCTGCTCTACCCCTTACAAGGTGGTGGGAGGGTGATTAAAGGAGCCGGCGGATTGTATAATAACTGTATAGTGTTATAGCCTCGAGTGAAAACACGAGGGACCCCGCATGCCCCGTGTGAGTACACAAAAGCACAAAACTCCGCCGATTATGCAGCCTCCCGGATCCCCCATCCGCTCGCCACATCCAACGCCCGCCGTGATCGACCGGGGGGAGGCAAAGCATTTCCATGGGCGAAAAAAGATACTGGGGGACTTTGATTGTCTGCTGGAGCATTACGGTAATAACGCCTCCGGCGGGACTTTCCTGATTCAAGGTCCCCCGGGAGTGGGAAAGACAGCGCTGCTATCTGAATGTGTGAGGTATGCACAGGAATCGGGATGGAGGATTGCGGGAATTGACGGCATGTTCCCTCTCTGGAGGCCAGGCGCATTACGTTCGTCCCAGTATGGCGGAAAGTCTCTTGTGGATGGTGGACTGGTCATTGATCAGAGTGCAGTATCCGTCCTAGATATGCTCCGGGGTGGGGTTGGCCCGCTGCTCCTTAAGCTGGATGAAGCGCAGCGGCTGGAGGATCTGAGCAGTGAGCTTGACATCCGGCTCTCCGTGGGCGAGGTCCTGACGGCGATTCATAATGGCGATGTGGGGCGCCCCCTCGTCCTGTTGGTGGGTGGGCTGGACACGACCGTGGATGCCTTTGAGTCTTTGGGGATTTCGAGGTTTGAGCGGAGGAGCTTTGTAGAGCTGGGGAGCTTGGACAAAGATGCGGAGCGGGCGATCATCCGCGACTGGCTTACGGAGGATGGTGGAGCCAAAGGAGATCCCAAGGAGTGGATTGATGCCATCGAGCAGGAAACGCACGGATGGCCCCAGCACATCCTGTCGTATGTGGGACCCGCTGTGGAATACCTGCACACTCATGGTGGTACCATGACCAAAGATGGGCTATCCACCGTCTTGGATGCGGGACTCGACTTTCGGACGAAGTACTATGAGAGGCGCGCGGCCGGTTTTGTCGAGGAGGAGCGGCATTGTCTGGCAAGGGTATTCGAGAATATTCCGACTGGAGGGAGCACGACCCGTGAGACGATCCTGTCATCCCTGTCCCGTGAATATGGGGAGGCTACGACCAAGAAGTTGTTTCGCCGGGCACGGCACTGCGGCATCCTGCAATTGACGGAGGGCGGGCGCTACGCGATCCCGATCCCATCTATGCAGGATTGGCTGGTGGAGAACTACGCCCCTCTAGAGATCGGATCGCCACCGATGGGGTTCACCGGGCATCGGAGTAAAGGCTTGGGGCGATGACCGGGGATATCTTGTGAGCATAGTCCCTGGAAACTGAATATGTGACACATCAGAGTGAAGATAAGGAGGTGCCCAGGTCCAAGCGGGATGATGTCTGGTAGCTGTTGGTGTGCAGATATGGCAAGATTCTTTGCGGCGGCTCAGATCGTCTTAGTCGCACTTAGGTACGCTCTAGGCCACAAGAATTGCTCGATGGAGGGCCAAATTCCGCATGATTCTCGTTGTGATGCATACTTTCACGCATACTGCCGTATTCTTGTGAAGGTGTAGGTGTGCCTTTGTGTGTGATATAGCTGAACTTCAATCTTGAGGCACAACCTTGGTTGGTTCAGTTCCGATATTTATCAGCGAGCAGATACTGATAAAGTTTTATGGTCAATTCCTGTTCGTGTTGTTCCAGCCAACGCTGGGTCTCAGGTTTGAGCAACATTGTGCGGCATGGTTCGTCTGCAACAATAATCGTCGCTGTCTCGGTCAATGGATGGGTCGGCCAGATTGCATCACCGGGGCGACACTGGCGTAGTCGTAGTCCATCGGAATTGTAGATGGAGACTAGACCTGATATCAGCAAATGCAAGCCTTCGTATGGGACCCCGGGTGCTGAAATGGTTTCCATGGTGGCATAACGTCGGGGGATCAACCACGGCTGAAGGCCTTCGATCAGGTTCTCGAAATGAATCTGTCGATCCAGATAGCGCTCAAGATGCTCGACGGTATTCTCAAATAATGAGGCCCGTCGTTGCCCCGTCGTCGCCTTATCTGTTTTCCACGCCGCGAGAATGAGCTCTTCGCAGCGCTCCATACCCAGGTCAATATTTGGTTCCAGATACAACTCCCCAAATACCGAAGATGGAAGGTTTCGCTCCAGACCGACCCGCAAGTTCTCTGAAAGGCCACTGAAGACCACATGCACACCCATTGCATTTGCCTGCTTCACTAATCGGGCCACCACGTTTACTGCCGAAAAGTCAAACCCGGTGATGTTGGTACAATCAATCATCAGGCAAAAAAGTCGTGCTGAGCTGTCCAAAGAATCTTTAAGATGGCGGGACAGAATATTAACACTACCGAAGAAGATATATCCCTGAAGCTTGTATACCTTTACCCGAGCACTTTCCGCCAGAAGGATAGCTCGATCGGGGACCGTGCGGGCTTTCTTGCTCCGATGTTCACGCGTGGTAAAAACGGATTCAATCGGGTTTAGCCGGCTGAGACGCACAGTAAAGAATAAGAGAGTAGCAACCATACCGGAAATCACGCCCTCAAGCAGGCCGAAGAATGTGATTGCCACGAAGATCAGGAGGACGATGGCAAATTCTGTTCTAGGCAGGCGTTTGTAGCTCTCTATAAGGCCTTGGTCTAGCATACCGAGACCCGCAAAGACCAGTACGCCGCCGACAAACAGGGTTGGAACGAACTGTAGCATTCCGTCACCAAACAATAGCGCAGACCCGATGACACAGGCTACGATTATTCCCGTCACCCGGGTGCTAGCGCGGAGGAGCTTGTGGCGGAGCGATATGGGAACGATGATGGTCGCTACCGTTCCCCCACCTAATCCAGCAAAGATGCTGGCAATGCCAGTCACCCGGAACTCGCGATTCCAGTCAAGATCCTTGCCCACGGCAACCTCTAGCCCGGCAATATTCATGACGATGGCGATCAGGGCGATCAGGATCAGCATGATCATGTGCGGTATTTGCCCGACGATTGCAGACCAATCTATGTGTACAAGGTCGGTCGGCCAGATTGCCGGCCACAGGTTTCCTTGTGCAGTACTGGTAAGTAGTAATCCCGCCTCTCTGGCCTCGTCGTAGGAAATGCCAAAGACAAAAAGAGCCAGGAAGTATGCACTGACTAAAAACAAAGCGCTCACCGGCAAGATCAGAGAATTCTTCCAGTACTTTATAGCACCGTACAAGACTACCCCATATATCAAACCCGGTAGCCAGGTCCACAACACGATTGGTTCCAGCAAGTGCGTGGGCTGTAAGCCCAGATTTACTCCCATCAGAGACAGGGCCGCCAGGCAGGCAGCCCCCCCGATCCCGGCTACAAATCCAACCACTACTGGATACGGGATGAACCGCAGCAGATTGGCGAGCTGGAAATTTCCGACCAGGAGACAGAATACGCCCGTCGCAGCAGCACTGAAGATCAGCGTACACACTGCGGTTACTAGGAGTGCCTCGCCATCCGCATCCACAGAGGCCACAACGGTTGCCATCACGAGTACCACCGCAGGGGAAAGACCAGCGACCACGCCACGATACCCACCCAAAAGAGAGAAGAGTAAACACACAGCGAAATTCCCAAATAAGATCAAGCCGATTCCCTGCGAAGAATACGCAGACAGCGCTCCAGAGAAGATGAAGGTGCCAAAGGCCACTTGGACGAGTAGCAAGCTGAGACCCGAAACGATCCCGGCCGACAGCACCGGAAGCAACGACGGGGAAGAGAATGCAGCACGAAGCTTCCCGGCAAGAACAAGGGGACTATGAAGCAATTTCATCCTGTGAAATTCCGCCCACCTCTGTCACTCGACTGGCAGTGACTGCCTGAGGAAGGCTTGATTGCGGCGAGTCGTAGAGACTGGAAATGCACTGCTGACCTAAAAACGGCTAACCCACACGTGAGGAATATAACGTTTTGTGAATTCTCGCAGAACCTCTCGAGACTGTTGCACTGAAAAAGTGATCCAGCTTTAATGGCTGACTTTGGAGCAACGCGCAGAGAAATGAGCGACCAGTTACAAGCACTAGGTGGTTAGGTTGACCTTCTGGAGTTTAAAGCACTGGTTTGGTTCGAGGAGTATGGAGTTAAAGAAATTTCAGAAGATCTATGCGAACCACATCATAGGCGGTTGCAGCTGCCCTGATTATCATCGGAGCACCACACTGGGGCTTGTGCGAAACCTTGTCCGGGATGACCTAGATCCCGCCGTGCCAACTCTGCCTGTAATTGTTGGCATGCCGCTGACGTTTAACATTGCCGATGGTCTCACAATGAAGCTAATTTCTTGTTCAGCACTAATAATCCTGCGTGGGAGAGCGGCAGACATGGGATGGGCAGTCCACCTATTGACTCGTTGGTGAAGCCTCACAACCTACAGATCTCATGGCCGGTAATTTTTCGCCCACTGGTGTGAGACCTGGAACAGTGCAGTAATGCATCTGTAGCAGGTAGCCCGCTGTACGGGCGCATCATTCCCCCATGGCCTTCATAAACCCGCTCATCTTGTTTGGATTGATCGCGGCAGCCATACCCCTACTTGTACATCTTTTTAATTTTCGGCGGCCGCAGCGATTGGACTACAGTTCGCTTGCTCTCCTGCAGGCACTACAGCGTACGACTCTGCAACGGATCCGTATCCGCAACTGGTTGCTGCTCCTTTTAAGAATGCTGGCATTGTGCACCCTAGTTGTTGCATTTGCCCGTCCGACCCTGACGGACTCTTCTGGTACCCGATTGTTAGGGCGCTCCAGCACATCTGCGGTGCTTGTACTGGATGCATCGTTGTCAATGATGCAGCGTGATTCTGATGGGACGCGACTGGGGCAGGCCAAGTCTGCCGCACAAGCTATCATTCAGTCAGCAGAACCAGGGGATGAATTGTTCATGTTGAGCGAAAAGGCACAATATTTGGAAACGACAGATGTTCTCGTAAATCGGGGCCCAACCCCGGCAACACAGACTGCGGCGTCAACTATTCGCAGTGCTGGCGCACTGGTCGCCCAAGAGGCCTCTCATCTTGATAAAATTGTCTACTATCTAGGAGACATGCAGGAATCGACACTGCTTGATTCGGTACAAATTCCCTTGGACAACGGAGTTCGTGTAGTACTCGTTCCTGTAGGCGCAACTGAAACGCGGCCCAATGTAGGAATTACCGATGTACAAGTAACAAGCCGGATTGTGGATCTGGATACCCCAGCCACAATAGAAGCCACGGTTGTCAACCATGGGAATTCCTCCATTGACGATTATGCTGTGAGCCTGTATTTCGGGGATGAACGTGTCGCACAAACCAGCATTGCCCTTGCACCGGAAATACCTGTTCGGGTAATGCTTCGAGGTGCACCAACAATGCGTGGATGGCTTGCAGGTCACGTGATGACGGAAGATGATGGATTTGAAGAAGATAATCGAAGATATTTTACGCTTAACGTGCCTGCGCGCAGGGATATTCTCTTGGTGCATGGCGCCGAAGCACAGACGGACCATATAGAGTTGGCCCTTTCCCTTCGTAGTGAATCGGACGCTTTGCGTACGACCAAAATCCCGCAGCGTGCACTGGCAGCCACCTTGCTTAGTCAATATTCGGCAATCTTTCTGATCAGCCCGGATGAACTCAGTACCGGCGAGATGGCAAAGCTTGAACAATACATTCAAGATGGCGGTGGAGTGCTGATTTTTCCCGCTGCAGAACCAACACCAACCAACGCATTTCTGGAGGTCGTTGGCGCTGGCCGTGTGAGCATCCAGGAATCGGAAACATCTATCGATGAAGCAGATTTCGAGCATCCGTTATTTGAAGGGGTGTTTACAGCCTCGGAGCGCGTACAGAGACTCGAGGCGGTGACGGTCTATCGTTCCGCACGGTATGTACCTGGTGTGACGGGCGCGGAGCATACATTGATTACACTCTTGGGGGGGGCGCCCCTTTTGCAGGAAATCCAATTCGGCAATGGTCGTATATTTTTTCTGGCCGTGGCACCGGATTTGGGCTGGAGCGATTTGCCTGTTCGTGGTTTATTTGTTCCGCTGATGTATCGGGCAGCACATTATCTTTCAGCAGGTGGGTCAGTGCAGGGAGAACAGCTTCTGGCCGGCCATCAGACCTCCATAAGAATACCTGCTGTACAGGGTAATATCACAGTGAAAGCTCCAGATGGAACAGAACTCATGCCACCTCAGCGTCAGGTATTTGGCGCCAGTCTATTAGACCTTGATATGGATTCGCCAGGCGTAGCTGAAGTATTGGCTGCTGACGCTTCCGTACGGCTTTTAAGTGTTGGACTGGATCCCCGGGAATCACGTCTTGTGTACATGGAGCCGGAAGAGGCCCGTAAGGCCCTCGCAGAGGCTTTGGGTGCCCCGGTCGAATTGTTGAATGTTACGTCTGGAGAGGGCGTTTCGGCTGCAGTAAACCGGGCAAGGACCGGCTTGGAGCTTTGGCGGCATTTTCTTGTTCTTGGACTCGTCCTTTTAGCAGCTGAGATGATGCTTGCTGCGCGCTGGCAAAATCGTTAGCGTATGGGACGTAAACTGTATATCACTGGAGAGCCGCACGAGGAGACCGCACTGCTTGTGGGCGCCGTGCGCAGAGGAGGTAGAGCACAGGATTCATTGGATGAGTTAGCCCAACTGGCGGAAACCGCCGGGGCAACAGTACTGGGACGCGTAACTCAGGTTCTGCAGAAACCGCATCCAGCAACCTACCTTAGATCTGGAAAGGTCGGCGAAATTGCCGAAATTGTGCAGGAAAAGAAGATCAGCACAGTTCTGTTTGATGATGATCTAAGTCCCAATCAGGTCCGTAATTTGGAGAAAGCACTCGGTTGCAAACTCATTGATCGCTCCCAACTCATTCTGGATATTTTTGCAAAACGAGCGAAAACAGCAGTCGCGAAAACCCAAGTTGAACTGGCCCAACTTGACTATTTGCGCACGCGGCTGACAAGGCAATGGACGCACCTTTCCCGGCAGCAGGGCGGTATTGGTACACGTGGCCCCGGTGAAACGCAGATCGAGACGGATCGCAGACTGATTGGTCAGCGAATGGCTACGCTTCGGAACCGTCTAGAACGGATAGATCAACAGCGTATAACGCAAAGGAGGCGCAGAGCAAAATACCGCCGGGTCGCACTTGTGGGTTACACGAATGCAGGCAAGTCTACGCTCATGAATGCTATGTCCCGGAGTGGGGTGCTTGCAGAAGATCGGCTCTTTGCAACCCTGGATGCAACTACGCGCCAATGTGTGCTCTCAAGCGCAACCACAGTGCTGCTCTCCGACACCGTTGGCTTCATCCGGAAACTACCGCATAAATTGATTGAGAGCTTTAAGAGTACGCTCGATGAGGTGCGACAAAGCGATGTGCTGATTCATGTTGTCAGTGCTGCACATCCCCGTTTTGAGGACCAGATGATGGTTGTACGTCAGACTCTCAAGGAAATAGGTGCACTGGAAATCCCTACACTGCTGGTTTTTAACAAAATAGACGCTCTCGAGGAGCCGGAGTTGGCACTGCCGGCTCTGAAGCGCGATTATCCTGAAGCAGTACCTATTGCTGCCTTGCGCGGGATTGGCCTGAACACATTAACCGCCCGGCTTGAGACGATGGTGAAGGGAGCCCAGATTGAGGGGGCAGCGCTCATTCCGGTTACTGATGGCCGCACACTGGCGGGCATCCGACGCTTGGGGACAGTGATTGGCGAAGAGTTGGTTCAGGTCAGCAATAATGGGCAACCTGCACAGGAAGCTCTGCATGTACATTACCGAATTGCAAGGGATCGGGCCGATGAGCTTGCACACCTCCTGGCACCACACAAAGGGTTACGTCAGGTACCTGCAGACAAGGCATACCCCCATAGCCATCAATAGTGAACCCTGTATCACGCAGATTCGAGTATTCGAAGAAATCGTGACAGAATCGTAACAGAGAAACAGTGAACAGAATCGTTGCAGACTGGTTGACTAGACAGGGTATTAATGCTGCGTGCTGTGGAACACGATAATCCCAATCCGCAGGTGTTTACTTCGCGGTGTAAGTGTAGAGGAGGTCTAATTCTAATAGAGTCCCGTGTGCCTGCAACGGCTTTGATGGCGGAATTTTCATTGGCCCAACGACACGTCCTCGACGGTATTCAGGAATCCAAGTTTAGTTACTGCACGGAATTCGGGACGATCAAGGCGTTGTAGAGCCGGAAACGAGAGCCCATCAGCCAATGAAAATGCGTATATGAACCAGACAGAGTACAGAGCAGAGGATATTCAAGTTCTTGATGGTCTAGAGGCGGTACGTAAGCGCCCCGCGATGTACATCGGGGATGTGAACGTACGCGGCCTTCATCACCTCGTCTACGAAGTAGTGGACAATGCAGTCGATGAAGCCTTGGCCGGTCACTGTGACCATATACAAGTCTATATCCTGGAGGATGGAGCCGTTGAAGTCAGTGATAATGGGCGGGGTATACCGATAGGAATACATCCCGAACAGCAGCGGTCAGCCCTGGAGGTCGTTATGACCGTTTTGCATGCCGGTGGCAAGTTCGACGATAAGACATACAAGGTGTCCGGGGGACTCCATGGTGTGGGGCTATCCTGCGTAAATGCGTTGTCCAGCCGCTTGGAAGCAAGAGTGTATAGGGATGGTTACTTGTGGGAACAGATCTATGAATGTGGTGTGCCCCAATGTGATCTAACAAGGGTGCGTCCCATGGAGGCGGAGGAGACCACATGCACGAAAATAAGGTTTTGGCCGGATGCGACCATCTTTTCTGATTGCCGCTTCCGTTTTGGCACAATCAGCAAGCGCCTCCGCGAGCTAGCCTACCTGAATGCAGGGGTAAGGATTGAATTGGAGGATCTCCGGAAGGATAGCCGGGAACGCGAAGAGTATTGTTTCCAGGGCGGATTGCGTGAATTTGTGGAATATCTGGACGCGTCGCGCACCCCCATTCATGATCAGATCATCAGTTTCGGGGATGACGAGAAAATCGTTGAAGTCGCGATGCGGTACAATTCGGGATACTCCACGAATGTATTTTCCTTCGTGAACAATATTCACACGCATGAAGGGGGTACGCATATTTCGGGGTTCAGGCAAGCGTTGACCCGTACACTCAGGAGCAAGGCCGAGCAAAACAATTTGTTCAGGAATTTCAAGGGCGAATTGACGGGAGACGATTTTCGAGAAGGGCTTACTGCTGTACTTTCTGTAAAAGTGGGCGACCCTCAGTTCGAAGGACAAACAAAAACCAAACTTGGTAACTCAGAGGTCCAGGGGCAGGTACACAGTATCGTTGCCGAGCGACTTGGCCATTGGCTGGAGGATAACCCAAAGCAGCTGAAGACTATTGTGGGCAAGGTGATTCTAGCGGCCACAGCTCGGCAGGCTGCCCGACAAGCTCGAGAGCTTGTGCAGCGCAAGAACACTTTTTCTTCCGGGGGATTACCGGGAAAACTGGCCGACTGCTCTTCACGTGACCCAGAGATCTGCGAACTTTATCTGGTGGAGGGAGATTCTGCGGGTGGATCGGCTAAGCAGGCACGGGATCGTCATTTTCAGGCGATCCTGCCACTGCGTGGCAAAATCCTGAATGTGGAGAAAGCACGGCTGGACAGAGTGCTGGAAAATGAAGAAATCAGGAACATCATTACGGCGCTGGGGACCGGCATCGCCACGACCGAAGACGAATTCAGCTCAGATAAGCTCCGCTATCACAAGATTTTGCTGATGACCGATGCAGATGTAGACGGTGCACATATCCGAACGCTTCTGCTAACTTTCTTTTATCGCCACTTGCGCCCACTTATTGAAAACGGGCGACTCTTTATCGCGCTGCCACCACTGTACAAAGCGAAGCAGGGTAAGCGCGAACAGTATTGCTGGTCTGATGAAACGTTGCGTCAAACCATCGAACAATTGCAGACCAATGGTAAGGGCAAGATTGTAATACAGCGCTACAAGGGCCTGGGTGAAATGAATCCCAATCAGCTCTGGGATACTACAATGGACCCCGATACACGTCAGTTGAAGCGCGTTACGATAGATGACGCAGTAGCAGCTGATAAAATCTTCTCAACTCTGATGGGGGATCGAGTGGAACCACGTCGCCAATTTATTGAGCGCAATGCACGCTACGCCACATTGGACGTGTAGAAGCTGATGCTTCCGGTCGTTGGTATCGTTGTTCCAGTCTTCGAGGAGGCTGCAACCGTCAGCCTGCTTGCTGACGAGATACGCGAGGCTTGTGAAGAAGCCGGATTGACCTTCCAAGTCTGGTTTGTAGATGACGGCTCATCTGATGATTCCTGGACTGAGATCGTACGCCAATGTGCAGCTGACAAGCGTTACAATGGTATTCGATTCCGTCGTAACTACGGCAAAAGTGCAGCCTTAGCAGCGGGGTTTGAGCACGTAAACGCCCGCATCGTGATTACTATGGATGCGGATTTACAGGATGATCCCCACGAAATCCCCCAACTCGTGGATGCCATAGACCAAGGGCTGGATCTTGTGAGCGGCTGGAAGAAGACACGAAAAGACTCCCTGAGCAAAACGCTCCCAAGCCGCTTCTTTAACTTGGTTACCCGCATTGTATCCGGTATTCCGCTGCACGACTTCAATTGTGGACTCAAGGCGTACAGGCTCGAAGTGGTAAAGGCGATAAAGGTCTACGGCGAGATGCATCGCTACATACCACTGTTGGCTAAATGGGAGGGATTTTACCGCATTGGGGAGCGTCCGGTGAAGCACCGGTCACGCCGGCATGGGCGTTCGAAGTTCGGACTCGAACGGTACATCCGAGGATGCCTGGATCTGATGACAGTGAGTTTTCTGACCCGTTTTGGTGCGCGCCCCATGCATTTCTTTGGTTCAATGGGGCTACTGGCATTTCTGGGTGGCTTTATAATCAGTTTGTGGATCACCATCGACAAACTTGTTTACGACAACCCCGTGGGGGATCGTCCAGCCCTCCTGCTGGGAGCACTGCTCATCATTGTTGGCGTACAGGCTATGTGTACGGGTTTCCTCGGCGACCTCATACTGCGCGGACGCATGGAGGAGCGGCAACCCTATATCATCGCTGAGTTACAACAGAAGGTGGCCAGACCTCCTGACGAAACTGAACATCCGTAGCCTGGCCCACGGGGTATGGAGCAGATTTTCAGACCTTGACAGCTGCCCCTTACGCTCTTGAACCACAGCTTGATATAGGTTACGGAAACAGCCAAGATGTTAAAACGCCCTCTCAGAGGCATGAGTACACACTTCGTCACGAACAATCCAATGCCAAGGCGAACGACTCAATGGGAATATCCAGGATGAAAACCATCGGGAGAGGTTGCAGAAGATTCAACAACCTCAAATCTGCAATCCTCTTCTTCTGCGGTAGCTTAAACCTCCATCTACCACAATCACGGTAGAACCTACTAATCTCTATAGCCGGATTGAAAGTATTACTGTTTCCGACCTCTTGTTCTTCTAACCACTCGCTCAATAATAAACCCAAAATGCCTATGCCTCCAAGCGGGATTGATAACCACGCTGGATCACACATACCGTAAGTCCAGCTACTGCTATCACGCTTAAAGATACCAGTGCGGATGTGACTGCTTTGAGGACCGTATATGCTGCTTATCAAGCGCCTTTTCTTGGAGTTTCGGGAGACTTTCAGCTAAACCAAAATACGTTCAGCTGCCCCAGGGTACACCTCTTCATATTTGGCAACCTCGGATGCAGGAGGCAACGGACCACTGTATGAGATTGAGGCTCCCTGAATTGAACCAATTCGTTGAGCTATCTCACCCGGAGTCTCCGGTTTCAGCCATTGCTTGAGATCCCGATCTGCCTCATCTTTCGAAAAAATGAACTCGGCCCAGTGCCAAAGCACCAGCCGCATGGACGCAAAATTAGATCTGATGCCAACCTCATGGCCTCCATGATATGCACATTGCCTAAGGAACTGGATAAGACAAATGAAACAGACATACGGGTGTGGACCAGGGCCACAATGGAATGGGGCCAACAGCATGTGCCCGGACAAGTAGAACTCGCACAACTCCACCGGGACGAATTACGGCCCCATATACACATCCTCATCCGCCCCGTAGATGACACGGGCAACCTCAACTGGCGGGCGCATTTTCACGGACGCCACACCTGGGCAGCTAATGCGCCCTCTCAGGCCGCCTTGCTTTCTAATGGATAGCTACGGCCATCCGGCTACGATACGGCCCGATGTCCGCGCCGCCGCCGTCCAGGAACGTCCGTGCTTCCTTCTGGACGAGGTTGACCCACTGGGCGTAGTCTCGGCTGCTGCGTGTAACGCCGGAAGGCAGATAAGGCGATATAAGCGTCTCGGCGAAGCCCCGGTCGTCCACGAACCTCTCTACAATCCCCCGCAGCTCCAGATCTTTGAGCGCCAGCGCGAGTCGCAGGGCCGTGCTCACGACAGTGGGAGTCTGGGATCCAGAGAGCCGGCCCCGCACGACCGCGCGCACCTGGTCCGCCTGCCCGGCAGTCAGGACTCCGTCCTCGAGCATGAACCGGAGCGCCGTCAGAGCCCCGTGGACACGGGATGGGTCTTCGTCGGGATTCGACACGACCTCGAGCGCGGCAGGGAACGCCGCCGCGCCGAAGTCCGCCAGTGCGTTCGAGGCATTCTGCCCATTCCCCAGCACCTCAATCAGAAACGGGATTGCGCGTGGATCCCCCAGCTGTGCCACGGCGTGCATATAGTCGAAGATCGCCTCGGAGCCCTCGGGTCGGTCCGTCTCGCCACGCAGTTCCGCCCACGCCGCGTTGATAACGGCGCCTCGTAGTTCAAACCCGGCACGCGCGCCAAGGTCGAGCGCGAGTGCCAGCGCGCGGTCCCTTTCCGGCGTCAACTGACCCTCAGCGAGCGCTGCTGCCGCCGTCTGCTCCGCCATCGGCGGTGGGGCCGCCCGCTCCTGCGCGGTGCTCACAGCCGGAAGCCCCAGCAGCAACAGGGCCTGAGTGAAATATAAATATCTTCCTAATACTCGCATCGCTACCTCCAATCTATGTGAATATGACTCGTGTATCGCCCTTTGGCCGAGTTCCAACCCCTTCCGGCGTCTATCGCCGCCTTCTCGAACTTCTCCCACATCGTCTCGTCAAAGCCATCGGCGGTGAAGTCACCCGCCGTGCCCTGCACGTGCTGGCTTCCCGACGCGCCGCCCACCCTCGTGTTGCCCTCCGGGCAACGCCAGTCGGATCCGATCCATCCGGAGACATCAAACTCGGAGCTCATGTACGACCATACGGCATCCCTGCCAGACTTGTACGCACCTGAGAGATAGCCCGTCGAATGATTGTCTGTGCCGTCCCCGGGGGTCACGCTGTCGACGAATTTTTCGCACGGCCACTCCGCACTGTCATACTCCTTCGCGATCGCTTCCTGGTCCTCCGTACACTGTGAATTAACGAAACCACTGTCGCAATGGGTGAGCACCAGTAGCGCGCAAACGGCCAGAGTAATGACGCCCCAATGATTCCAGTTCCTCGACGTACCGACGTTATACGGACTCATATGCATAGAGAATTATGTAGTGCTTGCCCGGAAATAGCAAAAGTATTCTAATTTCCGTCAGAAAGGGGTCATATGCGTCGATTTTGGGCGATTTTGGGCTGAATTTCGTGATTTTATTGCGCGGGCTGCGGTACGAAGATATTCCTTCAAATCTAGATTTTCCGTTTCTGGGGCGTATAACCCACTCTGAGGGCCCTTTCCGGCGGTATTGACCTGAATTGGGCCGAAATCTTCAAAAATCTTCGGCTTCATCATTGGCTTCACCGTCTCCATTTACCGTTGGTCTGTCATCCTAGATCGTCGTCATACAAGGACATAGCTTCCGCCAAATAGGCTCCTACAAGATGCCATACTCCCTGCATACTATGCCAATAAGCATCTTCACCATATTCTGTGTTCTGCCCCATGGGAGTACAGTTTACATCAATTAACTCATCCCAGAAAGTTTCTTTCGGGACCCACCCTTCTCTCACTTTCCTTCTGGCCTCAGCGGCATGCCGAAGGTGTTCAATGACTCTGTCTAATGCCTCTATCTGCTTCTGCAAATCGTGATCAGAGATGGGGATAGACTGAGACACAGTATCGGCAGGCGTATTGTCAACCATAATGCAAGACTATCTCGGGCTTTTACAATTCCTAGAACATAATCCTAATCCCAACATCGCCCTGAAACATCAATCCTAAACTACGGTTCATCGCCCAATTCATCAGCGGGGGATGCATCAAAGCTAGTGGAGATCTGGAAAGCTGTAACCCTCTACTTATGCTAGTATACTGGTTTGGGGTTTGGTTGTGTCGTTTCAGTGCCTGGATCAAGGTTTCCCATTGCCAGTCTTGGGGGATCGGTTTCAGAGATCGGTGTTCAATCTCCAGGCACGCTGCGGCAATCCATCGTTGACGTTGATCCGAGTTACACCATCGGGTGGCGATGCGTGCCAGTCGGCTGTCGATGCTTCAATGATATTCGTGGTTCAAAGTTGATCTCGCAGTGACGAAGATGAGCAGGCTTGTGGAATGTGGGCGTTTCCTCCAGTGCCTCGTTTAAGCCGGCCAATCGGCAGACATTGGTCTTCCAGGTCCGTACAGGTATTTTCTGGCAGGCACCGGGAGGCCAATCCCGAAAATTTTGACATTGGACATTGACACGTTTTTGCTATCTCTGTGATTGCTTTGACCACAGTTTTCGCAGGGGCCCAGGTTACCGTTCGCGGAACTGTAACTAACAAACGCACTGGAGAACCCCTGGAACTTGTGACCGTTTTCACTGATTGCACACAGATTGGAACAACAACCGCCCAGGACAGCATATTTGAGCTTGAAATGCCTCGATAAATTTTCAGTCAATCAAGCTACTGGTTACTGCAACGGTCCTGTTCTACAGTATGGGGTATGGGTACAATGATGATATCTGATGGAGTATGATCCGATCAAGGATCGGCTTAGCAGCCTGCTTGACTCGCGTCCGAGATTGCTCCCTATCCTTTTTGGAATTCTGGATTTATTATTCCTCCGAACGTGGTATGTCCATCGTGTACTGCGAAATTTGAGCCTCGGCCCCGGCTCAAGGCTTCTGGATGCCTGCACCGGCCTCGGGCAGTATGCCTGGTATGTGCTACGAAAGTATTCAGGAGTTTCGGTCACCGGGATAGACGTTAAAAAAGATTATTTAGACCGGGCAGCCCGCTGTTTTCTAGCCTTCGGTTTGTCTGATCGGGTCAAGTTGTTGGTTGATGACGTGACGAAACCCCAAGCTAAGGGAGCTTTTGACTGCATCTTGGCAATGGGCATCCTTGAGCATATTGAGGATGAACTTGGCGGTAGTTATGCCAGATTTGCTCCAAGGTCATCCCCTTCCGGGATAACTGCCTGTTGAGGTCCGTCCAGTCCGGCTGGGGACGATCGGAAGGAAACGGATTGCGCGGGAACAGCAAGGCCTCAAGGGTTTCATCGGTGTACTCCGCTGGAAGAGGCCGGGACACGCCCGCAGCCTCGGCGCGACGAAGATAATTACGCACCGTCCCCGGTGAGATCTGCAGGTAGCCCGCGATTTGACGCTTACTGCAGTCCTCATCGTAAGTAGTAGCACAGCACGTCACGGATGGTTTTCATCGAAATTCGTTGTTGTGGCATGAGTTGCTCTGATTGGTTCAGGGCCGCTAATGCCTTGTAATTCTTCCTGCTCCAACAACAAATCCTGTCTCGAAATTCAGATCAAAATTGCACCGAAAATCAATCGGATGTTATCCACCCAAGGTGGGCAACATCAATCTGAATGCCCGGGCAACGTCAATCTGAATATACACCCTTCTTCTTGTCCCGGTTGTAGCCATAGGCGACCCATTCATTTTTCTCGCCTTCCACGTAACTGCTGGTCACATCGTAAAGCACCATGCTCCCCTGCCTGAGATGCCGTTTCGCCAAACGACATTCAATGTTCGTCTTGCGTTTGAGCAATTCATCCATCGCATCATAGAGATCATCCTCATCCACGCGTTTGAGTCCAAGCTCTTCATTGAGCGTAGTGGACGCGGTATGCACATCCAGCATGGCGCTGGTCGAGAGCTTGCTGGCCGGCTTGATCACGCGTGCAGCAATCATACCGAGCACCAATCGGCGGAAGCGGGAATTTTTCGGCGCAATCAGTTCGGGTAGATGGAGCTGGTTCATCATGCCCAATACGGCGGCTACATGTCCGTGCGGGGTGTTGCTTCGAATGGTGAGGGCCTCTTTGACGGATTTGACGGCGGTGCCGCCCGCCAAGAGGATTCGAAACTCCTCAATGGTTTCCATGGGGAGCTTGGTGATATTGGCGAGAGTTGTTTTGACAGATTTGCCATTGATCCATTTTGACTCGCGAATGAGCCAGGTTGGTTTGGAATTCCGGTTGGGAATTTTGGGGACATACATGGGCAGACACATTCTCAGACAAAACTCCCGAAATGATACCAATTGGGGCGTAAATCAGTGAAAATGAGCGTTATATGTCCCCGCTCTGGGGAATTGCTACGAAAAAATGAGGACTGAAGCCTCAACCAAAAGATTTAGTCCTCAAAAACAACCGATTGGGTGAGAAATAGGGGGGAAGTTCAGTTATATATCGTGGAAAATCTCAACTCACAATAAAACAATGCCCACGTAAAAACAGGAACACCAAGGGATTCAAATCAGACAAGATGGATACATTCATTTATGCATGCCCCCATAGCAGGCGCCATCCTGGATGGACTCGTCAACAATGCTCAACAATCCAGTTGACCGGAGAGTCCATGCGCAAAGTGCAGAGACAACAAGAACTGGAAAACGAATCAACACGGTGATGCAAACCAGTCTGACATATATCAGTAGTCCACTCGGTCGGAATATGCATTCAACTCTGGGGACTGCAGAAAACATCAATCCAACCCCAGAGCTTTTCCTTTAACTGACCGCTTAATTTTCCAGAACATAATGCCGAAATACGACAGCGATCAAATAAAATCTTATTGACTCCAGTTCGTTTAGCATCTACTTCTGATAGGGTCCTCGGGACAAAAAATGCCGGGACTGGATTCACGGCGAGAGATTCTGCTAAGTTATTTTTGCACCAATCATCCGGCTGCAATTCAGATGTCTTCTCTCGCCAAAGTCGACCAGTCGCACATTGGCCAAACAAGATCAGCTTTGAAGCTTTTCGGTCGGGAAATTCTCTCCACGCTACAACGTCAAGACCATCATCCTTTAATTTATTGAGTTCGGGATCATTTGCACAAGCCCTCCCCTCGCGTAACAATCCCACCAAGTGGTCAACTGCATCACGAAATCCCTGAGGAAGATCATTTCGTGGAAATCCAAACACTACACATGTTTCGCTATCGCCTAGATACCGCCCAGCAGCTGCGGCACTCAGTTCCTCAAACAACTTGGGAACAGTAGTCCCATCAGGATGGCGATCATCATTGCCGAGAGATACGAGGAGCTGGAACAAATACGCAGGACACGTTCTTTCACGAACTTCAAGTCCCTGCCCGGTGATCCTGAATGGATATCCATCACCGGATCCGCAGGCTAGGAACCGATGGGAAAGAACTTCCACCCATTCCTGCAGAATAAGCTCAAAGGTCTCTCTTTTGGACCTCAAATCATCAGACTCACCGTAAGTGGCGGTTACTTCATCCTCCGAGAGGAGAAGTCTTAGGTTGGAGAACACATCGGCCCATGCAAGGTAGCCGTTAGAGTCCTTTACGCAGGTCCATTCTAAGATGTCGGCGTTTTCTTCAGCTGGAAAACTTGGGTTTATTGTCACCGTCATGAATTGTCACGATTCATGAGAAACTTTAGCGACACTGCCTGTCTATGGAGACTCTCCATTGTTGCGATCAAATCAGTCTCACCCTCAAACCCGGTGGATACAAATTGCATGGCATCCCTAGCGTATTTATCAGCTTCCGTGAGCGCATTTCGAAACAGATATTTGTCGCCAAGTGAAGCATTCAATGCAGACGAGAGTGGACTTCCTGATTCCAACAGATTTATACCTTTCTGATTTTCAAGAGATTGTGCCAAATGACGGAGGTCTGGATTCTGTCGACGTACCTTTGCCTCAATATTGCGGTCCCGATTCCCGTAAAGCCAGTTCATAAGATGACCAAGTTGTGGTAATCGATGCTCGGGAATAGGATTTTCATTCTCAAGTGTTCTAGAATCAACCCCCAGATACCTTTGAATGGATGAATAGCCCAGAGCAGTCCACAGATGGGAAAACGGGAATCGAAAATGATGGCTCTGAGTTTTATCAAAGGCCAGTTGATCCTGCGCCTGTCGAAGGACAACATACCCCCGGTACAGGCGAGTCACAGTTTCATGACGATCCCCGATCCCTGATGCAATCTCAGCAAGGGACACATTGAAGTTGGTCCTCACATTGTATACATACTCAGCCTTACCTATGGAATCCCAAACTTGTGGCCCATTAACATGCTTAAAACCGACAAAACTCCATAGCTCCTTTCGCGATGCGAAGATCACTGGAAGTTTTTGAATGGAATCAAGGACTTGTTTCGAGGGCCCCTCCTCTAGGTTAATGCCTAAATCCTCCCGAAGATGAGCGTCCGAGATGATTTTTACAGCTGCAAGACGTCGATTGCCTTCAACTACAACAAACTTTCCTGCTTCTTTGGTCGCGAACAGTTCCTCATGTTCCCAGTAGCAATTGGCGAGAATGGAGTCCACCAATTCGTCCACCGAATTATTTCGCCAGAGCCAGCGCAAGATCTTCTTCTGGTCGCTTAGAGAGAATTCCTCAAACCCGATCCGTGGATTCGTTGGATCAAGATAGAGGTCGGATGGGGAAATATTACAGGTGTTCATAGGGTGCTGTGGGCTTTTTAGTTGATGGGACGAACATCATGAATTACGACGTTTCGCATGAAGATTCCGAAACGTTCAAGTGAACAGTTCGTCACGCGTGATGATCAATTCGGGCACCCTTAAATGGTGAAGGTTTTTCATTGTTACAAGAGTAGCTTGAAATTCGTGCTTTCGAATCAGTTTGATGATCTCGGAAGAACAATCGTAGGTCATCAGAAAGTTAGCTCGACTCCTAGCCAAAGCGGCAAAAATACGAGCATGATCTACAGTGTTATGAGTGTAGAGTCGGGTGCCTGCTTGCTTTCCCCCTTTCGCCGTGTATGGTGGATCGACAAAAAAAGCGGTCTCGGGACGATCAGACAACAACTCCAGCAAGCGCACACCATCACTTTCACGGAATGACAGCTTACCCGAATACCGAGCAATATCCCTTATCCTGTTTACCAGTGTATTGGGGTACCACCGAGAACCGATTCCAACGCCATTTTCACCGCTTCTGATTAAGGAAGCATCAGGCGCCAAAACCCCTCCATATCGAGTGCGGTTGAGAACAAGGGTTCGAAATCCACGATCAAGAACACTTTTTGGGACTCTCTTGGCTATACGCTCAACCTCTGTACGACTGAAGGCAAAGGATTGAATGCGTTCAATCAACTTTTCCGGATCATCCAGTACCACCCGCCAGAAAGCAGATAGATCTTGATCTATCTCCACCATGAGAACCCGTTCGGCCAATCCCTCCATCACAGCTGTTAATGAGACAATCCCGCCGCCGGCAAACGGCTCAATGAGAGTGTCAACAGGATCCATAAGCCATTTGCGTATATGCGGCACAAGCCATGTTTTCCCGCCAGGGTACCTAAGAAGACTTCGCTGTGGCACGCTAGACACGTTGGCAGCCGGAATCGTTGATGGCTCAAACTCTTCAAATACTGAGGTTTGAAAATTCCTTCCTTGTGAGTACGAACGCATTCCTAGACGATCAGGCCCAAATTGAGGATTTATGGCCCGCCAACCATTTCACAAAATCGAACATCACTATATGGACCAATGCACACATATCAGTTGATTAGCCGCCGTAATTACCAATATCCCCTTCACATTGGTAGCGTGTAATCAAAGTCAAAGAATCGTTCATAGTGTCTGCCAGATAGTTGAAATATACGCTGGACTCTGATCCAATTATAGGTAGAGGAACTTTACGAACTAGCAACTTCAGAATGATAGAACACCTCGGGAGTCTATATTATTGGGGCTTCCGCTTTTTAAGTGGGTTTGGTGTCAGAATTAGGCTGAACAAGTATGTGCTGGAATAGATTCGGGATTGATTTCGTTGTTATCTTAGCTGCGTTTTTGTGACGAAAATCAATCAACAATCATTTA
>MPNB01000129.1 GCA_002238805.1 Rhodothermaceae bacterium bin80 | reverse complement strand
CTTGTTTACCAACTTGACTAAAAGTTTTGCTTGCTGATCAGTGATCATTGCAGAGAGACTAAATGGAGAATGATTCGCGCGTTCACACGCACGAAAACTCCATTCGTCCCATGGAACTGAGAGGAAACTTTTAATTGTCGCTGGAGAAAGTTTTAATTGTCGCTGGACAGATGGACGTACAGGTGCTCTGGATGCGCTTCTACGGCATGTTGACGCGGCGTCCGTGCGCAAGGCCCCGAAGAAGTTCGAAGCCCGTGGACTGCTAGGGGTTACGCATCGAAAGGGGAGGTGTGCGGACGACAGTTGGTACCAACTCCCCAATCAATACACGCTATTTCCCGGGAGGGTCCTGGAGTAAAAAGCCGTCCGCCGGAAAAAGTGCACCCCAGTACCAAAGTGCTTCATTACCAAAGAACATGAGGCTTTCCGTGAGCAGGAGGCAGCGAAAACCAATTACAGATCCGCCTTAATCTCGTCATCAGATCATCAAAGACTTCAATTGCCGGATGGTCCCGCGGTCAACCTCTATGGTGCGATCAAGCCAGCCGCGCCGCCCGTGCAGTTTCCCGCCGCAGACAAGCGTTTATATGTCCCCTTCGTACACGCGCGGGTCATCAGGTGCCAGATCCAGAGTCAATTCGAATGCGGTAACCGCATCCTCGTACTGGTTGAGTTTCCCGAGAACACGGGCGCAGCCTTACGCTGCTTCGGCATTTTCAGGATCCCTGTACAAGGCCTGCTTGAATTCGTCGCGCGCGGCTAGAAAATCGAAGGCTACATAGTCTTGGTGCGCAATCTGCAAATGCTCTTGCGCACTCCGTCCAGAACCCGAACACGACGCAAGGGTAATCGCTGTGAGCACCGACGTGAACTTAGTGGCGGATGGCACGGGTGATTCCGAAGGTCGCATACTGGGCCCATAGGCTGTTGCATCTGCCTGTAGAAACAGATCCAAGATCGCGATCCGAATACTACGGAAGGATATCCCAAGCTGCAACGATCGGCGCCCCGGTTGCTTCGTCAGTCATGGTTCCGTACGCGCGGCTGCCTTGCACAACCCTCAGCCGCACATTTTCAGGCACACTAGCTCTTGCGATCTCAATCCCGGCATCGTCCACAATCAGCCATGTTCTTGATTCTTCACCTTCTCTCTGAGTCAGTTCAATCCAGAGACGCCCGGCATCGTCCGGCACCAGTCTACTGAACACTGGCTTTACGGCTGGGAGGCGTTCTCTAAGCAATCCATGAAAATCATCGGGAGCTTCCGCAATTGTCTGCTCTCGCTCCGCATCAGTAAGGGGGATCGGCGAGATTGGCACCGTGAATTCTCCACGGTTGGTGCCTTGTAGTGGCAAGCTTGCGATCCGAATAGCGTCGTCCGAGCCGTAGTACAATACCTGAGTGGAACCGATGGCAAAGTGAGGACTGACGGCGAAAGGCAGTCCGTAGGCAGTTACACTGTTTCCTGTTGCAATGGCCAAGCCTTCTCTGCGTGGCAATTCCGCAACGGATTCGTCCACAACAGTACCGTTCGAGTCCACGAGCTTGACTCGGGCATGTTTGCTGCTAAGTTCGTCGGATCCTGCCGAGAAAAAGGGTGAGTAGTGAAGGAGGAAGCCCCGGCTCGTCGCTGCAAGGAATTCGCTGGGGTAGAGCCGGTCACTTTCAGATAGCCCCACAGCCAATCTCGAGACAAACGAATGATCGTGTGGCGCAAATATGGACAATTGATGCGCATAGGAATCCCATGCATACAAGGAATCGCCCACTCCTATCCGCATTGTGGGTGTTCGCGCAAATTCTCCGGGTCCTCTGCCTTCCCGGCCGATTTGGTCAACCTGTACCCCATCAGACGAATACACGCGAATGCCCTCAAATCCACTGTCAGTAATGTACAACTGTCCCCGGGAATCCACCGCCAAGCCACGAACTGCGCCCAATAGTACCGAATCTCCAGCGGCCTCATCGCCAATTCGATAGGCTTCTTTCAGTGCAAGAACACTTGTCTGAAGACTACCGGGCTGGTCCTCGGCAGGCTGGCACGCTCCGATGAACTGCACAGTCGCCAACAGAACCACTGCGGCCGTGGCCCTGCCTGATTTGATTACACGTGACATACGAGTTGTTCCCGGTCTGATTCTCGGATTGCGTTCCGTTTGCTGCAAGTGCGCGAAAAGGCTTCCAGGACAACCTACAGCGTAGGCACATCAATAACGTCGAGATACACTGGATTGTTGCACTTGTGTCACTTCCTCATGCATGCGATGGAGAGGGGTATATCGAGTGGCAGGCCTACGGTAAGGTGACTCTCGACGACATAGAAGAGATCACTGTAAGCAACAGCCTGGAGAAGTCGAGGCAGCTCAGGGCGGCTCTGGAAAAAGCGGGATATGATCACATCGAGGTTAAACTTGAGAATAAGTTCCGAGGCGAACTGGGCAAGATGGAAAGGGGTGACCTGACGGTGTATGATTCATTTAGTCCAGTTGACATTGACAATTTCAGCAAGGACAGCCCCAGAGCAGTTGCATCGCATAACGGATGGCTGAAAAACACCAGATTGTCACCAGCCAAAGTGCCGAGCACGCTCAGACCTCTGTGGTCGAAGATTCGTGATATGGCTCCGACTGATAGCAAAGGACATCTGGATGTTGGTAAGATGATTAAGGATGACAAGATTCTGGAGTCGTTGCTGCGGGATTACTTGCGCGAGTACTGACGTTTGGTGGCACTGAAGGAAAAGGGTGGGATGCCAAAATTCAAGAAAACAAAAGCAGGATGGACGGAGGATCTAGCTGATAAGTCCATTCTTTAGTGTTAAGCTGTTCCATCACACCACCAGAGGAGTAATGTGAAAAATGGTTAAAATCTACAAATGGCGACACCCCAACGAGGATCCGAGGATCGCAGTTGGGAGGGACTCGCTTTTTGCAAGTGTCTATGCCGTGTCCTACGGCGTCCGTTCGCCTCAGAAACCGAATCTCGGACAGCTGATAAAGTTCAATGCCGTTGATGCGGATACATTTGAGGGGCCGATCAAGATGACCATAGCCGAGGTCAAAAAGAAGTATGGTCCGGTGATAGCTAGAGGAACAATACCACCAGCGAGATTAGGAGAAAATTTGATGAAGAATGAACGAGGTAGGTACGCTAAGATCGGGACAGAGGCCAACTTCGATCTGTACAGGCACAAGAAAGACGGTTACCCAATGTATGCATATCTGTCGCCCGATGGCGACTGGGGAATAGCAGACAAACTGGCCGACCTGAAGAAACTCGTGCGCGAGTATGGTTCAATCCACTTCTCGCTGAGGATCTCAATATATTTCAGAGGAGGCCGGGTCCCAACAATGGATCCACTAGAGTTTTACCGAAACGTGGCCATTCGCGGATACCTGTTCCAAGGGCAAAATGAAGATGTGCCAAAGCTGGTGGCTAGTGTCATGCCGCATAAGTCCAGGGAAGATTTGCCGGAGTTCTTCTTCAAAGGTACAGATGCCGTCGAGGGAAACACCATTAAGGAAATGCGCACCAAGATTGACAAGACCATCAACAGCTATCCAGAGCAGCACAGACAACTCTTTAAATAGAAATGGCCACAAAGCGAGCTGGATACAAGGAGATCGGAAGGTACAGGAATTACAAGCTTCTTGAGTACATCTGGAAGGACAAGAAGAAGACGAGGTGCATAGCGGTATTCCACAATCTCCTGTCCCTCAAGGACGGAGAACTCATGCAAGAGGACAATAACCCTGTGGTGGATTTGAAGATCAAGACCAGGGAAGGCGAACTTGGTTCATGGGGGCCTGGATACCTGACAGGCTATCCATTCTTGGGGGGACAATCAGGAGGAGACTTCCATGGGAGTCCGCATCGGTAGATACACCGAGCGGGAAAACGCCACGCACCTGCCCAAGTTCGGATGCCGCATACTTGAAGACTCGCCTCCATATCGGATGGTCGTGCTCGAGGGTGATATCGTCGCAGCCGTGCGACAGGAGATTCGCGACTACAAGAAATCGCTGAAGTAATGGCTGCAGTTGCTGTAATACGGATCGGGACAAAGGAATAGAAAGGCCTGCGGAATGGTCCTGTGGGAAAGCGTACGCGCCTCCTTGATAATGACGCTCCGTCGTTTAAGCGGCTGCATCCTGGAGGCAGCTCGGCGTTTCATTGCCCCAAATGAGACCCTTCATCTGGGAGCCCGCACCTGTTGACTCCTCGAACCAGGGACATAGTATCGTGGCGTACACCGCTCCCGGGCTCGGGGAGTACCGTATATTGAGGATCCCCCTACTTTTGCATGCATCGGATCACCAAACCCGGAATAGACCATGTCTCTACCTCGCGCAAGGGCAAGCTGGACGCTTGCAGTGACTATTGCTTTCTGTATCACCTGTTGTCAGCCGGGCAATTTCGAAATGAATGAGGCTTGGTCCGGCACAATTGATACGCTTGCTTCCGGCGAACTCGTTGTTCGAAACACCGATGAGCCGCTGTGGGACGAGGCAGACATGTGGCAGTTCGTAGAGGAAATCAGGCTCGGAACAGATGCCGACGACGAGGCACCGATCTTTGGAGAAATCATTTCCTTTGATGTGGATGCGCAGGGACGGGTCTTTATTCTCGATTTTCAAACACAAGAGGTTAGCGTATTTGACTCGGATGGCGAGTATGTCCGCACGTTTGGAGGTACAGGAGCCGGGCCGGGGGAATTCGAGCAGGCCCTAGCGGTCGACATCAGCCCGAACGGAGAAATCTGGGTCATGGAAATGCTCTACGCACAACTTTCCATATTTGACCCGCACGGCAGTTACTTGAGATCAGAGTCGGTCGGCAACCCAGGCATAGGCCTGACACCATACTCGGGCGGATTCGACTCAATGGGTCGCTACAACGCCGTAGTCATGTTCTCTGATGAATACGGCGAGTCTCAGGTGATGGCCCGGTTTGATCAATCGCTCACTCCGCTGGATACTATTGCGATTCCCGAGGCTTCCGTCGAAAGGGAGGCTTTTACGCATGTCACTGCCCGCTTTTCAATTTCCGAGTGGATTCCCTTTCAGGGATCCTTCGACTGGCGTTTCTCTCCAACCGGCAATCTTTGGACGCTGACCACCGAAGAATATGAGCTTGTCGAACTGACTCCGCTTGGAGAGACGCTTCGACGGGTCTCCAGAGGCCATGACCGGGTCCCCGTGACCGAGGAAGAGATGGATGGCGTGCGGGAGGAATTCCAGTGGTTTATCAATCAGGGCGGGACAGTCGATTGGTCAAGGATTCCAGATACAAAGCCCGCAGTTGTTTCATTCTTCTGTGACGATGAAGGCAATCTGTGGGTGAAGAGGCAAGCAGCAATGCCCGGGGACGAAGACCATCTCTTTGATCTGTTCGATCCTGAAGGACGTTACCTGGGAGAGTTGCGCCTTCCGTTCCCGCTGCATTCTGATCCTGAACCGATCGTGCGCGACGGAATGCTATATGGCATCACGACGGATGACCTTGGTGCCCCGAACGTTGTGAGAGCGCGGATTGAAAAGCCTTAGAACCTTGTTCGAGACATTGACAGGTGAGGAACGCGTCGGACGGATACGACGAAGAACAGTTTGCCGGAGCGTATGCGAGAGTGCTGGATGTGTCAGTATGACCGGACGGCATCTATGTGTCCTCTTCGGGGCGGGAGAGCAGGTCACAAACGGCAGCCTGTGAACCGCAGATAGCGCTGTCTGGAGATTTTGGATCAGGCGCAGTCAGTTGTTTCAAATTGATTCCATAGATTCTCCGAATGGGCCTCTCAAATACTCCTTTATAACGTCCGTTAATTACCGCCATGCGCGAGTACCACAGTCAGAGCCAAGCTTGCGCGCTAGCAGTCTGACAACTCCAGTTGAAGCGAAAGTCTTCTAGCAGTGTTCCGCATTGTTGACCTTATCAAAGGTTGAAATATCAGTGCTTGTCTGGGACCATATCGACATTGTAAGGCCCGGCCCACGGCTTGACCAGATTGCGGCGCAGGTCTACACCCTGATGGCCTAGTCAATTTCTACTTGGCCCGCCATTCATTACTCGCGATGGCGGGATAGGTACACCCGCATGCCATTAATGAAATATCTGGGCCTTCAAAACGCACGTTACGGTCTACAAAAAGGCTCCAATTGCCCTCCAGTAGTCCCCATGACTGAATCTCATACCCGTTCAGCCACCAAAACATCTTTGATCAGAAATACCTCAATCGATAACGAAGAATCACTGGGTTACCAAACTCACCATTGGGGAGTGGTTCGTGTTCGCCAACGACATAAAAATATCCACCGCCAGCCGCCTCAGGGTAAACCGGGGAAATCGTGCTACGTGCGGGGAACTGTCCTGTATTGCTAGCCACGCTTAAACCGTATTCCTCATCCGTACGAACATCGCTTAAGCTCCACCTACTGTCCAAGTCTGCGTAGACAACCATCCGAGTTGATCCATTGAGGGCAAAAACTGCAATTGTCGACGGATACTCCTTTTGCAGTCTGAACTTATTTTCTAGGGAAGTCTCGGGCAAATCTTCCGGTCTCCATTCGAAAAAATCGGGTTCGTATTGGGTTCTGGACAAACTTGATTCCATGGGTATCGCGTCCATGCTTTCGGCGTACACGTAGTATGCACCATCGTCGAAGCAATCAATCGTCCTACCTCGTTGTCCTGCAAAATATCTATTTAGGGAAATCAGACGTGGCGGTTCAATGAGAATCTCTCCAATTGTCTCAAGCATTGGAGAGTACACATGGGCTACAACCTGTTCCTCAGTAAGGATATGGTGAGCAATTATTGAGTCCTTATTTGCGCAAAATGCTTTCGCGTAGCGCAAGTTTGCAAATTCAGTCGCACACTGACTGAGCTTTTGCGCTAATTTAGGGGTTTTTGGCCTCAATTTGGCCATTTCAGGCCCAAAATCGGCCTTTTTTTACCCAAATCCGCCTTTTTTTTGGATTTTTCCCAAAAAACCCCGATATAGTGGATTTTTCGGGAACCTACGCGCCCATTCCCTGTAAAATCCCTCAAAATCACCCCCTGTTTCATGTATATCCGGTCCAAATCCCGTACCCTTAAATCC
>MPNB01000008.1 GCA_002238805.1 Rhodothermaceae bacterium bin80 | reverse complement strand
GCATTGCCGTCGTATCCACCATGCTCGCCCTCGTCGTTCGCCTCATCCTCTGGCCCCTCAATGTCTTCCTACAGGCTGCCCTCCGAAGACGCTACGGTACCCTCAAAAAATGGACCGTCGCCTTCGCGTATGCGCTCTCCGAAGATCCGAACCGGCGCCCAACCCAAACCGGAACACCAAACCGCACGGAATGAATCCCGAAAAAACAATATCAACCATTCCCTGCGCGCGCCAGATCCGTACCAAGTACTGTACCGTCCGGAAAAGAACCAAACCTCCAAAACGTTTCGGTCCACCTACGCCCTTTTTAGGGCTCCCACCCACAACGTTCACAGAAAAACCGGATATATCATGCTCTATAGAACCGTATTGCTCCTCCTTCTCCTTAGCAGCCCGTTGATAAAGTACCTCTTTTGAAATAGCCTGTTTGAATTTCATCGTTTTTGGAGGTGGACTCATTTTGACTATTTTTGGGATCAAGTAGGGTCAGATGGGGCGTAAGGGGCACGAGGGGTACGAAGATGAGCGATTCAGGACGAAAATCGACAAAAAAGGGCCGTTCTACAGCGCTGCCAGTGCCAATTGGCCGGACCGATTCCCTTGAAGTACTCTTGGCTTACCGACACCGCAGGCCTGTCGCATCAAAAGCCCCAAGTTAAATGCCGCCCCTTGTAAAACCATCCGCTTCAAAATTTCAATCTGACCCCGTACATGAACCCGCCGCAATCCCCCCGTCTCCAGCAGATGGGCAAAGGCCCGCTCCACTTTCTCTCCCCGCTGACGCAGCAGAGACTTCCCACGCTTCCCCTTAATCCGACGACGGTTTGCATACGTCGGTTGCTGGGCCTGCTTATGCTTGCTCCACTTTCGCCGGCCACGCTTCGGCTCGCTGATGTAACTGCGAAGCCCACGGCTTTTGACGGAAACCATCACCGCATTGGAATGATAGCCCTTATCTGCAACCACCACCTTCGCGGTCAAGTCCACCGCATCCAGGTGCTCGGTCGCCACATCCAAGGTCCTTTCAACGGAAGCCGTGTCCCCACCATCCATCGTTTGAACCGTCACCGCAACGAGTGCACCCGACTCCAAATCCACCGCGTACTCATACTTGTGCGCCAAATGGGTCCGACCATCTTTCATCTTCGTAATCCGCGCATCTGGAGCCGCAGGGTGCACACAATCCTGATTGGACCCCTTTTTGGAACGCTTTTTGTCGATCTTTACCAAATCCTCGTGGGCCGGCGTCTCAATCCCCGACGCCTTCGCCAACGATTCCAAAATACATCATACTTCTGCCCCGTATCCCGACGGACAATCGATCGCATCACCGCGTTGGCCTCCAACGTCGTGGCATCAATCCCCAACGTCTTGCCGCGTAATAAACCCGCCTTCTTTAACCGCTGCAAAACCCACTCAAATACCTGCATATGCACCTCCACACTCAAACGCTTCCGCGTCTTGGATAACGTACTGTGATCGGGAAGACGCGCCGTCAAAGCATATCCCGAAAATTTGCGTAACGCCAGCGAATCATTGCATCGCCACGCAATCTCACGCTCCGATCCCCAACCCTCCATATACCCAATCAGTAACATCCGAAAATAAACCCCCGGAGCAAGACCGGGACGACCAATACCGTCCGCATAAAATGCGTGACAAATCTCCTCCACAAACTTGTCAAAACCATACTTGCGAAGTACCGACTCCAAGGCCTCGTAAAATGCATTTAAAGAAGAGCAGAGCTCATGCGAATAAATAGCTCGCCTTGTGTACGCTCCTTTCGCTTTCCTAATGCCATGAATTTGCATCGTTAAATCCGAACATAGATACTCCCTCGAAATATACCCCGTCAACTCTAGAATTCCTAGACTCCCTACTTTATCCACAGGCTGTTAGGGGGCATCCATAAATAGTATACCCATCTTTCATCATTTTTTCGATAAGTTCTGGTTTAAGCCATCCTTTGGTTCTATTGGTTGGGTTTCGCCGTGACTTCGTTGACTCAATTTCTTAGTTTGTGAAGGCAATCAGATTGAGATGGATTAGGCCTATGTTTTCAGCCTAATTCTCTGAATAGGTGGGCGATTTCATCTGAATACACACACAATCCAACAGGAGTGCCAGACGATCGAGAAAGGACGGCGGTTGATATCGGGCTGGTTCAACTGGTCGCGCAAGGCGCGGGCCATCCCATAAAAGCGGAGTTTTTCGAGTTGATCAAGCGTTGAATGATGAAGCATCGGTGGATTCATTTTTGGGTTTGTTTGCATAATAGTCTCCGCCCCGAAGATTTTTATGCAGGATGGTTGGGGGAGCAGGGACGGTCTCCTGTAGCAAATCCCGTCCTTTTTGAAGGATGGAGGCAATGGACGGATAGCTGAACGCACGCGGCCCCAGCACCCCCGCGAGGCGACATGCGGATTCCAAGCGCTCGGGACCATATCGGTCCTTGAGCCCCAAGATGCGTGCGCCAGGCTAACTGGATCTCAATATCCAATAACGGGGGCATGTAGGTATTTTGTTGTAACTTATGTGCATGTAACGTGATAAATTGATCGAAATGAACCAGAGTTTTAGCCGTAGAAGCTTTCTGAAAACCGCCGGATTAGCTGCCAGCGTTGCGGTAATTCCACGCCGTCTCCTTTTCGCGTCGTCACCTGTAAAAGTTGGTGCGATCTCATATAGCTTTCGTCAGATTCCCGGCAGTGCAGAAGAAATCCTTGGGTATATGCAAACTCTTGGACTTAACACGATAGAGTTGATGGGGGGACCTGCAGAAGCGTATGCAGGAGCTCCTGACCCAGGTCCTGGACCGCGACATCCCGAATCCATGACCCCGGATGAAAGGTCGGATTATGTAGCTGCCAGGACGGCAGCACGAAGTGAAACGCAGAAATGGCGTCGCAGTGTTTCCATGGAGAAATTTGCTGAGTTGGGTGATATGTTCAGAGATGGGGGAGTAGATGTAGATATCCTGAAATTGGGTAACCCGAATTGGCTTGATCAGGACATAGATTATGCCTACAGGGCGGCAAAAGCGATCGGTGCACGTGGAATTTCTTTCGAAATCTCAGCTCAGTCGTCCAAGCGAATGGCCCCATTTGCCACGAAGTACAACCTCCTCAACGGCATGCACAATCACTTGCAAGTAGCCAACGAAGATTTTGATTTCGACGAATACCTTGCCCATTCGCCGAACAATATGCTGAATCTGGACATAGGGCATTACGTAGCTGCCCTTGGGACTTCTCCTATTCCCGTGATCAAGAAATATCACGATCGGATCAGCCATTTGCACCTAAAAGATCGCAAAAGCCCCGACAATGGACAGGACAATGTCCCGTGGGGAACAGGAGATACGCCGATTGGCGAAGTCTTGCGCCTGTTGCGGGACGAGAATTACCCAATTACGGCTATGATTGAACTGGAGTACCCAATCCCAGAGGACTCCAGTGTTATGGAGGAAATGGCTAAGTGCGCTGAATACTGCCGTGTGGCTTTGGAGTCATAGTGGTAGGTTGGCTGCCTTTAGGCAGCAGAGGTACGGCTTTTCAGTAAAACGTGTGAGTGCATTGATTGCAGCTATATCAGCATGATCTTCAAGCTCACAGAGATTTCCTCCTGAATCCAAGATGCGTACGCCCCTCTCATTTGGTTCATAAGTTGCATGACCCGACGTACCTACTGTTAGGTAGTAAGTATGTGCATCGGGAATGCAGATCCCCATGTTCGTCAGTGTTTGACTTACGCGATCCTGCCACTGAGCGAGTAAATCTTGGGTCGGTACTTCAGTGAGGAATGTACATCGAAACAGATCCCGATCGATGATACGTCGCGATAAATCTGCAAGAATAGGATCAGGACTCCGGTACCATTGCTTCAAGCTGCCAATTACTTCAACATCATCCAAGTCCAGGAACCGATCCAAAATCTCATCATCCGAGAGTTTTGATGCGTCAATTTTCCGCTCAAGGAACCAGCACAGTGCAGGTGAGATGCCAGACACAGCCTCATGATTGCCAACATTAATCAAGTGCCGTGCACGGCGGATGGCACCTCGGAGTACAAAATCAGCAGCAACAACGGTCTTGTGCAGATAAACCTGCCAGTACATTAACCGCCTAGCTATGAGTACGTTTTCCACTGCATAAATCCCCTTTGACTCGATAGCAAGACAGGATTCTTTTCCTCCATCCTTTGGGTAGACACACAATGTGCGCAGAATACGCTCAATGCCAATCTTACCTTCAACCACCCCTGTAAAATGCGAGTCTCTGCACAAATAATCCAAACGGTCCATATCCAGTTGACTCGAAATCAAATCGCAAAAGAAGGGACGTTCATAGGTGCCTTCCAGCATCTGGATTGCTGTGTCGATCGGCGGACCAATCTGCGATTCGAGGCGCCGCATGAGGGCCAAACTTATTTTTTCATGTGGTGTATCGCAAATCAGATCGTACTCAAGTGTATGCGAATAGGGCCCATGACCAATGTCGTGCAGCAGGATGGCGGCCATAGCTGCCAGTCTTTCATCTTCCGTAATGGGGGTTCCTTTGGTGGCCAAACTGTCTAGGGCATCGGACATTAATGCCATTGCACCCAAGGCGTGTGGAAAACGACTATGTTCTGCAGCAGGAAAAACGATCAGACCCAGCCCCAACTGTTTGATTCGTCTAAGTCGCTGAATCTCACGCGATTCGAGCAATGGCTGAATTATTTTTTGGGGCACTCTAATGAACCCGTGAACAGGATCCGAAAGGACTATGGCGGTGCGTGTCATTGCAGGTTTGGACGATTCACCGACTCGCTGTCGAATGAATGCGCACGTGCTGTAACTTGATCTTCCAAAGTGACAACACTAAGCAGATAACTACTGATGAAGGTTGCACTACCCGTGTGCATTGAGGTAAGCCAAGACTATTGGCCAAAGGCAAAGTACGCCATCCGCATGTTACTTGAGCCGCTTGGTTTGGGTCCGATATTCAAGCCACGAAGTGAGCTGAATGGTCGTGGTTTGTACTATGGCCAAAACCCTTCCAATTTGCCCTCAACGGTAACCGTGTTACCATTGGCTCTAAATGCGGAAAGGTTCTACGATGATTTTACCGCCATAGATGTGACTTCTGTGTGTTGGAGGGAGTACGCTAATTTCAATGTTCCTGTTCTTTTCTCGTCAGAGGCTGGCGATGATCTTGTTGCATCGGCTTTCTACTGGCTCTCAGGTTGGCAGGAATTCACTATAGGCGCCTGCGATCAGCACGGCCGGTTTCCACATAAGGAGTCACTTCAAGCGATACTTGAAGTGACTCGACTCCCTGTTGTAGAGTGTTATCGAATGCTGATGAGAGAGAGTTTAGAAAATGCTGGGATTAATACCGATCTGCGGAAATGGGCTGGGAAGGATTGGGCGTTTTGTCCTACGATTGATGTCGACTATCTTCGGCATTGGCGTGTTGGGATGATTTTTCGGGAAAAAGTTGAATACTTTCTGTTGAATCGTCGAAAAGTCAGTGCGGGTGAGCGCTGGCGCCGGCTATTCAAGTTTATCCATAGTTACTTTAGCCGGGGCGATGCATTTAAGATTGCCTTACGTAGCATGCATCAAGTGATTCGGGCTTACGGTAGTGCTACAATTTTTTTGAAAGCAGCGGCACACGGTCCCAATGATGTACATTATCGCTTGGATCAACGTTTTCTTCGTCAACTGTTCATTGATCTTTCTTCTGACGGCTTTGAAATTGGTCTTCATCCAAGCTATCACGCACATACTCACGCTGCTTATCTGCGCAGTGAGCGCAGGGCACTCACTGAGATTACTGGAATAGACTCTGTAAGTGTTAGGCAGCATTTTTTGCGTTATGAGCCTGCGATAACGCCCCGCATCCAGGAGGCAGTCGGTTTTAGAATTGATTCATCTCTTGGATTTGCAGAGTGTGCAGGGTTCAGAAACGGCACCTGTATGCCGTTTCTGCGGTTTGATCCTGTTAGAAACAAGGTGATGGACATTTGGGAAATGCCGCTCCTATTTATGGATGGAGCATTGTTTAACCGACAGAAGTATGAAGCGGCTGAAGCCATCCAAGAAAGTATAAAACTCCTCGAGTTATGTCAGAAGTTTGGTGGGGTTGCCGTTGGTCTTTGGCACAACGTTGTTGGAGAAGAATTAGATTATCCCGGATGGGGGGAGCACTTTGAGCAAACATTGAGGTGGAGTAGCACACAAGGAGCACATATTGCTTCCTTGCAAGATGCGCTTAGTTCATGGACGGGTTACCCAGTTGCCGGTTAGAGAAAGATGCATCACGGTGTGACCAGCACTTATTTACTGTGATTCATGGCATCAAGGAGAAGAGGTCAGACGCCACTCATGCGGCAGTATTACCGGATCAAAGCAGAGCATCCGGATACACTTCTATTGTTTCGTATGGGCGACTTCTACGAGACGTTTGAAGAAGATGCCCTTAAGGCAAGTGACGTGTTGGGTATTGTGCTTACCAAACGGGCAAATGGTGCGGCAAAGAGTGTGCCGCTTGCGGGGTTCCCGTATCACGCACTCGAAAATCATCTCCCCAAACTGATTGACGCAGGACTCAGAGTTGCAATTTGCGAACAACTTGAGAACCCAAAATCGACAGGGTCTCTGGTCAAGCGGGGCGTGACTGAAGTCGTTACGCCCGGGGTATCCCTCCGGGATCAAATGCTGTCTCCAAAACAGGCAAACTACCTAGTGGCAGTACACTTTGGGAAGAAGCAGGTAGTAGGGGTAGCTTACGCGGATGTATCCACTGGTGAGTTCCTACTCACAGAGATTGATCAGTCCAGGCTGGATGATCTATTACAGAGTATTGAACCGGCAGAGCTCCTTGTTAACAAAGCTGCACAGGAGTCTGTACGTGGATTCCGTGATCAAGGCTATATTGTTACACCATGTGAGGATTGGGTGTTTGATAGTGATTTTGCCGACACTACACTACTTGAACACTTTGGTACACATTCTTTGAAAGGCTTTGGGATTTCGGGGTTGAGTGAGGGTGTTGTTGCAGCAGGTGTGGTGCTTCATTACCTGATCGAAACACAAAAGGGTAAACCGGAGCATATACGCAAGATTCAGCAACAGGTGGATGAGGGGTACATGCTCCTTGATCCACAAACGCGCCGTAACCTCGAACTGCTGACCCCGCTCCACGGAGACCGTAATAGCACCACGCTGGTTCAGCTTCTGGATCAAACCTGCACTGCCATGGGTGCGAGAATTTTGCGGCGATGGCTTTTTCAACCATTGCGTGATGTTGCACGCATCAATCGTAGACTTGATGCTGTTGAGGCGCTGGTACACAGTACAGAAGTTCGAGAAAACCTGCAAGACTGTCTCAAACAAATCTGTGATATTGAGCGGGTAGTTGCCAGAATATGTACGCAAAGAGCAACCCCTCGGGAGCTATTAGCACTCGCATTAGCATTGCGTCAGGTGCCTGAATTGATCCAGAGTATACAGTCAACCGATTGCAAAGCACTTGATGAATTATCCCAACGGCTGCCCCCTTGTGATGATATCGAATCTACTATCAGTCAGGCCCTTGATGACTCTTCTGAGCAGATATTTCGACGGGGCTATAATCAGGAACTGGACAGATTACGCGAGATTTCGAGTTCGGGTAAAGGGTTTATCGAGGCACTTCAGAAGCGTGAAAGTGAACGGACAGGTATCCCCTCCCTCAAAGTAGGCTATAACAAGGTATTTGGGTACTACCTGGAGATAACGAATGCGCATCGGGACAAGGTACCGCCTGAATATGTTCGGAAGCAGACCTTAGTTAATGCAGAGCGGTATATTACCAATGAGTTGAAAGAGTATGAGGAACGTGTAATTGGGGCACAGGAGCAGATCATAGTGCTCGAAAACGAGCTCCTACGATCTCTTAGAGTTGACTTAGCGACAGCATCCAATGAGCTCCAGCGGTTGGGTGCAGCGATAGCAGTTCTGGACTGTTTTGTCGGCTTTGCCGAAGTAGCTGTTCGTGAAGGGTACGTAAGACCGCGTATCGATAATACCAGACTACTCAAAATTGTGCATGGCAGACACCCGATTGTAGAACAAGCAGATCCTGCTGCCTTCGTTCCAAACTCAATAGAGCTGGATCCCGACAGGTACCAGATATTCATCATAACGGGTCCCAACATGGCGGGCAAGAGCGTAGTTTTACGCCAGGTTGGTTTAATTGTCTTGATGGCGCAGGCGGGAAGCTTCGTGCCCGCAAAATCGGCCACCATTGGTGTTGTTGATCGCATCTTTACGCGCGTTGGTGCATCAGATAACTTGGCTGCAGGTGAGAGCACTTTTTTGGTTGAGATGAATGAGGCCGCCAATATCCTCAATAATGCCACCCGAAATTCACTGATCCTCCTGGATGAGATAGGGCGGGGGACCAGTACCTTTGATGGTCTCTCTATTGCGTGGGCATTGGTCGAATATTTGCACGAAAATGATTCAATAGCTGCACGAACACTTTTTGCAACTCATTACCATGAACTCAATACCCTTGAGGAGCGTCTTGAGAGGGTTCAAAATTATAAGGTCCATGTTCAAGAGCACGACGGCAGGATTGTTTTTCTCCACAAGTTGATCCGTGGGGCTGCAGATCACTCTTATGGTATTGAGGTAGCTCGTATGGCTGGACTGCCCTCAAAGCTGCTGAGCAGAGCAGGGGAGATTCTGGATAAACTCGAATCTCAGAAGCTCGTGAAGAAGGACATTATGCCGAAAGTGCAAGCTATTCAGATGGCGCTTTTTGATCAACCAGAATGCGATGTGGTGCGCGACAAACTACGGGAGATAGATACAAACAGAATTACGCCGCTGCAGGCGTTATCTCTTTTAGCAGAATTAAAGGATCTTTCCGACTAGATCTAGGGAGTAAGCATGAGAGTACTCATTGTAGGGAGTGGCGGGCGTGAGCATGCCTTGGCATGGGCCGTACGTGAAGCCAACAAGCTATTTATAGCCCCAGGCAATGCGGGGACAAGGGAGTTCGGAGAAAACGTCAGTATCAAAGCGACAGACACGGAAGGTTTAGTTGCGTTTTCTCGACGCGAGAATATTGACCTCGTTGTTGTCGGTCCAGAGGTACCTCTTGCAGATGGGCTCGCCGATGCCTTGGGCCAAGCAGGGGTGTCTTGCTTTGGCCCCTCAGCGGCAGCCGCCGAAATTGAAAGTAGCAAGGTGTTTGCCAAAGCATTTATGCAGCGCCATAATGTGCCAACAGCCCAATGGCAGGCCTTTCTTCTAGATCAGGTTGAGGAGGCCAAAGCTTATGCCCGAACACTGGAGAGATGCGTTGTTAAGGCTTCGGGGCTTGCTGCGGGGAAGGGGGCCATCATGTGTGAGGACCACACCAGCTCCGACCGTGCATTGCATGAATTGCTGACCGTGGGCCGTCTGGGAGATGCGGGCAGAGAGGTTGTCGTTGAAGAATGGATGGAGGGCGAAGAGGCAAGTGTATTTGCTCTTACAGACGGGGATGATTATCTAGTGTTAGATCCGGCCCAGGATCATAAACGCGCATTTAACGATGATCTCGGTCCAAATACAGGAGGCATGGGTGCATATGCTCCAGCTCCGGTAATGACCTCAAACTTGATTGATGAAGTTTGTCGCTCAATCATCGAGCCAGTACTTGAGGGCATGGCACGTGAGGGCAGGCGTTACACTGGATGTCTGTACGCCGGTCTTATGGTCACAGATCAGGGCCCCAAGGTTGTCGAATTCAACTGCCGTTTTGGGGATCCAGAGACGCAGGTTGTGCTACCCTTGATAGGAGCAGACCCCATAGAGGTGCTCCTGGGAGCAGCCAGTGGAGGTATTGGAAACTTGCGACTTACCAAACAATCACTTGCAGCTGCATGTGTAGTACTGGCTAGTGGTGGGTATCCCGGTTCTTACAACAAGGGATACCCGATTAGTGGACTGAACACAGCAAGTGAAATCCCAGGCGCTCTTGTATTTCATGCGGGTACAAAATCTGATGGTCAAAGAACTGTTACGGCAGGAGGACGTGTTTTAGGTGTAACCGCAGTGGCCTCCACGTTAAGGGAGGCTATTGGCCGTGCTTACGAAGCAGCTGATCTCATAGAGTTCGATGGAAAGCACCTGCGGCGGGATATTGGATACCGTGCGCTCGGGCGTGAATAATGCACACTCTACCGACCTTGTTGGTTCTTCTCGTGACGTTTGCCGGAATTGTGAGTGCCCAGGATACTCTTAGTACTGGGTTCGAAATAATTGCACATTTTTCGGAGGCACAGGTGCTTGAAGTTGACCCGGAAGGGTTGATATATGTTGCGACGGTGACAGAGGTTGTCCAACTTGGCCAAGATGGTAGGATACGCGGGAGTCTGGATGGAACGAATGCGGGAGCATTTGGGGAAATTTCCGATGTTGATCCAGGCAATGGATTGATATGGGTCGTTGCGGATGCAGAGCATGGTCATCTATTACGGTTTTCAAAAGAATTACTGCATCTGGAGTCTATTCGAGTGCCTAGGAGGGCAAACGTTGAATTGGAACGATCTCCACGTCTTGATCTCCACGATGGACTTAAGACTGCATTGGGACGGCCGATCTCCATTTCAGTTGGTTCAACGGGGGCTCTGTTTGTGGTTGACGCATCTTCTCAACGTGTGCTTAAATGGGATGCCAGCCGAAGGCTAGAGCGCGTAATCGGTGATTTTGGTTCTGGGGCAGGTCAACTGGTAGACCCCGTTAGCCTTTCTACGGATCGGTCACTGCTTTATGTGGCAGACCGTGCATTGGGTCTGGTTAAGGTGTACGACTATTTTGGTGGACTCGTGCGAAATTTGAAGGCAACGCAGGACGTAATCAGTGTTACAACAGCCGGGACAGAGGTGTGGGTTGTCCTGCCTCAGGCTATATGGATCTATGATAACCTAGGCTCGCTTTCTCGCCAGATTGTCGTTGAGCATGATAGTCCATTGTTGGCTGCGCTACCTATTTCAGACCACATACTTCTCTTAACTTCGACGCAACTATTGCGAGTAAGATTTGATTGAAGTGCGATAAGTGGAACTGGGTGTTGAATAGCATACAGCTTAGGCTGGGGCTGTCTGTGTGAGCGTATACGCTTCCAATTGTTAGCAACAAACATCAGGATGTCACCGTGATTTGGCGCAAAATCAATACAAAAACATTTAGTTTGAATCGGAAACCAGAACCCTTTGGCGGTTATTATCCCTTATCTTGGCCGACGTATGAAGCCTTTGCTGGTTATGAGCCAGTATTATTATTAATAAGAAGGGGGCGATATAGGTGTCAGCAATGCGCATGACGGGGTATAATGCGACATACCACACATGTAAGGGACATCTTGCTAAGTAGTTGGTATCATAGTAGTTCTGCAAACTTGCTTGCGATTAATGACTTACGACGTCCATACGAAGGTCCAGCCAGTTGTAACTGGTGATGCACTTCCAGAAGCTCGACCGGAATTAACGACTAAAAGCCAATACATGTCCGGTGCCGAAATCCTGCTCCGATCCTTGGAGGCTGAAGGTGTCAAGGTTGTTTTTGGGTATCCCGGGGGTGCTGTTATCAAGGTGTACGATGAGATGCACCGGATAAAACCCCGGTTTGAACACATCCTCGTTCGGCATGAACAAGGAGGAACACATGCGGCGGAAGGGTATGCAAAGGCCACAGGGAAAGTGGGAACCGTACTGGTTACCAGTGGCCCTGGTGCTACGAACACCGTTACAGGGATTGCCGACGCTTACATGGACTCGGTGCCGATTGTCGTGTTCACCGGGCAAGTTCCTACGGGCCTTATCGGCAATGATGCTTTCCAGGAGTGCGATGCCATTGGAGTTACCCGCTCTATCACGAAGCATAGTTATCTGGTTCGTGATGTGAGTGACTTGGCTCGTACAGTCAAGGAGGCTTATCATATTGCTCGGACTGGGCGACCTGGTCCAGTACTGGTTGACCTGCCGAAGGATGTCTTACTGGCAGAAGCCCCCTTCCTGTACCCAGAAACCGTGAATATGCGGGGATACGCTGTACCCGGAGAGGGACGACCGGAGAAGTTGCAGCGCGCCGCGCAGATGATTGCAGAATCGGAGCGCCCATTGTTTTATGTGGGTGGTGGGGCAGTCAACAGTGATTCCTCGGAGCTGTTAACAGATATTGCAAGGTATACCGGTATTCCGGTAACCACTACACTGCATGGATTAGGTGCCTTTCCCGAAGAAGATCCTCTTGCATTACGCATGCTAGGTATGCATGGAACTTGGTGGGCGAACCAGGCCATACAGCATTGTGATCTGATTATTGCTGTTGGTGCGCGGTTCGATGATCGTGTGACCGGGAAGTTGGATTCGTGGGCACCTCACGCAAAAGTCATTCACATCGAAATCGATCAGTCATGCATCTCCAAAAACGTTTTCGCAGATTGCGCTATTCTGGGTGATGTACGAAGCGTACTCGAACAGCTGCAGCCAATGGTCGGGCCGAAGGACACAACCAAATGGCTGAAACAAATTGATGTTTGGCGCCAAGAATGTCCCCTGCAGTACGAACAGGATGGAAAGTTACGTGCACAAGGTGTCATCGAACAACTACGTGATAAAACCGGAGGCGATGCCATAGTAATCACCGATGTTGGTCAGCATCAAATGTGGACAGCACAGTACTTCCGATTTCTGTACGCACGTACACATATTACCAGTGGCGGCCTGGGTACGATGGGATTTGGTATGCCTGCAGCCATGGGAGCTGCTCTCGGTATGCGTGAAATTGGATCCTCCAGACCGGTGGTCTGCATAAGTGGTGATGGTGGTTTTGTAATGAATGCCCAGGAAATGAGTGTAGCTGCGGCTCACAAGCTTCCGCTGAAGCTCGCAGTTATCAATAACCGCTTCCTAGGTATGGTAAGACAATGGCAAGAGCTTTTCCACAAGGAACGATACAGCCATACCGATCTTTCAGATACTAACCCTGATTTCGTGAAACTGGCCGAGGCACATCATTGTGTAGGCCTCTCTGCAAAAACACCGGAAGAGGCCCAGCAGATTATTGACGAAGCATGGAAAGTGACCGATCGGCCTGTACTCATGGAGTTTCAGGTGGCAAAAGAGGAAATGGTCTTTCCGATGGTGCCCGCTGGTGCGGCAACGGGGGAGATGATCACTGACAGAATAACACCAAATTCCTTCGTGTAATCAAGGCACCGAGAATACGATAGATTATGGCAGACACACTTGTATTGACCCCACAGCAGATTATCCGCAAAAAGGCGGCGGGTGAGCCGATTCAGCCGGACGATAGTGCAATGACACGGAGGCATATGATTGTGGTTCTTGTAGAGAACTCAATCGGTGCATTTATACGTGTTGTAAATATGTTTTCAGCCCGGGGATTCAACATTGATAGTATTACGGTCGGTCCGACAGAGGATCCGAATGTAAGCCGGATGAACATAGCTACAGCCGGAAACAGCCGTATAATCTCCCAGATTCTGAGACAGCTTAGCCGTCTCGTGGACACGATTGAAGTCACCGATCTCACGACAACTGATTTTGTAGAGCGGGAGTTGTGTCTGCTTAAGGTCTGCTATACGAAGGATTCCCGTTCAGAAATTCTGGATGTAAGTAATGTTTTCCGAGGCAAGGTCGTTGATATCACAAAAAAAACAATGACCTTTGAACTTCGTGGTCCATCTCAAAAAATTGACGCGTTTATCGACATGATGCTATCGCATAATGTTGTCGAAGTTGCTCGAAGCGGGCGAGTCGTTATGCAGCGTGACGCATAATCTGTAATCAACCACACTTACTTAGTAATACATGAAAGTGCACTACAATGCCGATCCCAGCATTATCCTTGGTAGAAAGGTAGCGGTGATCGGGTATGGAAGTCAGGGGCATGCCCATGCCCTAAACTTGCACGACAGCGGTGTTACCGTTGTAGTAGGCCTACGAGACGGGTCTCCGTCTGCCAGCAAAGCCCTTGCTAAAGGATTGAGAGTTATGAGCATCGCTGAGGCTGCTGCCTGGGGAGATGTAATCATGCTTCTGATCCCGGATCAAGATCAGAAACGGGTTTACGAAGCAGAGATTATCGAGCACGTAGTACCAGGCAAAGCCTTGGGGTTTGGCCATGGATTTAACGTGCATTACGACCAAATCAAAGCGCCGGAAGGCGTGGATGTCTTTATGGTAGCCCCCAAAGGACCAGGACATCTCGTTCGCCGTACTTTTGAGGAGGGTAAGGGTACCCCCTGTCTTGTTGCGGTGGCACAGGATACTACCGGCACAGCCCTTGATCTCGCGATCAGCTACGCTGAGGCGATTGGGGGTACACGTGCAGGCGTGATCGAAACCAACTTCAAGGACGAAACAGAAACTGATCTGTTCGGAGAACAGGCGGTCCTGTGTGGAGGATCACAAGGGTTAATCCAGGCAGGATTTGAAACGCTAGTTGAAGCAGGGTACCCTGAAGAACTTGCTTACTTTGAAGTACTCCATGAGCTGAAACTCATTGTAGATCTCTACTATGAGGGAGGGCTATCATATATGAATTACTCCATCAGTGATACGGCTGAATATGGCAACTATTCTCGCGGCCCACGTGTTATTGGTCCTCAGGTAAAGGAGGAAATGAAGCGTATCCTTGACGAGATTCAATCTGGTGATTTTGCGCGCGAATGGATTGCTGAATGCGAAGGAGGTCAACCAGCGTTTCAGGCTTATAGAGATGAAACTGCGGTACACCCAGTAGAAAAAGTAGGCAAGCGACTTCGCAAGATGATGGCTTGGCTCAGAAAGAGCAGCGATACAGTAGAAACCGCTAAGGCAGCTTAATGCCTGGATATAAGATTGCAGTACTCCCGGGCGATGGTATAGGGCCAGAGGTCACTCGGGAAGCCGAACGGGCTATGATTGCTGCTGCACAGGCTTTTAATTTTGAGATCGAACTGGAACACTGGCCGATAGGTGGCACAGCGCTCGATCAGTTCGATACGCCTTTCCCTGATGCAACACGTGAGGCCTGTCTGGCTGCGGATGCGATATTTCTGGGTGCGATCGGTGATCCCAAATGGGATCACGAAACCGGTGCTCGTAGATGTGAGGCGGCCCTTCTTGCTTTGCGTAAAGCCTTGGGGGGGTACGCTAACTTGCGACCGGTCATCGTACCTGAGAGCCTCGTAGATGCTTCGCCCTTGCGGCCTGAGTGTGTAAGCGGTACGGACCTACTCATCGTACGTGAGCTTACTGGTGGAATCTACTTTGGGGAGCCGCGAAGTAGTGGAGAGGACGTTGCGGCGAATAACATGATCTATACCCGTAGCGAGGTTGAGCGTATTGCCAGAATGGCATTCAGCATCGCGGAAAAACGCCGAGGTCATTTGACATCCGTGGATAAGGCGAATGTTCTTGAGGTTTCGCAATTGTGGCGCAGTGTTGTCACCGAGATTCATGAATTGGAATTCCCGAATGTAGAGCTCGAACATCTGTATGTAGATAATGCGGCAATCCAGCTTATTCTTCATCCGTCTCAGTTTGACGTAATTCTGACAGGTAATTTGTTTGGAGATATACTCAGCGATCTGGCAGGTACGCTTCCTGGCTCTCTCGGCATTTTGCCCTCGGCGAGTTTCGGTGGACTAGTCGACTTGTATGAACCCGTTCACGGCAGTGCACCTGATATAGCAGGCAAGGGATGCGCGAATCCTGGTGGTGCACTGCTTAGCATTGTAATGTTACTCCAGAGGCTGGGGGAGATGGAAGCCGGGGCACGTCTGCAGGATGGCATCATAAAGACGCTGGAAGAGGGTGTGCTTACCAGGGATCTGGGCGGAACAGCCTCAACCACAGAATTCGCTGATGCGGTGCTTTCGCGTGCATTCAATTTTGCCCCGACTGCTGCCTAGACAGTAGACCAACAGATTGGCTATCGCATGTCTGAAGACAAAGTACTGATATTCGAAACTACATTACGTGACGGCGAACAAGCGCCTGGTGCTTCGATGAATGTCGAAGAAAAGATTCGTATTGCACATCAACTTGCCAAATTGAAGGTTGACATTATTGAGGCAGGCTTCCCCATTTCTTCGCCTGCGCAATTTGAAGCGGTACAACGTATCGGGCAGGAATTGGACGGACCGGTGGTCGCCGCTCTTGCACGGACGATTGAAGCCGACATTGACGCCGCCGGGGAGGCATTGCAAACGAGTGCTAACGCGAGAATTCACACGTTCATCGGCACAAGTGATATTCACTTAGCAGCAAAATTTGGAACTGATAAATATGGACGTACTATCGAAGCAAAGCGAGAGTTCGTCCTCGAAATGGTCGATAGGGCGGTGCGACAGGCGTGCTCAATTACGAGTGATGTTGAGTTCAGTGCAGAAGATGCGGGACGTACAGAGATAGACTATTTGGTAAAAGTTATTGACGTGGCTATCGAGGCAGGAGCCACAACGATCAATATTCCAGATACTACGGGATATTGCGTACCTGCAGAGTATGCGGCCTTGTTTGATGCCGTACGAGAACGATGTACGAACATAGACAGAGCAGTCCTGTCTGTACACTGCCATGATGATCTGGGGTTGGCGGTCGCAAATTCTCTGGCCGGAGTTCTGGCAGGCGCCCGTCAGGTTGAGTGTACAATTAACGGTATCGGAGAGCGGGCGGGAAACGCTTCCCTCGAGGAAATAGTCATGGCACTTAATGTACGAAGACAACTCTTTGGGGCTCACACAGGGGTTGAAACTACACTGCTCTCAGAAACCAGTAAAATGGTTTCGAGTGCTACTGGATTTCCCGTGCCTCCAAACAAGGCCGTAGTAGGTTCGAATGCCTTCAGTCATGAGGCTGGTATTCACCAACATGGTGTGCTTAAGAGTCGTGAGACCTACGAAATTATGCGGGCGGAGGACGTGGGGCAAAGCCCTGAAGCAATTCGTCTTGGTCGACATTCAGGCAGACACGGGCTCTTTAGCCGCTTGGAGAAACTGGGAATTTTTGTGGGTGATGAGCGCAGAGATAGCCTCTATAAAAAATTCGTGGAGTTTGCTGACGAGAAGAAAGAAATCTTTGATGAGGACCTCGTAGCATTGGTGCAGGAAGCGAAGGGGGGTGGCTCGGCGGCCCATTATCGGTTGGAGCATCTGTCGATTATTTCCAGCACTGGACGAATACCACGGGCGGAAGTTCTCCTGTATCACAGTTCTTCGGGTACATCCTGCCGCAAAATAGCCGAGGGAGATGGACCTGTGGCAGCCATTTATAAAGCCATTGATATGGCAGCTGGAAGTCATCACGGACTGGTTTCCTATGGCATTCGATCAGTAGGTGAAGGCAAAGATGCAATGGGAGAGGTGAGTGTTCTGATTAGCGAAAACGGGGCACTCTTCCGAGGTGTAGCACGCCATACCGATGTACTCCAAGCTTCGGCCAATGCGTACATACAAGCGCTTAATCAGCTGGAGAATTTCAGAGCAAATAGTGAGGAAGAGTTCGTATCTGATGGAATTATGCAGTCGTTTGATAGCGACGGAGGGCAAATTTGATGACAATCACAGAAAAAGTAATTGCACGGCATTGCGGTCGAAGCAGGATCGCTCCTGGCGAGAGCGTCTGGGTGGAGGTAGACATCCTGATGACTCATGACGTGTGCGGTCCACCAACCATCGATATTTTCAAACGCGAGTTTGGAGAGGAGGCTAAGGTTTGGGATCCGGAAAAGCTGGTGATACTGCCCGATCACTACATCTTCACGCAGAATCATCATGCGAATCGCAACGTCCGACTGCTACGGGCTTTTGCGGAAGAACATGATCTGCCTCATTATTATGATGTAGGATCACCACGCTACAAAGGAGTTTGCCATATGGCACTTGCTGAAGAGGGTTTCAATCGCCCAGGCTCATTGCTGATCGGTACCGACAGCCACACCTGTACCTCAGGGGCCTTTGGTATGTTTTCGACAGGAGTGGGTAATACAGACGCTGCTCTGATTATGGGAACAGGGAAGATCTGGTTACGCGTACCGGAAACTATGCGTTTCATTTTCGAGGGCGTGTTACCCCCATACTTGATGGCAAAGGATCTTATTCTTGCTGTGATCGGGGATATTGGTTGCGACGGCGCCACGTATCGTGCCATGGAATTTGATGGGGAGTCAGTATACTCTCTATCCATGCAGGAGCGAATGACACTAACGAATATGGCTATTGAAGCTGGAGGAAAGAACGGAATTATCGCGCCCGACCAGACAACCATTGAGTACGTACACGCTCGTACGGATGCCCCTTTTGAGTGTGTTTATAGTGACGAAGACGCACGATTTTATTCCGAATACAGGTACGATGTCTCCACGTTGGAGCCTGTTGTGGCTAAGCCTCATCGGCCAGACAACCGTGCGAGTGTTGTAGAGGTTGCTGGTACAAGCCTGGATCGTGCCTATGTTGGTAGTTGCACCGGGGGTAAGCTGGAGGATTTTCAAGCAGCGGCTCAGATCATCAAGGGCCAGGAAGTGGTTATTGATACTTATATCGTGCCTGCGACAACCGAGATTAGTAATGCTCTTCGTACAACTACACTTGATGGTACTACCTTGTGGGATGTTTTTGTTGAGGCCGGATGCAAGATGGGACAGGCGAGTTGTGCTGCGTGCTTAGGGGGGCCACCAGACACATTTGGACGCATGCAGGGGAACGAAGTGGTTATTTCTACTACAAACCGGAATTTTCCTGGACGTATGGGATCTAAGCAGGCCTCAGTTTATCTTGCATCACCGCTTACTGTGGCAGCAAGTGCGCTCAACGGCGTGATTACGGACCCACGTGAGGTTTTGGTATAGCATATTAAATCGGAAGTTATGGAATCTAATGTTCGTGGTTTAGCCTATGTTGTGGGCGACGCGATTGATACAGATCAGATCATTCCCGCGGAGCATTTGGTCTACAGCCTAAAGAAGCCCGATGAACGACGCATGTATGGGCGATTCGCCATGAGCGGTGTGCCGGTGCAGGTACAGGGACTTCCCGAAGGTCATGTACCATTTACTGATCCGGATAAGTATGAAAGCAGATTCACTTTCGTCATAGGCGGGACAAATTTTGGATGTGGCTCTTCCCGCGAGCATGCACCATTTGCATTGACCGAAGCGGGGGCAAAAGTTGTCATAGCCGAGAGTTATGCACGTATTTTTTACCGGAATACGATCGATGGTGGTTTTGTTGTTCCCTTTGAAGCTAACGAAAAGATTAACGATCAAATATGTACGGGAGATGATCTGGAATTGGACACCCGCTTAGGGCAGCTAACCAATCATACAACTGGCAAAGAGTATTTACTAAAACCCCTTGGGGATGTAGCCGAAATTCTCAATGCGGGAAACGTATTTGAATATGCAAGACAAAACGGCTTGATCGCCCTATCTGATGGAATACATTGAATTATTTGACACTACACTGCGCGATGGTACACAGGGCGAACATGTAACGCTATCGGTCACTGACAAAGTTCGAATTGCGCACAGACTGGATGCTTTTGGCATCGGGGTGATTGAAGGAGGTTGGCCTGGATCGAATCCCAAAGATCAGGAGTTCTTTGAACTGTCCCAAAAGGAGAATTGGCAACAGGCAAGCATCTGTGCTTTTGGATCAACGCATCATCCCCGAAACGCCCCAGATCAGGATCCTAATTTACGGGCACTGATAGCGGCGGAAACAGATACGGTATCCATATTTGGAAAAAGCTGGCTTTTGCATGTTAAGCATGCACTCAATGTGTTGCCAGATGAAAACTTGGACATGATTGTCGGGTCGATAGAATGGTTAACATTACATGACCGTCGTGTGATTTATGATGCAGAACATTTTTTTGACGGTTACAAGGATGATCCTGGATATGCATTAGCGACATTAAACGCTGCTGTAGTAGCGGGTGCAGATGTTCTGGCCTTATGTGACACGAATGGGGGCACTATGCCGACAGATATCCAACGAATCACTGAGCAGGTATGCTCAACCATCGGTGATTGTTGTGTTATAGGCATCCACGCACACAATGATAGTGGTCTTGGAGCAGCAAATACTATCGCCGCCGTGGAGGCGGGGGCATGCCATGTTCAGGGTACCATCAACGGGATCGGTGAGCGTACCGGTAACGCGGATCTGTGCACCGTCATAGCTTGTCTCCAGCATAAACTAGGCTATGATTGTGTTTCCGAGGAGCAACTGAGTTCATTGGCAGATCTTAGCCAGTTTGTTTACGAGATCTGCAACATGCTGCCGATTGACCGTGCCCCATTTGTTGGGCGTAGTGCCTTTGCACACAAGGGAGGTATTCATGTATCTGCAGTGATGAAGGAACCACGCGCTTATGAGCATATGGAACCTGAACTGGTAGGAAACAAGCGACGTGTGCTGGTTTCGGATTTATCAGGCCAATCAAATGTGCGCTACAAGGCACAAGAATTAGGCATTTCGCTTGATGGGCGTGATGAGGCTCGACTTGCGGTCCAGCGCATCAAGGAGCTTGAGCATCTCGGGTATGAGTTCCAGGGGGCTGAAGCATCTTTTGAATTGCTCTTACGCACTATACGAGGCGAGGACACGGAGATGTTCAAGTTGGATCGTCTACGGGTACATAGTGAGCAAAATGAGCATGGAACAGAATGGTCCGAGGCTACGGTTGCCGTTTTCGTTGGCAAGCATCGGGAGCTTGCAGTGAGTGAGGGGGTCGGTCCCGTGGACGCTTTATCTAATGCTCTCAATCGAGCGCTCTGTCATTTTTATCCTCGCTTGGAATCCGTACGGCTTGCAGACTACAAAGTACGTGTTCTCAGACCGGAAGACGCGACGGCTGCCTCGGTGCGTGTTTTGATTGAGCATCATGATATCAGCGGCGAAGCCATCTGGCATACAGTAGGAGTTTCGCCCAACATATTAGAAGCTAGCTGGCAGGCACTGACTGATGGCGTGCGCTATTACCTTATGAATTCTCAACCTGCTCAGGTTTTAGAATCAGAGGCAGCGTAGCAGTTCAAAATGCTTCACGGCTTAGATACAAAAGCCGCTCAGTGTGTGGTTAGAAGCGTGTTGTAAGGGCGTCATCACTCATTGACCCCATCCTGGATGGTCTGGTCTGTATAGCAGAGATCGATCAAGTCTGGCAGCAACGCTCGAAATATCTTTTTACGGCAGCCTTATAGAAATCAACTGCCCGCACGACCTCAGATTTGTCTACGCACTCTTCAGCCGTATGGGATAACTCACTACGGCCGGGACCAATCTTTACAGTGGGAACATCTTTCAGAAAGATCCAGTCGCTTGCAGTCGGGGAGCCCATGGGTTCGGTTCCGGGCAGTGACTCCAGGCAGGCATCTACAATAGTTTCATCGGTCGCGGTAGATACCGGCACTATACGATTGCTGTGAACAGTAACATCTGACTCAACAGCTTCTCTGATTTGGGCGACTATTTCTTCGTGTGTGTAGGACGGCGTACTTCGAATATCCAGATAGATTGTACACTGGTCAGGAATAACATTACGGGCCGATCCCCCTTGGATAGTAGTGACGTTCAGACTGGTGCGGCCCAGGATAGGATGCACTCGATCAAAGGTAAGGTCAGACAAATGTTGAATATCTGCCACAGTCTTAAGAATGGCGTTCTCTCCAAGGGTATGACGGGCTGCATGTGCACTTTTCCCCTTAGCATCGAGTCGTAATATGAGCAGTCCTTTCTGTGCGATAGTGGGTAGTAAGCTGGTTGGCTCGCCAATTAATGCAGCCTGGGGGCGAGGTAAATGTCCTTTCAATAATTTCCTTAGCCCATTATTTCCATAACTGGTTTCCTCGCATTCAGTCAAGGCAACAATTACTTGCCCATTTTCTGGTTGCCAATTTTCGGCAGCTAACTCCAGCAGTGCAGAAGTCATGGCAGCACCTGATGCTTTGGCATCAGACGCCCCTCTGCCATAGATTCGGTCGTTCACTTCGGCAGCATCGAATGGAGGATAAGGATGTCCAGAGGATGGGGGGACCACATCGAGGTGAGAGGCCAGGAGTAGCTTGTTTGGTCCGCGTCCTATCCAAAAATAAAGACTGTTCCCAACCCGTCGGGTTTGAATGCCTGCAGCGTTTACATAGGACTGCATGTACGCACATATCTCATCTTCTTCTCCACTCAATGACGGGAATCGAATCATTGAGCTCAGCAGGTCCAGCACATTTCTTCCACTCATTATTATCCTGTAATGACTGAAGTAGCCTTCTGTCTCTGTAGTAAGTCATTTGCTCCTAGTACCCATACACTGGGAATGCCCAAAACAAGTGCTTCGCGCGCTATTCTCAGTTTGACTAGCATTCCTCCCGTGATCCAACCTTGGTCAATACCTGCTGCTTCGTCAGTGGGTGAACATGTTCGTAGTATTGATCCTTGATCAGTGGGATCCCGTAGCACTCCTCCGGTATCTGTTATAAGTAATAACTCCTCCGCCTGGGTGGCAACAGCAAGTGCACAAGCCACTGTATCCGCATTGACGTTGTATCGTTGTCCAATCGCATCAACACCGAGAGGGGCTATGATTGGCATGAATCCAGCATTGGATACGGTTTCAATCAGGGTTGTGTCTACTGAGACTATTTCGCCAACCCACCCAAAGTCAACCATTTCACCATCAATCAACCATGGCTCACGCCGACGAACATTTAGTATGGACCCATCCACTCCACTGAGTCCAACTGCTTTGAGGTTACAAGTATTAGCTTGGGCGACCAGCTGTACATTTATGGCGCCTCGCATGGTCCACTCAGCAATATTTAGGTCCAGATTTCCTGTTACCCGCCGTCCGTTAATGATCCGAGGTGTGTGACCCAAGCGATTTGCCAATTTAGAGGACTGTATACCGCCTCCGTGGACAATAATGAGCGGAGACTTAATCAATTTGAGCTGATCCCAAAAGAGACCTAGGTTCTCAATTGTTCCGCCACCAATTTTGATGACGACCGGAGCTCTCATAGGAGTTTCCAGGCTCGTTCCAGAATGGCCATCTGTGCGTGCAGTCTAAATTCTGCCTGCAGCAAATGAATCGCCTGTGAACTGTTAAGCACTGCATCATCAACTACAACCCCACGGCGTGCGGGTAGACAGTGCAAAAAAACGGCTTCTCCGAGATGACGCTCGCGTATTCGCCAGTTCTGGTGCTGATTCCGCAATACAGCTTCTGCATCGGGATTCTCATACCTCATGTTACCGCTCCAGGCTTTTGCGTATATCACATCAGCATCTTCGCAAGCGGCATCCTGATCGTCTGTTTGGGTTATTGAAATTCCGTGCTGCGATGCATACGAATCAGCAAGTTTCATTATCTCAGGAGCCAGCTCGAATCCTTTTGGTCGTGCAAGAGTCACCTGCATACCCAGTCGGGCTGCCATTAGAAGGGCAGAGTTGGGAACGGCCTGCGGTAGTGCGCGTGGATGCCAGGCCCATGAAAGAACAAAGCGTCGACCCTTAACTTCATCTCTGAAGTGTTCGTGAATAGTCGCAGCATCTGCCAAGGCCTGGCAGGGGTGATAGACCGCGGATTCCAGGTTAATTACGGGGACGGTGGCTGCCTCCAGAACTTTCTTGAATCGTGACTCGTTTTGGTCAAGTGCGTAATCCGTTCCCGTGGCAAACAAACGAACCCCCAGGGCATCGTAATAGCGCGATAATACACCAATTGCCTCCCTGATATGCTCTACGGGCTGACCATCCATACGGACGCCATCCCTCCATTCCATACTCCATACGCCATCTCCTGGGATAATTGTTGAGGTATGAGCACCAAGTCGAGCAGCAGCCACTTCCATGGAAGTGCGTGTGCGAAGAGAAGAATTAAAAAATACTAAGCCGATGCTGCGAAAAGTATTCGGCCTTGGCGCCGGATTTGGATTCCGATAGTGAAATCGTGCACGACTCAACTGTTCTTCCCATGTCGAATTACTTTCGACATGCCAGTCAAATAGATGCTTTAGTCTGGGGTCAGGCGTGTACATTCTCTATTACGTCTCTAAAGGCCTCGGCAAATTCAGTAATCTGTTCTTCACTGGCTATAAGTGGGGGCATGAGGCGCATCACGTTAGGATCCGCACTACCTCCAGCCAATACACCGCGTTCACGGAGAGCGGGCAAGATATTGCTCACTTTGGGTTTAATCCGCACACCAATCAGGCAACCATGTCCCCGCATTTCCAGAGCAAACGGTTGTACGGCATCTGTGATGGCGTCAAATATTTTTGGGGCGTTATTCATGAGATTATCCTCACGAATAGACTGGAGTGTTGCCTCAACTGCACTCATGGCAATCATTCCTCCGCCAAATGTGGATCCCTGATCACCATATTTAACTTCATTTGAAAGAGCTTCACTTAACAATGTCGCACCTACTGGAACACCGGATCCCAAACTCTTGGCGAGAGTGATCATATCCGGCACAATTCCGAATTGCTCACTGATACTGAATGTACCCGTACGACCAACGCCAGTCTGCACTTCATCAAAAATCAGCAGCGTACCCGTGCTGTTACACAGTTTTCGCAGTCCCTGGAAGTAGTCGTCAGAGGCTCCTACCATGCCGGCAATACTCTGAATAGGTTCAATGAGTACGGCTGCTGTATCGCTGTTGTGGGCCAAAAACGATTCCGCAGCTGCCAAATCCCCGAGTGGCAGAAAATGGGAATTAGCCAAGACTTTCGTGAAAGGAGCTCGGTAGGCTGGATTCCAAGTAGTAGCCAGACTTCCGAGCGTACGCCCGTGGAAGGCACCGGTCATAGAAACTACTTCATTGCGACCGGTGGATTTGCGGGCAATCTTCAGTGCTGTCTCGATTGCTTCCGTGCCGGAATTGCAAAAGAATATCCGCTTCAGCGGGGCCATTTCTGCAAGGAGCCTAGCTGAGCGCGCGCGAACATCGTTATAAACAACGTTCGAATAGAAAAGCAGTCGCTCGCTTTGCCGCTTTATGGCGTCAACCACCCTAGGCGGACAATGACCAAGCGGCGTAACGCAATGACCGCCGTAGAAATCCAAATATCGCTTTCCGTTGCTATCCCATACATAGCATCCCTCGCCGCGTACGAGAGCGACGGGCATCTTTTTGTAGGTCGGGATGAGAAATGTGTCCTCATCACGTAAAATTGTTTGTGTGTTCACTGATTTATGCCTCAGGTACAAGGCCCGTTTTGATTGGCCAATCCATTAACAGATTCATATTCTGTATCGCTTGAGACGCAGCACCCCGGAGCATATTATCAAGCGCAAATCCAATCACGAGATGCTCTCCATGTACGACCCATCCTATATCGCAGTAAGGTGATCCAACGGCATACCGTAATTCCGGGAGCATGTCCGGCCAAAGCCGAATGAGACTGTGATTCCCATACACCTCGTTGAACCATCGTGCGATCTCAGATCTCTTTGCTGGTGCTTTTAGCTGCACAGTCCCCCAGATCCCCCGTGTAAATGGTCCGGAGACAGGTACCATTGCTAAGGATATGCCAGAGTTCAAAAACTGAGAAATTTCGAACAAATGTTGATGATTCAACACCTTGTAGGCGCGGACGTTACCATCCCTCTCAGGGAAATGTGTTGTTGGCTTAGGGCGAATACCTGAGCCGGACGCCCCCGTGATAGCCATGATCGAAGCATTAACCTCAGTGCAATTCAGATGCAAGGGCCATACAGACAGGAGCATGCCAGTTGAAAAACAACCCGGATTTGCGATATAACGTGTAGAGTAGGGGGCAAAGAGTTCCGGCTGTCCGTACGAAAATTTCTGTATCAGCTCGGGTACTGGATGTTTTACTTTGAATAAGGACTCATAGGTATTCACATCCGAGAACCTAAAGTCAGAACTCATGTCGATGATGTCGCCTGTATACCCCCTGTCAAGTAAGGCCTTAACGCTTGCGGCCCCCTTTCCATGCTCGGCAGCCACAAACACGATATCGAATGTGGTACAGTCGAGTTCTGTTGGGTCAATGAAGAGAAGGTTATACTGTCCCCGTAACGCTGGATGTGGAGTATCTAGTGGAGCTCCGGCATAGGTTCGACTAGTCACGCAAGAAAGTGAAACGCGAGGATGGTTAAGAAGCAGGTGGATCAACTCGCGGCCGACATACCCACCTCCATGCAAGATAGCTGCGCGAATCATTGTTTCGAGCGTGCCTTATGTGCGAGGTAAGCCGGGAGTCCGTTGAGCATGCAAAAGCTGCGGGCATCGCGTCCATCCCAGAGAGCAGTTTCTTCACCATAGGTTGCAACTCCGGTATCAAACATTGAATACGGACTCTTACAACCTTGCACGGCAATCATCCCCTTACAGAGTCGTACGATCACAGATCCCGTTACAACGCTCTGAGAAGATACCAAGAAGGCCTCAATATCTCGCATGACGGGATCAAAATGTTGACCTTCGTGGAGCAACATCCCATAAAAATCGCTTAATTGATCTTTATGATACCGCTGCCATTTGGTGAGTACTAGTTTTTCCAGTTCTCTGTGTGCCGTAACTAGGATAAGAGGGGCAGGGGCCTCAAAACCTATTCGCCCCTTAAGTCCCAGTATAGTATCACCCACATGGATGTCTCGGCCTATTCCGTGATTTGCACCAATAGCAGCAAGCTCAGTGATCAACTGAACAGGCTCCATATTATGCCCATCAAGTGCTGTAGGTAATCCCTCTTCAAATTGAATATGTACTGTAATTCCTGGACCGGGTGCTTCACTTGGAGACACAGTATTCGGGTATGCCTCGTTCGGTAATGGTGCAACTGTATCAAGGGTTTCTTTGCCACCGATGGTTGTTCCCCAAAGCCCGTCATTGATTGAGTACTGTGTGGTTTTCTCTGGCACTGAAAAACCTCGTTCGCGCAGAAATGCAGTAGTGTACTGTCGGGTGAGACCCTCATCACGGATTGGTGTGATGAGATCCATATCATCAGCCATCAACTGAATTACGGAATCAAATCTGAATTGGTCATTCCCAGCTCCGGTTGAGCCATGCGCGATTGCACGCGCTCCGATCTGACGGGCAATCTTAACAACTTCTCGAGCCTGCACCACACGCTCAGCACCAACGCAGAGCGGATAGACTCCCCCACGTAAGACATTGCCCATGATCAGGAATTTTAGATGATCCTCATACAGGACTGTGCGGGCATCAATGTGAAAATGCTCTTGTGCTCCTAATTCGCTCGAACGGGCTCGGAGGGTTTCTTTCTCGACAGATGCACCGGTATCCACAGTTACTGTGAACACCTCTTCGGCATATTTTTCACGCAGGTAAGGCACACAAAAAGATGTGTCTAGCCCGCCACTAAATGCCAGTACGATAGCCATCTTACTCAATTATGGAACAATCGCATTTCAACGCATGCATGCAGTCTTGGATCACGAAGTTGATTTGTCGTACTGGGAAAGGTATTTTTGGGCTTCCTGAGAGATGGAGGATGGAGCAATAGGGTAAGATATCCCCTTGATTCACAAGCTCAAGCACTATTATAAACCCGCAAATCGTTACCTCAGAGCCCTACATTGCGCTTCTTTTAACCAACTAGTGTTCACGCGCCCCCCAAGCTGTCACGTTCTAAGATCTCATCAACGCTGCGCAAATAGAAGTTGAGGGCATCAGTCAAGTTCATGGCTTCCGTACTCCATGACCCCTACGGGATATATTCCACATTACACTTCGCATACTACTGAAACCTCAATATCCGTTTCTTTATTGCATGCCAGTATGTAGGATATCACGCCCGGTCTTTTCAGTAGACGCCAAGATTGATTGAAAGACACAGGCAAGAGCTGTATATCTCCATCACGTCGATTTTTTGATTCTATGGCTTTTGATGCAGTATTGCAAATGAACCTCTTGAGGTGTCTCAGCGTTGACAGTCCGGCAAGTATGCAGTAGTAGGCCTTTTCTCTAAGCAGGCTCGTTGAGTAGTAGTTCTGCATATGGTCAATTCGCAGTCCTTTTAACAAACAAAACCGCAACAATCATGCTTCAAACCTTACTACGGGGGCGTGTGTACGGCCCGTGTCTTCTGCTGATATTGTCCTTTGTGACAATTCAGTCTGTACACGCCCAGGACCACACGGTCAGTGGCACGGTGGTATCCGCACTTGACAATCAACCTTTGCCCGGGGCTTCAGTTGTTGAAACCGGTACACTTAATGGTGCCTCAACTGACATAGATGGGGCTTTTTCTCTTGAAGTTGGTGATCCCAATGCATCACTCACGGTCACGTTTATCGGTTACGTTAGCCAGACCATTGAAATCGAGGGCAGGGATGAAATCACAATTGCCATGGAAGAAGATACCGGTCTGCTGGAAGAGCTTGTTGTTACAGCCGGTGGCATTGAGCGTAAGGAACGTGCAGTAGGGTATGCCGTGAGCGAAGTCGGCGGTGAAGATCTGCGGGAAATCAGGGAAAATAATGTGGCTAATGCGCTTGCCGGCAAGGTCGCTGGCGTTATCGTGACCAAGCCTGCCACAGGGCCGGCTGGTTCCAGCCGTGTGATCATACGTGGAGCTTCTTCGCTGGGAGAAGACAGTCAACCACTCTATGTTGTAGACGGTGTACCCATTGATAACACCACCTTAGGTAGTGCCGGAATGTGGGGGGGAACGGACGGCGGAGATGGTATCGGATCCATTAATCCCGACGATATAGAGAAGATGACGGTGCTTAAGGGACCGTCAGCTGCCGCACTCTATGGTACACGTGCGAAGAATGGTGTGATTTTAATCACGACCAAAAAGGCGGTGCCGGGTTCAGGACTTGGTGTAGAGTTTTCGAGTAATACGACATTTGAAAATGTTCTCGTGAATACCGACTGGCAATCCCGGTATGGGCAGGGAACACGAGGTGCTAAGCCCTCATCGGAAGATGAAGCACTTTCGACCGTTGACCAAGCTTGGGGGCCGTCACTGGATGGTGCCCAGACAATTAGCTGGGATGGTACAAACCAGCCCTACAGTCAGGCTGCTGATGCAGTCAATGCGTTCTACAACACGGGGATCACAAGCACGAACAGTTTAGCACTGACAACGGCTACGGCAACGAGTTCACTGCGAATAGGGCTCTCACATCTGCAAAACGAGGGAATCAGCCCGAATTCGGGGTTAACACGTACTACGCTCTCGCTGCGCGGTAGCTCTCAGTTCGGTGCTCGTTTGAGCGCGGACGCCAAGATCAACCTCGTTCGTGAGTTAGTCAACAACCGACCAAGACTCAGCGATTCACCAGGTAATGCAAATTATTCTGTTTACCAGTTGGCTCCAAATGTGGACGTGGAATCCATGCGGTGCCCTCCAGAGGACGAGGCCTGCACAGAACCAGGAACCGACACAGATGGTAGAGAATTGCACCGTGGCCTGTTCGGTAATATTTATCAGCAGAACCCCTATTGGGCAGCTCATCAATTTACCAGCTCTGATGAAGATAGGCGTGCTATTGGTTTTGCCTCTCTGACCTTTAAATTTGCTGAGGGAATTCATCTAATGGGCCGTTTTGGGGGTGATACCTATACCACCCGCCGAACGGGAATCACTCCTTGGGGAACTGCTTTCAGTCCAGTGGGAGGCCAAAGTGAGCAGGAATATCGTATTACTGAAATCAATACCGACTTCCTGTTGACGGTAGATCGTACACTGACCAGCTCTATTGGTCTGCAAGCAACAGCCGGTGGCAACATCCTTTACCGGGAAAACGAGACACTCTCGCTCAGTGGTGGGGGTGGTTTTAACGTGCCAGGACTGGAAGTTGTGACCAATCAAAACACACGGTCGCATGGCTATGGGTTGAATGAAAAGCAAATTAACTCGCTCTATGGATCCGCTGAACTGGCATTCAATGACTTCTTCTTCCTAACGCTAACTGCACGTAACGACTGGTCGTCAACACTGCCAGTGGATAATAACAGCTACTTCTATCCATCCATTAGCGGTAGCTTTGTATTCAGTGATGCATTTGAAGTACCGGAATGGCTCAGCTTCGGTAAGATTCGTGCATCATGGGCCGAAGTGGGAGGTGACACGAATCCATATGCGCTTGCACTCACCTATGGACTCAGCGGTAGCCATCTTGGCCAGCCGCGCGGTGCAATTGCGCAGGGAACCATTCCATTGGCCGACCTGAAGCCTTCAAGTACAGTGGGCATTGAGGGGGGCTTTGATATTCGCTTCATCGACAATCGTTTTGGTTTGGACTTCACTTACTACACACAAAGTGCTACGGATCAGATTCTGTCTACGACAATTTCGAGTGCATCCGGCTTCGGTAGTCAGGTGATCAATGCAGGCGAGATTTCGAACCAAGGTTTCGAAGTGCTCCTAACAACGACCCCAGTCCGTCAAGGAGACTGGCGCTGGGATTTAGATGTTAATCTTGCAAGAAACACGAACGAAGTCGTGGAGCTTGTGGAAGGCCAGACTTCACTTGTGCTCGGCGAGAGCCGTCATCGTGGAAATTACGTGACTGCTGATGTTGGTGAAGCATACGGATCCATTAAGGGTCGCAAATATCTTCGGCAAAATGTGCCTGCCGGTGGTTCTGATTGTGACGCAACCGGATCAATCGTACATGATGCTGATGGGCTTCCCATGAGGACATCCGATCTTTGTGTGTTGGGAAATGGTACTCCTAAGCTCAGTGGAGGTATTCGGAGTGGATTGCGTTGGCGCAATCTGTCACTAAACATGCTCTTTGATATGCGCTTTGGCGGTGAACTGTTTTCCGTTACCAACAGTGCAGGGTACAGTAATGGGCTCCATAAGAATACCCTGCAGGGGCGTGACGTAGGCTATATCGTTGGAGACGGTGTTAACGAAAGTGGTGAAACCAACACAGTTCAGGTCGATCCACAGGATTACTTTGGAAGGATTGGGGGTGGAACCATAGGCGAGGAGTTCGTCTACGATGCGAGTTTTGTTAAGCTTCGCGAGTTGCAGCTTAACTACAACCTGCCATCTCGCCTGTTCGTGCGCACACCGATTAGATATGCGTCTATTTCTCTGGTTGCCCGGAATCTCTGGTTACTCTACAGCAATGTAGACAATCTCGATCCAGAGTCTCTCTACAACAGTACGAATCGAGGCATTGGTCTTGAACACTCGGGTGTGCCGCAGACGCGCAGTATCGGTATCAACCTCAATGTACGTCTGTAGCCTTAATCATACCCGACAAACAAACTAGACAATATCCATGACTCAAATGAAACGACTTCCAGTACTGGCTACGTTGGTTATATCTCTTATGATTGCCTCTTGTGATTCTGGCTTCGAAGAGATGAACGTGAATCCGACCCAAGCCAACCAAGTGGACCCCAATTTCAAGTTGACCAATATTCAACTCCGAATAAGCGGTGAGCGCTACGAGAACTGGCGGACTAACCTGATTTACAGTTCCGTCATGATTCAGCACTTTGCCACGCTGCCCACCTATTGGGCAGGGGATAAGTATACCTACATCGGATCGTATTCCGCAGCAATGTGGGATCGATATTACCCCAACATTGCCAGGAACGTTGAAGACCTGTTACAGCAAACTTCAGAGGATCCTGCAGACGCTAATCTCCATCATATCGCACAGGTTGTACGTGTAATCATGTACCATCGACTTACTGATCTCTATGGGGATATTCCATACTCAGAAGCAGGCAAGGGCTTCCTAGAAGGTATCACGCAGCCGAAATATGACGCTCAGTCAACGATCTACTCCGATATGCTGGCTAAGCTAGAGGCTGCTGCTACGGGACTGAATGCCGCGAATCGCTCCTTTGGTGGTGGCGACCTGATGTATCAGGGAGATGTGGACAAATGGAGCAAACTGGCCAACTCGCTTATGCTGCGGTTAGGAATGCGACTAGTCAAAGTTGATCCTGGTGCAGCGCAAAGCTGGGTGCAGAAGGCAATTGCCGGCGGGACGATGGAGAGCAATGACGACATAGCTTACATTCCTCACAATGACCCCTCAGGCTGGCGCAATGGTAACGGTTCTGTATTCCTGGCAGATGGATCTCCCCGATTGAGCGAGTTCTTCGTTAATTGGATGGTTAGTCGCGGTGATCCGCGTCTGTACGTCTATGGACAGAGTCCCGTTGCTGGTTCGGATCCAATAGGGATGCCAAATGGCCGCATTACCGGTGGCGCAGATCCTGATAACGGTATCGAAAATCATTCCAGTTGGGTAAGCTGTGACTCAGGCGCCGAGCCGTGTGGAATGGATGTGTATATGGTCCCCAATGATGTGTTAAAGGGACAGGACGATCCAATGTTTTTCATGACGTACGCTGAGGTCGAACTTCTCAAAGCTGAAGCAGCGCAGCGTGGCTGGTACAGCGGAGATGCTGCGACGCATTATGCAAATGGCGTTCGCGCTGCAATGGAGTACTTAGCAATGTATGGTGCAGCCGCAGATATACCAAGCGATGCTATTGATGCCTACTTGGCAGCAAATCCGTACGATCCTGCAAACGGATTGAAAATGATTAACGAACAGCTGTGGGCTGCCGTCTTGCTGAACGAGTACGAAGCCTTTGCGAATTGGCGGCGTACGGGCTACCCCGAACTCGTTCCGGTGAATTATCCAGGCAATGTAACCGGTGGCACTATTCCGCGTCGCTTGCGGTATCGGGAGAATGAAGCTGTAGCTAACCCAGAAAACTATAATGCAGTAATTTCTTCGCAGGGTCCCGACGAATTCACAACACGCATTTGGTGGGATCAATAGATCGTAACAGGGTAGCCCTCGACTTCATAGTTGGGGGTCTGCCTGAGGAGTTTGAATAAAAGAAGGGGGCTCCGCGCAAGTGGCCCCCCCCTTCTTTATTCCTCAAAGTCCAGTTCCAGGGATCTGGATACCGAGGTGTCTGCGACCCTATCATTGATTGTTAGCGTGAGTGTGAAAGGCCCTGGAATGGCCCAGCGTCCAATATCTACAACAATGAATTCGCGTACAGTTGAGGTTTCTCCCTCATACTCAAAGGAAGCAGCAATCGGTGGCTTGCCCTCACTATTCAGTGAATACTCAACTGTGTAGTTGGTGCGATCTTGCTCGTCGAAACGCAGAAAGTACGCTTCAAAGTACAAGGCAAGCGGGGTAGTTGCATTAATTATCTTACTCATGTAGGGAAGTGCACCGTCGAAGTTTTTTGGGGATTCCAAAAAGAGTGGTTTTAAGTCACTGATCTCCAAAGAAGCTCCATCTCCCCGAAGAGCCTCCAAGGTATCGATAGAGGTAACACCTATTGCCCAGGCAGCTGCAGGTTGTGGAGGTATGGAGTCTGGAACAGTCCAATGTAACGACCACTGCATTGCTACGGGTGATGCAGAGCTGAAATTGGGGATTATCCAGGATTGAATTGGCGTTTCCTGACCGGTATCCTGTGGCAAATGGTATCGTCGAATACGAATCTCTTTGGGATCAAATTCTTCGTCTCGTTTTGCCAGTGCCACACTCAATATGAAATCAGAAGAGATGGCTTGTCTCAGTTGTTGCAAACGACGTGTCATGCTTCGACTAGGTCGAAGCGTATTCAAATCAATATTCCAGTAAGCTTCCAGTCGAGTAGAGCCATCCTGTTCCAAAAAGCGGATGAACCGCGTCTGCGGTTTGAGCTCCACGGCATTGCCGTACACATGGGTTACGCTGGTTGGGACAGTTTTTGCCCGGCGTAGCTGATGTTGATCATCTCGAGTCCTTGTATCCTGGATTGCCTTCTGCGAGAATTCGTATGGTGCGAGAGGCTCCGAGGTGGGAAGTGTTGTGTAGTTAACGACAGCATCATACACTGCACCATAATGGTCGTGCTCCATTGCCAGTTGCCCAAAGATATTTTCCATCCACGCGAGGAGTATCCCTACACTTCTTCTACCTCGAAGGTTTGGGGGTATAAGGGCTTCGGGGGAATCAATCCGGTACGGCCTGCGACGAGATAGCTGTACAAAGAGATAATGAGCGTCATCGTGGACATCACGATAGACCCATATCTCATTCCGCGGCAATCGAAACTCTAGTGGTAAGGTTAGAAGCCTGGGGCTTTGAAGGGTTATAATAGCTTCCCTCCAAGGCCTGCCAAGCCGCACAAAAACACGACCTCGGTCGTCCACGCCAAGCGGGTCTCTTCGATAAGCATATTCACGCCGAGCACGGTAAATCCTGTACAGATGTTCTTCGACTCGTTCATTGTACAAGGTTGCCGGCAATGGATCCTGTTGATGCCACCAGGACACGATTGCGGCAGCATCATCGGGCGTGCCTTCGTCTGCTATAAGTGCTTCTACTGATCTATTGATCGGCGATTCTTCGGGAGTAATGAGTGCTACCCAGTGTAAATGGCGTACCAGTGCTTCCTTGTCTCCAACTTCTGCATCAGCAGCTTTGCCAAGCCAGTCAAGGTATGCAGCAGCGGCTTCCGCATAAAGGGGGACAGTCTCTTCGGTAAAGACACGGGCAATATCTGCTTCTTGGGCCAATAATGGGGAAACTGCAAGTAATTGAAGTCCGCAAATGGAAAGAACCCGTATCATCTTCGTTGGACTCCGTCATAACGGAAGCTGGAAAGGAACACGTGCATGCTAGTAACCCGTCGAAAAATCGTCATAAGCTCAATAAGTTTGGTAGTACTAATCGGCTGTACGCGTGAGCGGCCATTATTTACGCTCATGGAGAAGACCGGTATTACCTTTGAAAATAGAATTGTAGAGCAAAATGCGTTTAATGTGCTGGAATATGAATACTTCTATAACGGGGGCGGGGTTGCAGCAGGAGATCTGAACAACGATGGTCTAGTAGATCTATATTTCACGGCTAATATGGTGCCCGATCAACTTTATCTGAACCGAGGCGATTGGGCATTTGAAGATATAACCGAGCAAACAGGCATTATACACGAGCCAACCTGGACCACGGGAGTAACCATGGTTGACATCAATGGTGACGGCTGGTTGGATATTTATGTTTGCCGCAGTGGCAATGTTGCAACAGACCGCCGCCGCAACGCACTCTATGTGAATCAGGGCAATCTCACCTTCAAAGATGAAGCGGCAAAGTATGGGCTGGATGATCCTTCTTATTCCAATCATGCCGCGTTTTTCGACTATGACAGGGATGGAGACCTAGACATGTATCTATTGAACCACTCCATACGGCGATATTCTCACTTTGTTGTAGACTATATGCGTGCACAGCGCGATTCGTTGGCAGGTGATAAACTCTTTCGCAACGATGATGGAATGTTCACAGATGTAAGTGAAGCAGCTGGTATCATCGGCAATCCTTTGGGTTATGGTCTGAGCGTCGTTGTTAGCGATATCAATGGAGATCTTTGGCCCGACCTCTATATATCGAATGATTATATCGAGGACGACTATTTGTACATCAATCAGCAGAACGGTACGTTCGCTGAATCAATTCGATCCTACCTGACGCACACTTCATATGCGTCCATGGGAGCTGACATTGCTGATATTAACAATGATCTCCAGGCAGATATTCTAACGCTGGATATGCTAGCGGAAGATAATTTTCGCCAGAAGGTACTCAAGGGGCCCGAAAACTACAAGTTTTACGCGCAATTACGTGCAGATGGGTTTCATGAGCAATATATGCGCAACATGCTCCATCTGCGTCGTGGGGCTGATTTTGTGGAGATCGGACAACTTTCAGGCGTTTCAAATACGGATTGGAGCTGGGCCCCACTTTTTGCCGACCTGGACAGAGACGGTCTAAAAGATTTGATTATAACTAACGGCTATCTGCGTGACTATACTGATCTCGATTTTCTGTCGACTACGTTACCCAATGCGTCAAAAGCAGCCGAAATGCGTGGAGAAGCTGTATCAGGATTAGCCCTCGTAGAGCAGATGTCCTCAACGCGCGTAGCGAACTACGTCTTCAGAGGACAGGATGGTATTCATTTTGAAAATGTTACCATTGACTGGGGAATGGAGATCCCAACACACTCCAATGGTATGACTCTGGCGGACTTGGATGGAGACCTTGATTTAGATCTTGTTGTGAATAACGTTAACCAACAAGCATTGCTGTATCGCAATGAGTCAGAAGAGCAGGGGAGGGGGGCAGCATTAAGAGTGGTTTTGGAAGGATTCCCGGGTAATAGCAACGGCGTGGGGTCCAAGGTGATCCTCCACGGTGAGGGAGATGCGTCGATAATGCAGGAGGCGGTTTTTGTGCGTGGCTACCTTTCATCCCTTGAGCCGGCCTTGGTTTTTGGAACGGGGCAATGGGACGAGGTTGATATAGATGTTTACTGGCCTGATGGGCGCTTACAGCAATTGAAGAATATTGCCACTAACCAGACAGTCAGCATTAAGTACAGCGATACGTTTCCAGTAGGATCATTGCCAGCCACTACCGAAAAAAATCGGTACTTCTTTGTACGAGATAATGCCTCTGGGCTTGATTATGAGCATATAGAAGACGTTTACTCTGACTGGGATGTCCAGCCACTTTTACCTCGGGATTTGGCTTACGAGGGGCCTGCTTTAACGAGTGGAGATGTGAACGGGGATAACCTTGTTGACATATTCCTGGGAGGTAGTCGAGGTCAGGCAGCGACGCTATACCTACAACAATTAGATGGGACATATGTAGGTGTGGGACTTCCGGCATTTGAACAGCATGCAGAGTATGAGGATGTTGATGCTGTTTTCGCTGATTTTTCCGGGGACGGCGCTCTTGACCTCTACGTGGTGAGTGGAATGGGTCCTGATCCCGCATACTGGCAGGACCGTCTTTACATTAATACCGGCTTTGGTAACCTGTTGCATACCCCCAACCTGTTGCCGCCTATCCATACGGTAACAAGCACTGTCGCATCAAACGATATAGACGGCGATGGCGATATAGACTTGTTTATTGGTGGATTCCATATTCCCGGGGAGTTCGGAAAAGCTCCACGTAGTTATTTGTTGGAAAATACACCGGAGGGTTTTCAGGATCGAACTGCTTCCTGGGCACCGGAGCTACAGAATCCTGGAATGCTAACGACTGCCGTCTGGGCAGATGTTCACGGTGATGAGAGGGAGGAACTGCTAATTGCGGGACACTGGATGACAATTCGAGCCTTTTGCGTGCGAGAATCTCCCATCCTGGAGGAATGCACAGCATCCTTACTACTGGCAGATCAGAATGGGCTGTGGAATCAGATTGTGCCCGCCGATTTAGACATGGATGGGGATACAGATCTTATTGCCGGGAATAGGGGTTGGAATGCACAGATTCGGATTTCTCCCGAGTATCCAGCTACTCTGTATGTGGGTGATCTGGATCGTTCCAGCACGTGGGATATTATATACAGCGGTTTTGTTAAGGGCCTGGAAGTGCCCGTTGCTTCCCGGGACCAAATGGTTGCACAGCTACCAGATGTGCGCCTACGATTTCCGAAATACTCAGATTATGCGGCCGCGACTACCGGTGAAGTTCTGTCTGGGTATGAGGAAACAACAACCTCACTCGAGGTAAGTAACAGTGCCACAGTTGTTCTTGAATTAACCGAGAGTGGTACATTTGAATCCAGGCCATTACCGTTAGCTGTACAATTTGCACCCGTCAGGGACGCTCTTGTTATGGATATTAATCAAGACGAGAGCCTGGACATTCTTTTGATCGGCAACGATTATGCCAATAGGGCAGAGGAGGGCCGCATGAGCAGTGGCAGGGGCTTGGTACTGTCTGGGGATGGTATGTTGAATTTTCAGGAAATAAAAACCAGTGGTTTTTGGATGCGCGGAGATGCACGTAGACTGATCAGGGTTGATAATCGTGTGATTGTAGGGAATAATAGTGGTCCGCTGGATATATTTTGGATCCGGGATGGAACAGAGTATAATCCTTGATTTCTGATCCTTTCCAAAAACATCGCAGAACTAAGTTGATATCTCATGTGCGGACGGATAGCACAAGCCCACAGACCAGAAGATCTCGTAGAGCTGCTGGATGCCCAAATTGGTATTGAGGAGTTCATGGATATTAGGCCCTCGTTCAATATACCTCCGAGCAGCAGGATTATCGCACTATGCCTAAGTGAATATGGTAACGAAATATGGACTACACTGGAATGGGGGATGCTGCCCCTCTGGTCGCGAATTAAGCGCCCCGTGATCAATGCGCGGATGGAGACAGTGGGGCGTAAACCAATGTTCAGAGAGTCATTCTTAAACCGCCGTTGCGTGATTCCTGTAACAGCATACTACGAATGGTTCTCATCTCCCGTAGGGAAACAGCCCTATTGTATCCGACTTGAGAACGACCTCCCACTTTTGCTTGCTGGACTATATCTCGACAACCAATGTGTCATTCTAACACGTCCGGCGCAGGAAGACATTGCGTTTATTCACAATCGCATGCCGGTTGTTTTGGACTTCGAAATGATTGGAGCGTATCTAAACACATTGGAGTCCGCTTTTGACTTAATTGAGCTGCGCAGTGATATCAGGTTACGGACTTACCCGGTAACTAGAAAGATGGGAAATCCCCGGTATAACAGCCCCACTTGTCTTGATCCGATCACGTAGAACTCAGCTTAGCTCTTGGATTATGCCGGTAGACCATCTAATTCGGGAAATACTACGTTCCAAGGATGCAACGGGTGTGATCATTAGCCATTTACCGCATATTCGATGGATTTGTGGATTTACGGGATCCATTGGTCTTCTGATCGCTCGCGAAAACAAGCTTCATTTACTGACTAACAGCATATATAAAACTCAGGCAACCTTGGAAGTGCGTGGGGCAGAGGTCCATATAGGATCGTATCCTATTGCTAAATTTGCCAAGGAGGAGGGCTTGGTCAATTCGGCAGACAGGTTGATTATTCAACCAGAACACCTGACTGTGGCAGAACTTACCTGTTGGCAAGTCGCTATACCTGGGATATCACTCATTCCCGTCGAGAATTTATTGAACAAGCATGTTGCAATAAAATCGGAAGAAGCTATTGCAGGTATGCGCCGAGCACAGGCCGTTTCCGATGCTGTATTTGAAGAAATACTTCAATACATCAAACCGGGTATTCATGAAAACGAGTTAGCAGCAAGGATCAATTATCATCATTTGATGCTCGGCGCCTCAACAATGGCCTTCGATACAATTGTTGCTTCTGGTCCGAACAGTGCATTGCCACATGCTCGCCCAAGCGATCGAAAACTACAGTCTGGAGAGCCATTATTACTGGATTTTGGGTGTATGGTTGATGGGTTTGCTTCGGACATGACACGTACTGTACATTTGGGAGAACCAGACGGAAAATTCATTAAAGCATATGAGGCAGTCAAGGTGGCACAGGAGCAGGCGATATCTTTGGCTTCTGCTGGTATTGAAATATCCGCGGTTTCCCAAGTTGCCCAGAATAGCCTGGAAGAGTTCGGATTCAATGAATTTTTTATTCATAGTGTAGGCCATGGAATAGGCTTTGAGGTTCACGAGTGGCCGCGTATATCGTCCGATTCATCTGCAATTTTACTCAAAGGTTATACGGTAACCATGGAGCCGGGCGTCTATTTTCCGGGTGAGTTTGGAATCAGGATTGAGGATACTATTCTGATTGATTCCAATACCTGTGAACGTTTATCCGCCATTGGGCGAGATCTGCTGGTTATCTGATGAAGCATGTGCTGGTCGTAGCATACTATTTCCCTCCACTTGGACTCAGTGGTGTTCAGCGGATTGCAGGATTTGTGCGTCACTTACCCGAGTATGGATGGCAGCCGACTGTACTCACTGCAAAGCCGGCGGGGTATTTTGCACATGACAACTCACTTTGGGCGCCTATTCAAGAGGCAGGGATTCGTGTAGTACGGACGCGAAGCCTTGATCCAACACGCTTTTTTCGGGTAGGCAGTACAGTAAAGCTTCCTCGAGAATCGAAAAGGCAAGTGCTGGCCTCAATCAGTAACTGGGTTTTTGTCCCCGACAACAAACTAGGCTGGATGCCTTTTGCAGTCCAAGCCGGTTTACGAGAAGCCTCAATTCAATCTTTCAGTGCAATTTTTTCTAGTGCACCTCCCTATACCGGACACTTGGTAGGCGGAAAAATCTCTCAACGGTTAAGGTTGCCCTTGATTATTGATTTTCGTGATGATTGGGTGGGTAATCCAAGACACATCTATCCAACAATTTTGCATCGGCAGATTCACATTCGGCAGGAGCGGCAAGTTCTCCAGCAGGCATCCGTAGTTACTACGATTAATCGGCCGATTCTAGATGGTTTGCAAACCAGACACAAACCTCTTAGAATTCCTGGGCACGTTATTCCTCATGGATATGAAGAACATAGTCCTCCATCAGTAACGCAAGCTAATCATGGAGATCGGCTTCGACTTGTCTATACAGGTGTGTTTTATGATGCTCAGACACCCGAATATTTTTTACGTGGTTTAGGAGAGTTCTTAACTCAATATCCTGATATGCGTAACCAGGTTTCAGCAATCTTTGCGGGTTTGGTGCCGGCTGATTTTGATCGCCTTGTGCGGAGCTTGGAGCTTGAACAGGTGGTTCAATACGTAGGATATGTTGAGCACAGTAGAGTAGTTTCTATACAACAGAATGCCGACATATTATGGATGACAATTGGCAGTCGACCTGGTGCATCACAGATTTCGACTGGTAAATTATTTGAGTATATGGGAACCAGGAAGCCGATATTGGCACTTGTACCACCGGGGGCTGCACGCGACACACTGCACCGTTACAGAGCAGCTTACATAGTTTCTCCTGAAAATGTAAATCAAGTCACGCAAGCCCTGAGTCGGATAAGAGATGATTGGCGTAATCAATGTTTTCCGAGGCCAGATGAAGCATTCGTATCCATGTATAGCCGCGAGCATCTTACACAGAAATTATCTGATGTGTTTAATACCATAGTTCAAGCGTAAGCAAAAATCAAACTGGAACAGAGTCACAATGTCTCAGAAAAGACTTGATCTGGAGTTAGGATCCACTTTCGAGGAGCTAGACTGCGCGGTGGAAGCCTTGCAGGATTTTATACCAACCTTGGAGCTGGATGACGATTTATCCTACAGGGTCATACTCCTTGCGAGCGAAGCCTTGACGAATGCCATGGAACACGGCAACCAGTGGGATGAGGATAAGAATGCGACTCTTAGCCTAGTTAAGGGTGGAAATCGAATCGACTTAGTCGTAACCGATGAAGGCGACGGTATCCATTGGACACGACGTGACCCGCTGACAGAATTTAATCGATTGGCAGATCATGGTCGAGGGCAATATTTCATGCGCACGATGGCTGACGAGATCCACATTGAGAAAAACGGCTGCAGGCTACGCTTGGTATTTTATTGCCAAACGTAGCCCACAGCATGCGTATTAGGGAATTAATATCAAGGTAAGGGCTTTACTTTACAAGCACCATAGCTTTTGCGCCGATCAGCTTGCCATCTGCTTCCATCCGATAGATATACTGTCCGCTACTCATCGCTGAAGCATCCCATTGAATTTGGTGAGTACCTCTTGAATAGGGTTCATCCGTCAGCGTCGCAACCTTACGGCCCAATACATCGAACACAGTTACGCGAATGTGACTATCTGCCGCGATCTTGAAGCCAATAGTTGTACTTGGATTAAATGGATTGGGGTAATTGCTGAGCAGTTCAAACGAGGTCGGTAGCTCTGCCGCAGCTTCTTCCATGGCGGTTTGCACCTGTGTAATATCAAGTGACCAAACACCACGCCCATGTGTGGCAAGAACTACTTCACCATCGACAATGCGAATACGCCAAACACTCACAGCCGGGAGTCCATTATCAGCGTAAGCCCAAGTCTGGCCATGATCACGGGATTCAAAGATACCCATATCAGTGCCAGCCCAAATAATCCGCGGCGTATCGGGGAAGACTTCGATGTCCCAAACTCTAGCATTAGGGAATCCATTGCTGCTCTGGCAGTTTTCAATTCCAGCGAATCCTCCTGAAAGGTCCTCCCAGGTGTTTCCCATATCCTCCGTTCGTAACACCTTGGGCTGGCATGAAACAGCAAACGTCACATAAGCGGTGGCACGACTAAACGGATGCGTGGCTAAGCCTGCAATTCGGCTTGTCGGTGCAAAACTTGGTGAACTAACCGGTCGCAGTGCCACTGGATCCTGCACGCCTTCTCCTTGGCGGGGATTTAAAGCATTTTCGGATACGTGGAGCCTTGCAGCACCACTAGGACTCCTCATTCTATATCCTGCCCAGACCACTGAGGGATCGGCTAGAGAAACACGTACCTTACCGCTACTGAATGCTGCCCAAGCATCGGGGTTACTTGCTGGGATCGCATGCCAAGATGCACCAAAATCGAGAGATCTAAGTAGTCCTCCAGCTGGATCTGGTGTCATGCTAAATACGGTAGCTCCCGATTCAGGAGTCCATCCAATGGACGTGAGAAATTGCCCGGGCCAGTCGCCAATGTTGCCTGCTGATTCCCATGTAGTGCCGCCATTGAGTGATCGTTGGATAAAATTACCCTGTATTGAGCCCATAAGTGAATCTGCTCCCTTCCAAACAACATCAAATCCGTCCCCGCCCAGCATATCCCGCCATCCCCGCCGGTTATTAGCATTATTGTAGGAGGCCCAAGTACCATTATCCTGCGTACCACCTAAATACATGGGGAATCCCGGACGCTTGGTTGCGTCATAAAACTGAGATGTATTGTATCCGGGGTATGCGTCTCCTTCTGCCCAAGTTTCGCCGCCGTCACGTGAATAGGCGAAACCACCATCATTTCCATTCAGGATATGAAATTCATTACTGCTTCCATCAATGGGTACAACGGTAAGATTATGGTGGTCTACATGGACCTCACCATTTTCCCAAAGGTCTATATTTCGGAGCTCTCCTTCAATTGAGGTAAACTCAATCTCCAAAGTACCTGGGGTTGGCGAGTTTGGGTCCCATACGACCTCATCCCCATCGGCTAGAAATGGCCACATAAAATACATGAGACCGCTGGAGAATCCTCCGTCTACCATGTAGTCGGACAGGGGGACACTGGCATTGTAATCATGCTTGGAGATGAATATATATTCTCGGCTATGTGTATTCCCCGGGCCCGCTGTATTGAAAGGAATCAAGTCCCATGCACCATTGTTCGCCTGATCTCTGAACGAGGCCATCAATTGACGGTTATTGTCGGTATCCCAAACCTGAAAGGGTACCTCAACGTAATCTTGGTACATGTAATCCGCAAACGCAATTCCCGCACCGCCATCTCCAGCAGTTCCCCCGTTTGCCGGCACTGAGAATCGGTGAGCAAATTGAGTGAGGTTTGGACCAAATCGGATTTCAATAGAGGTCATTTCGGTTACATCTATATTTGTTACCTCGGGGTCGGAATAGCCCACATCTATCGTGCCGCCCACATGACTTGCACCAAAGTTGACCAAGTTCAAGAAACTGCTTGCGTTATTTGCAAAACGTCCGACTGCTCCTATACGAAATGTTGTATCTCCCTCAACCCATGTTTTCCAACGGAGGATGCCGCCGATGTAAGCAGTGTCCGGCGAAAAGGGATGAACTGTAATTGTATTGTCATACCACCCCTGTTGACCTAGGTAAACCTGGAAGAACTCTGGTACACTGTCCAAATTATCGACAAAAGTCCAAGACTCGCCAGCATCGACGGAGCGATAAATATCCGGCACGGGACCAAAGAGGGCAGCTCTTCCCCCTGTACTTTCAACTGAAGCCCAGATCACCTCCGGGTGAGATTGTGAAATTGCCAATTCAATGCGAGCCCCTCCGTAAACCAATGCCGAAAATGAATCCTCCCAAGTTTTTCCTCCATCGGTTGAACGTAATATCCCATGACCATTCACTGTTGCAAACTGCACGTCAAAGTTGTCTGGTTTTGCCCGCAAATCCTGAATTCGACTGTTTCTACCTAAAACCTTTGAGAATGATTGTCCGCCGTTTTCTGAGCGAAAGATGCTCGTATTTGTCGCCGCTACGACAATATCTGGATTGTTAGGATCTACGGCTATGCGATTTATGAAAAGCCAGTCAGTGTTGTTAGTCGTCGAGGTCAAATGCGTCCAAGTATCCCCCCCGTCGGTCGTTTTGAACATGCCAGTGCCGGAGGAAGCATCAATATTCCCAAATCCTTCACCAGTTCCAACATATATAACCTTGGGGTGGTTGACGGATGCTCCCGCCATGGCAGAAACAGCGAGACTGGGAAGATGATCCGTAAGTGGAGTCCACTCAATCGCCGCCTGATCAAATGTATCAATGTATCGACGTGCTTTCCACACGCCGCCTCCTACGGCTCCAACGAACCACTCATTAGCGGTCGGATCCGTGTGATCAATCAAAACAGCACGGGTTCTTCCACCCACACGCCCAGGTCCGCGCTCTACCCATGCGAGCTCGGCTGTGTTCCCCCGCTTGGAATTGGCGAGCATGGCTTTTCGGAATTCTTCCATCTTGTAGCCCTGCGGATAGGGCGCATAACCCTGATCAAGACCCTCAACTGCAGCGAAGAATTCTATAAACTTATCTGGATGTCCAAACGGAGCTTTCAGACGTTTGGATTTCTCTGATCTAAACTCAAACTCTTCCTGAGTATCTCCAGGAAGCAAAAACGTAACCCCAATCACGGGTACAATGAGGAGTATGGCTGCCAAGCCAATGAATCTGATTTCGCGATAAGTCATGTGCTCACAAGTGTTACGATTAAAGACTATAAACGATCTCTTAAATTAACGAAGTTGGATATAAAAGTTCCCGGTGCTATGATGCAACTTGTTCTCCTTAAAGATTTTTCGTGTAACCTTCACAGGAAACTGTTTTCTGAGGGCGTGGTAGAGTCGGAGGGCACCGCGCCGCCCTCTGATTCTGTCACGCCGCTACCTGATCTTCTTTTGGGCTTTCCCAGCAAATTTTCCTGTTTACGCCAAGTGCATCGCTACACCTATGGCAGTCCTAGAAGACCCAATGGACGGTCTTGTGAAGTTCTTCGGCACCATCTATCACACACACAAGTTTCTGATCATAGCGCAATCCCTGATTCACCAAGTTCATCAGTAAGCCTTCCGCAGCCTTGGCATTCTCCATCGCGAGCTCTACAACGGAAATTGTACCCTAGTACCATAGCAGAAGATAACTCCCGACAGGACGTAAATGAGTACCATGCTGGCCTCTTAACTCCATCACGCCTTTCTGAGCAACCAATCAACTCTCTTACAGGAATTGTTCGACATTTGTCTGACAATCCCCAGACGGTGAGAACAGAAAAAGGATGATCTCCGTGATAGTGAGAAAATCTCCGAACCGATGGCTCACTATATGGCAATTGGTCGCACATGTTGGACTCTGTGCTGCGGTTCTGACATTGGGGTTTGTAGCAGTTGACCGTAGCCATGTACCATTAATATTTGGCTTAGTTGTATTTGGTAGCGTTTGTTGGATCGTCTGTTGGCGCTGGGGAAATTTTGACCTGAAAGCCGTCATTCTATATGCACTGCTATTTCGGTTAGCATTGATTGGCCTTCCACCATCTGTCTCCGATGATGCTTATCGCTACGTATGGGATGGGCTTGTACAGCAGAACGATGGTAATCCGTACAGACTCGCACCGGAGGATGTCATTTTCAGTGACCTTCAGCAGGATATTACATTCAAAGAGCTAAATTCCAAGGCATATGTGAGTGTTTATCCTCCGGTTTCTCAACTGATTTTTAGACTGGGAACTGCTTGGCACACACCAGACAATCTGCGAAGCTATTACCTGATCAAAGGGGTTCTTCTTCTGGCTGAACTATTGGCAATTTTTCTCCTCGCCCGAATTGTGTCAAGCGGTTTTGTATTGCTCTATGCATGGAGCCCGGTCGTATTACTGGAAACTGCTGGCCAGGCTCATACGGAATCGGCAGCTCTATTGGCATTGATCCTGGTAATTTCTCTGGCCCGAAGAGGATATGGGGGCTGGGCTTCTAGCTTCTTAGCAATAGCCGGCTGGGTCAAGTTGCTACCATTTCTCTTTTTTCCGTTTCTGTGGAGTCGATTTGGTTGGCGCTCTGTTTGGCCCGGTGGTATTGTAGCAGTACTTCTTGCACTTCTGTTTGCAGCTCCATACGTATTGAACAATGTGGCTGGATCCCTTGATCTTTACGCTCGGCTCTTTGAATTCAATGCAGGTCCGTACTACGGTATGAAAGCCGTGATGCAATGGTTTACGGGAGAGGATTGGAGTAAGCAGATCGGCCCGTTTCTGCGGCTTGTGTTTCTTGTCAGTCTTCCGGTGCTTTATTTCGTGAGTGCGCGGCGACGCTGGCCCCTGGCGCAGGCGATGCTCATTACAACAGGATTCTACCTAGTGCTTGCTACAACTGTCCATCCGTGGTATTTACTCATTCCGTTATTCCTAGTCGCGAGTTTACAGGCTTATGGATGGCATTGGGTTTGGCTGGGAGTATGTTCGGCGGGCACATACTTGTTGTATGTCGGCGGACCCTATTGGATATTCGTTATTGCTGGTTGGTTAGGGTGGGGGATACTTGGAGCCATTCGGTATGCTCCGAAGTTTTTGCAGGGTGCAATGCGCTGGCGTGCCAAGCAAAAATTCAGAAAAATCAATCCATTCTTTCCGCGCAATAGCGGCATCTTAACAGTGCTGGATTTAGGCTGTGCAGAAGGTTACGTGGGCAAGTGTATTAGGGATCGTTTGGGAGCACGCGTCTTACTGGCAGATGTGGTTGCAATGAATAGAACAGAGTTGCCTCATGTTTTACTGCAACCAGGGGTATTGCCGTGGTCCAATGGACATTTTGACATAATTCTCCTCTACTTTGTATTGCATCATGCCGAAGATCCTGAAATGTTAATCCGTGAAGCAATGCGAGTATGTACTAGGCGTGTTATCGTGGTTGAGTCAGTGTACACAACGCCTGTTCAACTCAAGCTTCTGACAGTTTTGGACAAATTAGCCAATCGCCTGAGGTCGTATGGTAGAATGAATCTACAAGAGGGGGCCCTCCGGTTCAGGACCTCCCAGGAGTGGAGTACACTTTTTCAAAAATGTGATGCGCGGTCAATAGCTGAGTTCAAAACAGGAATAGGACCATTTGCCGGAGCGGGGTTCGTTCTTGAACCGCATCTGACCGTCAGATCTAATGCAAATATCGAGAAATGAATCCCCATCTCCGTGGATTTTTTACAGTCTAACATTATTCTGCCAGCGCCTTCAGCTCCCGTTCATAGTAGGGGAGTGGTCACTCTTCAGAAAGGTGACAGAGTGCCTTAACCAAGACCTCATCTGGGGTCTCCGCATTAACTCTTCGGTACGTTTCATAGCGCCGAAACCACGTCAGTTGTCGCTTTGCATAGCGTCGGCTATTGCGTTTCAGGATTTCGACCATATGAGCCCAAGTATACAAGCCGTTCAAGTAAGCCAGTGGTTCTTTATAGCCAATTGATTTTAATGCGGGCAATGTTCGGTCAAGTTGCATATTGCGGATACTCTGAACTTCCTCAATGAGGCCTGCCGCGAGCATTTCATCTACACGCTGCTCAATTCGTCGATAGAGCACGCTGCGGTCCAGTGTTAGTACGGTTACATAAAACGAATAGAGGGGAGTCTCATGGACATTGTGAAACTTGGATAGTGGTGTGCCCGTGAGTTCAAAAACCTCGAGCGCCCGGATCATCCGCGTCGTTTTTGTCGGGTCCATTGTACTGGCAGAGTCCGGATCCACTCGACAAAGTTCTTCGTAGAGTGCGTTTTTGCCCAAGTCAGCAAGTCTATTTCCAATAGATGTGCGCACTTCCGTATCAGAAGGAATGAGCGGGGATAGACCGTGTATTAGTGCGTGAAGGTACAATGTTGAGCCGCCAACTACAATTGGAACACGATCACGTGCCAAAATCTCACCAATACGCGCTGTAGCCAGCTTAGCAAATAGACCGGCAGAATAATGTTCGCCAAGTTTCAACTCATCAATAAAGTGGTGTGGCACCAAGGCGAGTTCTTGAGCAGTAGGCTTCGCTGATCCAATGGAGAGCTCCTTATAGATCTGACGGCTATCTGCGGAGATAATTTCACCACCAATGACCTGCGCTAGCTTTATTCCCAGAGCCGTTTTACCAACTGCGGTAGGGCCGACGATAGCGTGAATCGGCATTGTCTGGGCCCGCATGGCCTTGAGCTCAATATCTAATAGGTAGGCAGGCTTGGATCAATTTCTTTGCTCCAAGCAAGAGTTCCTCCACGGAGGTTTTTGGCATTGAGGAGACCTGCAGCATGTAAGAATCTCACAGCCTGTGCTGATCGACCCCCAGATCTGCAATGAACGACAATCAGTTCATCGTCGCAGTGCTTTTTAAGCTCCTCCACATGGTCAACCAATTCGCCGAGAGGGATTAGGTATCCACCCAAATTGGCAATAGCATATTCCGACTCTTCTCGGACATCAAGAATGAATGGTCGTTTATTTTCGTCAAGGAGCTGCTTGAGCTCCCGTACGGTTATTTCAGGTACATAATTTTCGGACAAACCAGACATCGGGATACTTTTTATGGAGGTAGCGAACCAGTGAACGAGCAAAGATTGAAGCGGTTGCTTGGTGGACAATGATGAGATCCGAGACCATTTCCAATGTAACATAATTATCATTATGTTACATTGGGAATGGTAAATACGGTTTTGTTGAGCGCAGTCGGTGTTCTGGCCCCTGAATCCAGTAATCCCGGAAATCTGCCCGAGTCATGCTCCCGCCCCCTGGGTTGGATTATTGAGGCGGTTTTCGGTGGCACGAGGATCGTTCTTACTGTGATATGCTTAATTCTGGCTAAAAGGAAGCGGGAAACCAATAATTCTGGACGAACGTAGAACTGCACGGAGGTAACAAGTGCTTTCTTTTGTGAAGCCATGATAAACACTCTTGCGATTGCTCACAAGCTCTCCGGTTCAGGATTTGACGACCAACAAGCTGAGGCCCTTACAAATGTCTTTGCGGATGTCGCCGAAAGACAACAACAGGATCTCGCGACCAAGGATTTCGTGACTAGCCAAATCCAAACTGTGCGCGGCGAAATAAGTGAGTTGCGCGGCGACATGAATACCATGGAAAGTAACCTGCGCGGCGACATGAATACCATGGAAAGTAACCTGCGCGGCGAAATAGGTGAGTTGCGCGGCGACATGAATACCAAAATAAGTTCTCTCGAAGCTCGACTTGTGCGTTGGATGCTTGTGACGTTTTTCAGTGGCCTGGGGATCCTGTTCGCCGCGTTGCGCTTATTTCCTAGCTAAAAGGAAGCGGGAAACCAATAATTCTGGACGAACGTAGAACTGCACGGAGGTAACAAGTACTTTCTGTTTGTGAAGCCATGATAAACACTCTTGCAATTGCTCACAGGCTCTCCAGTTCAGGATTTGACGACCAACAAGCTGAGGCCCTTACAAATGTCTTTGCGGATGTCGCCGAAAGACAACAACAGGATCTCGCGACCAAGGATTTCGTGACTAGCCAAATCCAAACTGTGCGCGGCGACATAGGTGAGTTGCGCGGCGACATGAATGCCATGGAAATTAACCTGCGCGGCGACATAAGTGAGTTGCGCGGCGACATGAATACCATGGAAAGTAACCTGCGCGGCGACATAAGTGAGTTGCGCGGCGACATGAATACCATGGAAAGTAACCTGCGCGGCGACATGAATACCATGGGAAGTAACCTGCGCGGCGACATGAATACCATGGAAAGTAACCTGCGCGGCGACATGAATACCATGGGAAGTAACCTGCGCGGCGAAATAGGTGAGTTGCGCGGCGACATGAATACCAAAATAAGTTCTCTCGAAGCTCGACTTGTGCGTTGGATGCTTGTGACGTTTTTCAGTGGCCTGGGGATCCTGTTCGCCGCGTTGCGCTTATTTCCTAGCTAAGAAGGAAGCGGGAAACCAATAATTCTGGACGAACGTAGACCTGCACGGAGGTAACAAGTGCTTTCTTTTGTGAAGCCATGATAAACACTCTTGCAATTGCTCACAAGCTCTCCAGTTCAGGATTTGATGACCAACAAGCTGAGGCCCTTACAAATGTCTTTGCGGATGTCGCCGAAAGACAACAACAGGATCTCGCGACCAAGGATTTCGTGACTAGCCAAATCCAAACTGTGCGCGGTAAAATAAGTGAGTTGCGCGGCGACATGAATGCCATGGAAAGTAACCTGCGCGGCGACATGCATACCAAAATAAGTTCTCTCGAAACTCGACTTGTGCGTTGGATGCCTGTGACGTTTTTCAGTGGCATGGGGATCCTGTTCGCCGCGTTGCGCTTATTTCCTAGCTAAAACGAAGCGATTCCTCGCCTCACCTGAGCATGACTCGCCTCACCTGAGCATGACTCGCCTCACCTGAGCATGACTCGCCTCACCTGAGCATGACTCGCCTCACCTGAGCATGACTCGCCTCACCTGAGCATGACTCGCCTCACCAGATCTGCATGCTCCCTCCCTCCCTTGATTGTTATATTCTGAGTACTTGGGACATGGTCAATTACTGCTTGTGCACGATGGGTGTCCGCCATCTAAAAGTTCATGCGTGTGATCACAGATCCCCTGTCCGTCCTTCTGGTTTAGAAAATAGATACAATGGTTAATCTGGTCTGCCATAGGAAGCAATGGCTAACAGTGCTTTGATTTGTGCGAGAGCTGCTCCTCCGTCTAAATGCCTGTAAGCCTCTGTGATGGTAGTATAGTAGGTGGTCAGGGCGAGCAAGAATGTTCCAATATGTTCTGTCGAATCATTACATGCTCGCCGAAGTTCCTCTGGGACTTGCTCGCCCTTGGCGTCCATAGCCTGTATGGCATTGATCAGCTTTTCGTTTGCATCAGTAGGATGCCAGAATTCTTTCCCTGTTCCTCCACATTCGGCCATGAGCTGAGCGAATCCTGTTTTTCCCGGCAAGGCCCGAAGTGCGATTCTTTGAGACTCCTCTACGGCTTCTGTCGCTTGACACAGAAGTTCGTGGGCCCTTGTAACACGTTCTATTTCTGTCTTCGCATCTGCCAATAATGTATCATGATCTGCAAAAATGCCTAGTCGACTCCGCGTGGAGAGAATGGAAATATACACTTTGACCTTCTCCACAATCCGCGGCATGTCCTCGGGTACTGGCACTTCAGGCCCCGCTTCACGGAGTACCATGGAATAAGGCTTAACCATGACGAGTATTGTCCCAGCTTGGCGCAGCATTTCCTCAAATTCTGCTTGGTGCTTGGCTTCCTCTCTCTTCTTCTGTTGCGCAGTGCTTTTATAGTCTTTCCTCCTACTGGCGTTCACAAGCTGCTCCGCTTGCGAGAGGAGTGGTTTGATAGGCTTGAGTGGCTTTCTCATTGGGATGTGAGTTTAGAATCGGGAACTAGAGTCATTGGACATCAACTCAATAGTGTACAATTTCTGGAGAGTATACTCACACTTTTGCAAGATTGTATCAATATAGTCCTTTACTTCAAAAGGGGATGCTCACAAGTAGAATTGTGAGCGCAATTACAACCTCTTTCATAATGTTCAAGTAAATATAATACGGTGGAATCAATGCTACGTGTGATTTAGAAGCAACGTTCCACCGCAGAGCAACCTTCTTCAATGATATCCGCGGTTGTTCTCACATCACCGGAACTATTTGAGGAGACGAAGCTTCTATGACTTGAGTAGTTTTGCTCTCAAGCCATATAACTCAATCAAGCATCACGTTTTTATTGACATGTCACATTGATCTGCATCACCTTTATGTCTGGCGACGTGTCACATTCAGGCTGACTCCGATCTACTCATGCTTGTGCCAATTAATTCTCCGCGTTCCAGCCAAGCAAATGATGACTTGCATCTTATCAACTTGTGGTTGCGAGGAAAAAGTCAGCACTCTCAAGAGGCTTATACGCGTGACGTAGAGCAATTTGTAGACTTTGTAGATTTGCCGCTGAGTGAGATCAAGATGCAGCATTTCTGGGACTGGGCGGATCACCTAAAAAAACAAGGTGCTTTGCCTGCAACACAAGCCCGAAAACTGGCGGCAGTCAAGAGCTTGTTCAGCTTTGGACACAAGATCGGTTATTTGCAATTTAATGTAGGAGCGGCTATTACACTACCGAGCATCCCCGACAAATTGGCTGAACGCATATTGTTGGAGGAAGATATAATAGCAATTGTGAGTCAGGCCCGCACACTACGAAACCGTGTATTGCTCAAGCTTTTCTACGCGTCCGGTGCGCGTGTGTCTGAATTGGCGAGCGTATACTGGGGTGCTTTGATTCCACGAGGAGACCAGCAGGGTCAAATTTCTTTGCTTGGTAAGGGTAATAAGATGCGTACGCTGCTGCTCCCTGCGTCAGTCTGGAAGGAGTTGATGGAATTGAAGTCTAAGTCTGAGCTTAATGAACCCAACCAGCCTGTTTTCCGATCACGTAAAGGGGGCCCACTATCCAGGCAGCAGATTTGGCGTATTGTTAGGGATGCAGCAAGGGCGGCTGGGTTTGATAAAAATGTATCACCACACTGGCTGCGCCATGCACACGCATCGCACGCCCTTGATCATGGGGCCCCTGTCCACTTGGTTCAGGAGTCTTTGGGTCATCGATCCCTCACAACTACCAGCAAGTATACCCACGCGCGCCCTAACGACTCCTCCTCCAAATACCTTAACATCTGATATAGTGCAGAAATACCTCAAAATCAGCACGTCCCACACCCGGACATGCCTCAGAATACCACAAAGTTAGGGTATAACTCAGCTCAGCGGGGGACTTAAGGCACACGGCAGGCCCGGGGACTAGCGAAATTCCAATCCTGAATCCTCAATCCTCGACACACACATACGCATCACGCGATAGAGCGTATTCGTTTAGCTCACTGCACGAAACGGATGAAGTGTAGATGCCGACCGTTCGTACATAATAGTAGCGCCCTACTCTACTCCATTCCCAATTTCTCATTATTTCTGCGCAATAATAATTGACCTGTTTCGGCGTCGAAGAGGTGGGTTCGATCTATGTCGGGTTGAAACCAAACCTGCCTTGAAACCCCATAATTCGAAGTACCATTCACCCGAGCCATCAACGTGGTAGACGCCGTCTTTCCGTACACATGAGACTCAGCACCCAAATGCTCCTCGAGTATGACCTCGGCTTCAACTATGCCATTCCTGTCTTCATTACTGGTATCAGCAACCAGACGTAGATTTTCTGGTCGAACCCCAAGCACAACAGACTGACCGTGACAGATCTTTTCTAAGCTAGCGGGCATAGCAATACACAGATCGCGCTTTTCAGCAACAAAGCTCCATCTTCCTTCCGTTACTTCCATGCGGCCATCAATAAAATTCATTGCGGGGCTGCCAATGAATCCAGCAACAAACCGGTTTTGAGGTTGGTGGTAAAGCGTAACTGGGGCATCTATCTGTTGAATAGTCCCCTCATTCATAACCACTATGCGGTCCCCTAACGTCATTGCCTCCGTTTGATCGTGTGTTACGTAGACCATTGTAGCGTTTAGCTCCCGGTGCAGGCGTGCCAATTCTGTACGCATTTGGACACGCAGCTTCGCGTCAAGGTTTGAAAGTGGCTCGTCGAACAAAAAAACCTTGGGCTTGCGAACAATCGCGCGCCCCACGGCAACCCGTTGTTGTTGTCCACCGGAAAGCTGTTTAGGCTTTCGATCAAGAATATCGGTAATCCCAAGAATTTCGGCGGCCTGCCCTACCCGCTTCTTGATTTCAGACTTGGAATACTTTCTGAGCTTCAGACCAAAGGCCATGTTGTTGAAAACTGTCATATGTGGATAGAGAGCGTAGTTCTGGAATACCATTGCTATATCTCTGTCCTTCGGTGGGACCTCATTAACAACAACATCATCAATGCTGACCAATCCATGCGTAACCGACTCCAAGCCGGCAAGCATTCGTAGCGTAGTGCTCTTGCCGCAACCGGATGGTCCGACAAGCACCATGAGCTCACCGTCTGCTACCGTGAAGCTCGCTTTATCAACAGCAAGGTGACCATTGCTGTATATTTTTTTGACATTATCAAAGGTTACACTCGCCATCGGGGTAATGTAAGAACAGCTGTGCTGGAAATATAGTACAAGACGCTGCATTGCAGATTGCTTCTCTCGGTACACTACCGATCTGGTCCCAAACTGCATTGAGACTAAGATACCTACATGCCACGTCCCAAACCGTACGTCACAATCTACGAGGTTGCCAATGAGGCAGGGGTAGCGATTTCGACCGTGTCTCGTGTACTAAACGAATCTCCTGATGTGGCGGAACATACTCGTGAACATGTTCTTAATGTTATTGACGAACTCGAGTATCGTCCTAACCGCGTAGCCAAGGCCTTAGCCCAACCAGGGTCAAGTCTGATTGCAATAGCAACGCCCACGATTACAACTCCTTTCCACAATTCGCTCCTCAAAGGTCTTCGAGCAATTTTTACTGCTGCAGATGAAGAACGGGATCTGTTGCTCTTTGATTTGGGGAGCACTGATCCGCTGGCACGTTTGCGCAGTAAATTGAAGGGAGGTAAGGTAGACGGCTTAATCTTGGCTGGGATACCGGTCTCGGCTCTTTTGGCCAAAGAGCTGAAAGCGTTCAGTGCACCAGTTGTACTTATAGGCAATCATCATACAGACTTTGACTGCTTCTACTGGGATAATGCTATTGGGGCAAGGGAAGCCACAGAACACTTGTTGTTCCGGGGACATCGGCGTATCGGGCTAATCCGTGCCTACACAGATGGTTATGTACAGCTTCAACGTATTCGAGGCTACAAGGCAGCACTCAAAAAGTATGGAGTCAAATTCGACAGTGACCTCATCCAGAGCGGTACCAACGTCAAGCATGCTGGGTTTAGTGAGGAACATGGATTCGAAGCAATGCAGCAACTCCTGCAGGTAACCCCGGCAATATCAGCGGTTTTGGCAAGTAGTGATGTGCAGGCGGTTGGTGCATGGAAGGCAATTCGAGACGCAGGTAAACGTGTGCCAGAGGATATTGCTTTGGTCGGATATGATGATGTTAAGACCAGCTACTACGTTGGATTGAGCAGTGTTGACCAGAGCATTGAGCATATCGGCCGCTTAGCGGCTGAACGCTTGCTTTACCGTCAGAATAATCCCGCAGACACAATAGGTATAGACCATAAAATCGTACCGAACCTACGTGTACGACGTTCTAGCAACTATAACCGAAATACAAACAGAATGCACATCAAAACAATTCAAAACCAGTTGGACAAGACATTGACCGGAACTGAGTTTTCAGATCTGGGCAAAAAGTACCGAGGAAAAGTGCGGGATACGTATGACCAGGGGGATCGACTGATCATGGTGACGACAGACCGGATTTCCGCCTTTGATCACGTACTTCCTCAAACCATCCCATTCAAAGGTCAAGTACTCAATCAATTGGCCGCCTATTTTTTTGAGGCAACCAGTGATATCATTCCGAATCAAATTTTGAGTGTGCCGGATTCCAATGTTACTATTGCGCAGAAATGTGAGCCTGGAAAGCTCGAATTCGTAGTTCGGGGATATCTGGTAGGGCATGCATGGCGGACATACCGTACAGGCAAGCGTACGCTATGCGGAAAGTCGTTACCTGATGGGTTGAGCGAAAATGATCGGTTGCCCAAACCAATTCTCACTCCTACGACAAAGGCACAAGTCGGTCATGATGAAGACATCAGCCGGGAAGCCGCTATTGAACAGGGTCTCATTGAGGCAGATACTTTCGATCGACTTGAGCAAGTTTCTCTGGCCCTGTTTCAACGGGGTACGGAGCTCGCCGCAGACCAGGGACTAATCCTTGTTGATACGAAGTACGAATTCGGAAAAACTCCGGATGGCGAATGGGTTCTTATTGACGAAGTCCATACACCGGATTCTTCGCGTTACTTCTACCTTGAATCATATGAAGATCTTCTCCGAGAGGGTGAGCCTCAACAACAGCTGTCGAAAGAATTTGTACGTGAGTGGTTAATGGAGAGAGGTTTTCAAGGCAAAGATGGGCAAGTACTCCCCGACTTGTCAGACGAAGTCCGCATTCAGGTAGCTGCTCGCTACATTGAGCTGTTCGAAAAAGTGACCGGCAAGGCATTCGTACCCGACACGCATCCCGATCCAGAAAGTCGCATCCGAGAAGCGCTCAAGTCACAGTAGTTTCTGGGGGTTCACTTCCTTCGATCCAGTGCACTTGGCCATCGGTAAAGTGCTCTTGTTTCCATATAGGGATTTGGACTTTAAGGCGATCAATCAAAAATCGACACGCCTCGAAAGCTTCTGGACGGTGAGGCGTCGCCACTCCAACCAATACACTGGCTTCGGCAAGGGGAACCTCTCCTAGTCGATGAAGGATGCATGCACGGCTGATCGGCCAGCGTCTTACAGCGAGATCTATCAGCAGGTGCATCTCCCGCAGTGCCATGGGCTCATAACTCTCGTAAACCAGCAATGTGGTCTCGCGGCTACCAGTCCACTGTCGTGTAGTACCTATAAATAATGCAATTCCGCCTGCTGCGGGTGTCTGCAGAAATTGATAAGCCGCAGCGACATCAAGAGATGTCTTTGAAAGTGACACCCAACGTTTGTTTAATTTTTCAGCCACCGCTCACAGGGGTTATAAGGGCCAGTTCATCACCGGTATGAATGATCCTCGATTCCGGTGCATACTCCTGATTTACAGCAAGACGCATGATGTTTCGGTATGGTGCCATGAGCGGGTAACGATGACAGAGTGCATCCAAGACCTCACCTGCCGTTATTCCATCATGGATTTCCAGGTTAACCGAAGCAGCCGCGAGCTTCGACCGCAAAACACTGTAGAGTTGGACTTCAAAGGATACCATTAGTTAATCCTTACTGTGAGGTTAACTGTTAACCAAACCGGATCACGCGCAGTGGCAGAATCCGTGATGCAACACGTGCCGGAAAATATGAAGCTCCCAGACACAACAACAAGGATATCATTGCAACAAGCACAAAATCCGTTACATGCAAAGCAATGGGTGCCGTGGTCATATAATAGGCCTCCGCGGGTAAGCCTATGATGCCATAGTGTAACTGCAGCATGCCAAGCCCCCATGCGAGCACGAGGCCAATCGCTGTTCCAAATCCACCTGTAAAGAATCCGAGATGCAGATACAGTTTCTGGATATCCTGTTGTGAGGCTCCCATACTGGCGAGGATTCCAATTTCCCGTGTCTTTTCGAGGACAATCATCAAAAGTGTTCCCATCACATTGAATGCAGCAACAAGGACTAAGACACCAATAATTAGTGGAATGATGGCCTCCTGAAGATCAACCCATGCAAACAAACCACGATATATCTCGAAGATGCTTCGTGCCAGGATTCCAAGACCAAGTGTTTCCTCAAGAGCTAATGCTACTGATTCGGCAGCAGCCACATCTTGTAGCATAACATCAACTCGTGTTATCTCCTCAGGCGCATAATTAAGTAGCTGCCTGGCTACATCAGTATCTGTAAATACATAGGTTTCATCAAAATCAGCCAGTGCAGTCTCATAAATACCGGTGATCTCGAACTGCTTAAACCGGGGACGCTGCATCAAGAGGGAATTGGTATCGCGCAAATTCCTTGTAGAAAGAATCGTTACTTGATCTCCAAGTGTAAGACCAAGATTCCCAGCGAGTGCGTTACCAACAACAAGCGGTGCTATTATGGCCGTACCCCGCTCCAGATGGCCTGAGCCACTCGTAAGATGATCTTCCAGATAAACAGGAAGCCGATCTGTTCCCCAAAGACCTACTCCATCAATATCCTGACTGGACCGCCGAAGTAAAACGAATTCCGTAACTACCGGTTGAACAGAAGCCACCCTGTCTTGCTCTCTGATTTGGGCCATGAGCTTGGAGGCAGCAGTCAGTGGAGTATGGCGGATGCTCTCAACCTGTACATGAGCGCCAAAGCCTACGATCTTAGCTTCAATCTCTTGACTGAAACCTCGTACAATCGACAATGCAAGAAGTAATGTTGCAACGCCGAGCGCTACCCCCCCAATGGCAACCCAAGACACAAATCGCAGGAAACCACTACTACTCCCGGTGCCTTGTGCACCGCGAAAGTATCGCCAGGCTATGAAAGTCTTGAAGGACACGAGAGTAACGGTTATGTGTGGCAGAGGGGATAAAAGAACAGGACGCACACCTTTTCGATAGGCATTTTACGGACTATGGAAATCTCTTGAACATCAACAGTACAACACTCGTTCGTGCAATCCTAAACCCCCTAACTCCGAACCTTTTAGAAAGATGAACAACAGCAGACCAAGAATACCCGCTGGGAAGAATGAACCCGTCTTGAATTACGCTCCCGGTTCCCCCGAGCGTATTTCCCTGCAAAATAAGCTGCGGGAGTTCAAGCAGAGCGAACTGGAAATTCCAGCCTTTATTGGCGGGAATGCCATATATACAGGGGATCTTGAAGAAATCCGCCCACCACACGAGTTAAGTCATCGACTTGGGGTCGTACATAAATGTGGTGAAAAGGAAGCGATGCAAGCTATCGAAGCTTCACTGGAAGCACGGCGGGACTGGGCGAATATGGATTTCATAGATAGGGCCTCCATTTTTATAAAAGCGGCAGAGCTGCTTGCGGGCCCATGGAGAGATGCGCTGAATGCTTCTACAATGTTGGGGCAAAGCAAGAATGCGTATCAGGCTGAAATTGATGCGGTGTGTGAGCTCATTGATTTCTTCCGGTTCAATGTTGAATATGCCACCGGTATCTATGAAGAGCAGCCCTACTCTTCTCCTGGGGTTTGGAATCGCCTTGAATATCGTCCGCTAGAAGGCTTCGTATTTGCAGTCACTCCCTTCAATTTTACGTCGATTACCGGTAATTTGCCGGCCGCACCTGCACTGATGGGGAACACAGTGATCTGGAAGCCGGCTTCGACCTCCATTTATTCAGCATACTTCATCTACAAATTACTTGAAGAGGCTGGATTACCTCCCGGTGTGCTTAATATGGTGCCTGGCCCAGGACCAGCCATTGGTGATCCTGTTCTAGCGTCGAAATACTTTGCAGGCCTTCACTTTACGGGTTCTACAGGTACGTTCCAGCATATGTGGCGAACGATCGGAGCTAATATTGCGAATTATGACACGTACCCCCGCATCGTTGGAGAAACAGGAGGAAAGGACTTTATCATTGCTCATGCTTCAGCTGCCCCGGATGTCGTAGCCACGGCTATAGTACGCGGAGCATTTGAATACCAGGGGCAAAAATGCTCGGCCGCTTCACGAGTATACCTGCCTAAATCCCGTTGGTCGGAAACACGAGATGCCCTAGTGTCTCAGTTGAGCGAAGTTAAGATGGGCCCCGTAGAGGACTTTTCAAACTTCGTTAATGCAGTGATTGATAAGAAGGCCTACGCGAGTATAACGAGTTACATTGCCCACGCGCGTGATGCTGCCGATGCAGAAATACTTGCCGGTGGCAATTACAGTGATGCGGAGGGTTACTTCATCGAACCAACGGTGATTGTTGTTACTGATCCAACCTACCGGACCATGTGTGAGGAGATATTTGGCCCGGTCGTAACCATTTATGTCTATGAGGACTCAGATTTTGAGGAGACACTTGAACTTGTAGACAAAACATCTCCGTACGCACTGACGGGCGCAATTTTCGCTCAGGATAGGCAGGTTATCGTTCAAGCGAGTGCTGCATTGCGTAATGCAGCCGGCAACTTCTACATCAATGACAAGCCTACTGGAGCAGTTGTGGGTCAACAGCCTTTTGGGGGGGCAAGAGCCTCGGGAACGAACGATAAAGCTGGAGCACCGCCCAATCTAATACGCTGGGTATCAGCGCGTACCATAAAGGAGACTTTCAATCCTCCGTCCCACTTTGGGTATCCATTCAATCAACCAGACTAGGTATGATGGCCAATAAAGACACCCCGATCCGAATAGTTCAGTATGGACTGGGCCCAATCGGAAAAGGGGCGGCTAAGTTGATACTTGAAAAAGCAGGGAGCGGGAGGCTAGAGCTGGTTGGGGCCATTGATATTGATCCTGCAAAGGCCAACAAGACGGTAGGCGAAGTAGTGGGGACTTCCTCTGATGTAGTGATCTCCTCGAACGCCGAGAAGGTCCTCGCTGAGGCGCAGCCGGACCTCGTCATTCACACGACAAGCTCTTTTTTGCCTCAAGTTGAAGGACAGTTGACGCAATGTATTCGCGCAGGAGTATCAGTTATTTCCAGTACGGAAGAACTGCCCTACCCTTTTGACAGGCATCCAAGCATTGCAAATAATCTGGATACCCTAGCCAGGAAATATGGAGTAACAATCCTCGGTACGGGTGTTAATCCCGGATATGCCATGGATGTGCTTGCTCTTGTTGCCACAGGCGTCTGTACAAGTGTTCGATCCGTTGCCGTTAGGCGTCGAGTGGATGCCAGTCTGAGACGTTTGCCGCTTCAGCGTAAAATAGGTGCGGGAATAACGGTAGAAGAATTTAACGAGCGGCGCGAGCAAGGCGGCCTCGGGCATGTTGGGCTGGTCGAGTCCCTCAGGTTGGTTATGCACGGTCTTGGCTGGCCAATCAAAAAGATGTCCGAGTCATTGGAACCTGTTGTTGCTGAATCCGAAGTAAAAACCCCTTACCTGACTGTACCCCCCGACAGGGTAGCTGGAATCAAGCATACTGCAGAGGCCTATTTGGATGGACGTATTGCTGTATCCCTAGACTTGAGAATGTACGTAGGCGCGAACGACCCAGTGGACCGAGTAGTAGTGGATGGAGACCCTCCCATTGACCTTGTGGTCCAAGGCGGAATTTTTGGAGATACTGCTACTGTGGGAGCTTTAGTAAATGCAATACCTCAGGTGATAAACGCGTCACCGGGCCTGCGAACGGTTACAGATCTTCCCATTCCAAGGTGTTTCTTGCCAGGAATTCCATATCACGCTCCCCTTGAGTTATAATTCCCATAGTTTTGTATTGACCCAAGCAATGCCCCTGCCAGGGCTTTTTTGGGACTCGTTTCATTTTCGGCCTCATCAATGAGAACTTCTGTGAGGTCCCGAGTCGTCGATATGGTGTAGTCTGTGGCCAAACCCTGTGCGCGTAGTACTGCAGCCAACTGCTCCGGCAGATAAGCACTCAAATGAAACTGCTCTTCTGATGGATAGAGAACCAAGACATCATTTGAGCCGAAGCCATCCCGTGTAATATCAAAAAAAAACTCCAGAGGAGTAATCCGGGTCCTGAGGGAAAATAAAATTCTCTTCGAGGAACGAATTAATGAAGTCCAGATCTCTTAATTCCGCGACCGGCAGCACACGCTGGGTCACATCTGCATCTGCGATCTGCCCGTATGCGGGGAGGGCCAGAAACAGAATCCAAAATCCAGGCTCTTCAAACAAAGAAAACGTGTCACTGCACCGGGCTGCACGCCTAAGCTGCTTCTTCCAATCTTGAAACATTTTTTTGTACAGAACCCCTTTGGGCTCTGGAGGAGCACACGGCCCCATGGAAAACAAACTCAATCATTAGCTGGAATGAATACATCGTTTGGTTTAATATGGTCAAGGTGCGAAGGAACGAATTGCAGTGTCAATCCACCCGACGGATTCGCATTCCAATCAACATGAACTCGGCTGCGTGTATACACCAGAACTTCTGACCTTCCCAACTCATTTCCTGCGTCATCTTTTACGACGACATCGCCATAAAATGGAGAGGTATCCGTTTCAATCAAAACGATGGCAGCCTGCTCCGTGCGCGACTCAACGGTCGCGCGAAGCTGTTCTGGACCTTGCCCTGGAATATAAACTCCTAGAGCCTGAAATGTAACGCGGGCGGACTGCTCAGCCACAGGAGCACGTCGCTGTTCAATATACGCACGTGATGTGACCGTGAAGTTGAATAGTGCGGCATAGCCGCGATCCTCCATTCGTCTGAATTCATGCTCCGCTACGGCATAACGCACCTGCTTTGTCTCGCCTGGCAACAAGACGACTACATTTGGATGCACGAAAACTAATTCTGCCAGATCCCCCAATTCACCGGTCGCTGGCACTGAGAATGGATCTGTCTCTCGGGTTTCACGATATCCAAATTCAGTTGACACCTCAATTTCCATCGAATGCACCGAAGGGTTCGCCACCGTGAAGGTTCCAGACGGAGTATTTGGTCCGAGTACTGCAACCTGTGGCTGGATGCTGATACTTTCAGCCCATTGCAGTTCCTCCGTTGTAGCTGAAACGGGTCGAATACTAACCCCTTCCGGCCCCAAAACAACGACCTGACGCTCTGCTTCCACGGTCAGAACCACTGGGATGGAATACAACTGATCTATCTCATCAATTGTCACCACCACGACAACTTCTCCTGAATAATCTCCTGGCTTCACCCCCTTAAGTTCAACGGTCCCTCCGATTCGTATCACGTGGCAATCGCCGGGCTGTAAGCTGGTTTGCACCGTTTGACCTGCTTGCGTGTTGGCTGCAAACTCAACACAGGATTCGGAATATGCCCACTGAGGGGTAAGCGTCAACTCCCGGGATATTTCCAATTCTCCTGGTAAACCCACATGGCGTAACACGGCAGATGGAAGCTGTTCCATGGACACGGTTACCTCGTCCTGTGCCCGAATCACCATCCGCCCCGCATGTGTTCTACTTCCCTCGTACACCAGACCCGATACCTGCTCTGTCCCTGGATCCAGCCAAACCTGCCCCCGTGGGCCAACTACACCAAGATCCAACTCTGATGTGCTGATCGAGATCTCCTCCGGCGGACCCACAGCAGGGTTAATCACCGTGACAGAAACCATTGTTTCCACGGGATTTGCGTACTCAGCCTGAACTGTGACACTATACGTATGTACTTGAGAATACAGCCGCTGCCGAGAGGGCGTGGCAAAGAGCGGAGTACCGGTAGATATGTCCGAAAGACGTGTAGTCGGATCCCATTGCCAAACGTAATTCAGTTCTGCATCACCCTGATCATGGCTCACCTCACATTGGATGCTTTGGGGAGGCATCCCCACGGTCACAGTCAAATCCTGACACTCCAAGGAAAGGACCGGTCGCTCGCGAACTCTGACTTCGACCTGTTCCACATCAGAAGGGTCATGGTACGGCGCATCTATCTGAATATCATAACGGTAGATTGTAGGATCAGTGGAAATCGATGCCGGTGTCTGGAAGATGAGTTCTCCTTCCTCCAGGCTCAAACCATCCAGTGGAGTCCATGTCCATGATATTGGATCCGTAACTGCAGGATCGAACCCCTGAACCGAACAGTCTATGGGAATAGCTGGATCCCCTTCATAGACCTCAATAGGGCTGATACACCCCAGTTCCAATTTTCCGAAAAACTTTTCTACCGTCACGGTCAAACTCGCCGAAGCTGATGCAAGATTTGGAATATCTGGATTATCCGCTGAGGCAGTCACCTCATATTCATACTCAGCACTCAATTCCGGCTGCTCATCATTGGTCGGAACGGTAAATAAGGGAGTTCCGATGGATGGGTCCGAGAGACGTGTCGTCGGATCCCAGTTCCACTCGTACTCCAACAGTAGCTCTGTGGAATTGCTTGCCATACATGAAAGCTGCAGCGGTGGGTCTCCTGTACGCGCGAAAGCGTCGGTACACCCAACAGTGATTTGCGGTGTATCCAATACCGTAACAGAAAAATCCGCCCTAGCTTGTTCATCATCAGTATTTACAGCGATCACCTTGTAGTTATATATTTCATCCTTCATCACATCTTCTGGAACAAGAAACGTTATCTTCCCGTCGGTAGGGAACTCTTCAAAATTTATCCGATCATACGGGTCGTTCGCCCCATCGGCCTGCAAAGTCCAGGTCAATCGGGTCTGTGCGTCCGATTCCCTGCATGTAACTACAACATCCGGTGTCCCCTCATACACTTCCGTCTGCGCGGGAGTACATTCAATCGTGAAATCCATTGGTCCAGACGTATTCCGAATTCTCACCATGAAATCTGCTTCTACCACCTGATCCGAACCTGCTTCAAATGCCCGCACAATGACTGGAACCGACCGGTCACGATCCACTTCCGGGACCAGAAACGTTGGCCAATGATCGTACCTTCCCCGTTGCACCAGAGGAGGATCCGAAATGAACTGATACTCAATATTCCGGTCTGGTGTCACCGAACACGGAAATGCCGCCTCCACGGCTTCTTCTACAATCAGGTCCTCACACATCATGACCGGGTTACGATTAACAATATGTACCTCTACACTTTGCGAAACCTGCATATCCTTACCCGGCACAGATGCACTAATCTCAAGCATTCGAACCGCTGCCGGTTCATCTATCAATGGCACGCGAACAAAGTAGTCGAACGCTCCGTCTACAAGAATCCTTGTCTCGCTAAAGGGAGACCAATCGAATTCAGCTCTATAGGTTAATTGCTCTCCTGATGGATTCAGCCCCGTGCACCGAATCTCGGCCATCGTACCACTCCCAACCGTGACCCGCGGCTCGCAGTCCAAAAATGGTGCTCGGCTTTCTGTAGACAGATCAAAAGATCCCGGTGCATACCGGTCATCCAACAATATCTGGTCTGTGTTTTCCAGCGATAGACAATCCTGTCTACTCCCGTGGTTGCAACCAACCGGGGAGGCTACTGGGTTCACGGTGATGGAAAGTAATTTGCGATCTACGACATTTCCATCTTGATCAAGGCTCAGTCTCCTGTACGTAAATCGTTGAGAAGTACTGATGCCAGCGGGCGCATTAAAACGAGGAGATGCCACCGTAACATCACTCAAATACACCAGCCAAGATGGATCTGGACTTATCCATTCATATTCAAGGGAGTACGCATCCAGACCGCAGTCTATCATTCTGGATTCACCCGCAGCCACATCCAAGTTCGAGGGGCAGAGACCCGTTCGATTCTGCGCAAACGCCGATGCCGCAACACATAAAAAAATAACTACGGCTGGAAACCACCGCATCCTACCGCAACCTTGACATCTCTCCATGATTCAAAATCTCAATAAGGTTCTACCGCAATTCGTGTGGAATGATTAAATCTGGCGCAAGTTTGCAATTGTAGTGGATTTTTTTGCGGATCTTTACTGTTCCCTATTTTTCAGGGGATCTCAAAAAGGGCTATTTTTCGTTCTTTTCTTACCTGTCGGCGCCCTCTTTTGGGGGGCGTTTCGCCTTGATTCGTCGGGTATAATTTCCGGTGTTAAGTCCCATGGCCTGAAAGACTTTTCGCTGGAATGGTTTCAGATCTGCATCTTGTTTGAGCAGGATACAGTGGGTTTTATTTTGTGGAAGTACGGTGGTCACCCGGTTCTGGTGGTTGAGCTTCACTTTGAGGGTTCCCCAGCTATGATGGATCTGATGGGTTCGCAGTTGACTCCGAATCAGGTGAACGGTATGAA
>MPNB01000128.1 GCA_002238805.1 Rhodothermaceae bacterium bin80 | reverse complement strand
GAAACCTAGGGATAAGTCTTTGGTGGCTGAATGCGATCTGTCGAGGACATGCCTACAATACTTGTTTGTCTTGCGGTTCCGGGATGAGTTTGTACATTTTGAAGATACGTTTTTCGCTGGGAATCTCATAGATTTCCACGCGTGGGTTATCGGGTACATGCCTATGGAGATGCGAATAGGCTACGCCAAGCGCTGTTGCAAGTTCGACTCCGCTGATGCAGCCTTGTTCACGCAATTGATCTCGTTTCCGCCGAAGCCCGTTTTTGATGTTGTATCGGGTACGAATGAGACAGATACCATGTCGGGTGAACCGATCTCCGCGGGAATCACGATGTCCGCGCCGGTTCAGTTTTTTCGCTGCAAGGCCGTCTGAACAGCCCGCTTCAAGCAAGATCTCCAATTCTGCCAAGACCTTGGTGGAGGCATCCCGTCGTATGATCACCGCCCGGGGCAGGGGTAATGCAACGGAATCCAGTTGGTGAATCCGTCCCCCGCGCAGGCGCAGTCCCACCTCAACCTGATAGCCGTTGCGCGTGAGCGTAATGTCCTCCACCAAAAAGCCCAATAGGCGTTTTCGATCTTCGTTGGAGGTCTCGGGGGCCTTCCACACCTTACAAAAATCATGGGTCAGTTCCAGAATACGCCTGTCCCGTTCGGGTTCCGGCATGCTGGTTTGTGCGTCCATATAGTTCTCTCGTTCTCGGACGGCTTCCGTGTGGCGTTTTAATTGGGCCTCCCATTCGGCCTCCAGCGTTGCAGCCACGAGGCGATTGGAGGGATCCACTTCCATGAATCTGCGACGGGCCAGCTCCACTTGATGCCGCAGCGCCTGGATATGATTCATTCGCTGCCGGTCGGCCGTCTCAAAATCGGTACGTAGCTGCTCCCGTACCATCAAAGACAGGGCTAGATTCTCCTGATTGACTGCGGCGACCACAAAGGTTCCCACCGCTTCATCCAGCATGTCTCCACGCATGCTCTGACAGGTTCGCATTCCGTGGCGGACCACATTCTCCTTGCACTGATAGTACCACTTCGGCGCCGAAGCGCATCTTTTATCCCGATTATAGGAGACGCCCATTCGTTGCCCACAGAGGCCACAAATGATCCGGGATTGCAGTAAAGCCACGCCTTTCCGCGGCGATGGCACCCGGTCTCCCCGCAGAAAGCTGGCGGCGTTCGCACGGATGGTGTCTTGATTTTGCAGATATTCTTCCCAGGAAATATATCCTGCATGGGCCTCCGGAATACAGACCATCCATTGATCCATGGGAATCCTAGAGTATTTCATGGATCCGTCTGCACGTTGCTCCATCTTCGTGCGACCGTAGGCATAGCAGCCCGCATACCGGGGGTTGTGAAGCATGCGCTGGAGCTGACTGTTGTTCGGGACGCTCCAATATACCGCCCCAGCCACGGATCGCGGACGTGAGGGCAAACGGATTCCCTGCTTACGGAACCATTTTGTGACCTGCATGATGGAGTTTAGGCGCCGAAAGGTGTGGAACACGAGCTCCACGGCTTCGGTAATGGATTGGTCTGGATCCAGAATCACCTCATCGGTGGCGGTGTAGGCCAACCCGACCGGCAAGGGCAGTTTCAATTCTCCACGCCTGGCCTTGCTGCGCTGGCCGCCCACCATGCGCTCACGAATGCCACGCAGTTCATATTCCGAAAGCTGCCCCTTGAGCCCCAGCAACATCCAGTCATTAAGATCGCTGACATTATAGACCCCGTACTCGTCCAGAATCAGGGTGTTCGACACCGCGGCAATCCGAAGCAATTGATGCCATTCGGCATTATCCCGGCACAGGCGAGATACCTCCAGACTCAGGATAATCCCCACCTCAGCTGCCCCGACCCGAGCACGCAAATCCTGGAATCCCGTTCGCTGGGCTGTACTTGCCCCCGACTTGCCCTGATCTTCATCAATGATGTCAATTTGATCCTCGGACCAGCCCAACGCGAGCGCCCGGTGGCGGAGGTCATACTGACGGAATTGACTTTCTTTATGGGTTTCCACCTAGTGGAGCGAAGACTGCCGGATATACAAACAGGCGCGCCGACGCAGATGTTCGGACGTAACTTTAGAATTTGACGACATGGTTCGTTTGGATCGTGTGAAGCAGGGTACAACTCATCGAGCTTGCCTGCGTGAGCAGAGAACCGGGCGCCGCCATCGAGACGGCATCCTGAGCAGGTGCCGGGGCAGGCAAGGGGGCCGCCAGCACCAGCGCCCGCGCCAACCCATGGTGACACACCAGCGAGATGGCCTGGGTCTGAACCCCATGCAACCACTGATCCCGCCATTGGCCGTACCGGTGACGGTCCTGCATTCCGGCCCGCTGCTCAGGAATCCCTCCCGGAGTTTTTTTTTGACAGCGCCCGATACAATGCGCTGAAGTGGATGCTGATCTGGAAGTGCTCGCCGACCCGTTCGGCGAGTTTGCGGATGCTCGTATCGCCATGTTGCTCCAGATACGCGCGCGCAAACGCCACCACCTCGGGGGTAATCTTTCGCGGCCCCCGGGGTCCGCGACGTCTTGGAATTAACGCCTGTAGTCCACCCTCGCGATAATCGCGCTTGAGCCGTACACAGGTCGGAATGGACATCCCATACCGGTCCGCCGTTTCTTTGAGGGTGGTGTCTTTGGTGTGCGAACGGATCATCTCGTAGCGGACCTGCAGCAGATCGTTCGGATCGAAGAAGGAACTGTTGGCAAACAGGGTATCGGTGACCGATTCCGGGCGGGAGTTGAGCGTCCCGGACGCGCGCAGGCGCTTGAGCTTGGTGTTGGACATCGGGCCACATTAAATGATTAAAATAGAAGATACATAACGCACAACAAGTTTGCAACAGTCTGCCGAAAGCGCGCGCTGTATTTGCAATATATCGCATTTATTCTCCGTTTGTTGCACAATTCATGATCATGATGTTGTTTTATTGCTGATCATCTAAAAGCACATCCACAAAGGCTCTCAACGCCACCAGGTCGTCAAGACGGAAGAAGGCCCGACCCGACGATACCCGCTCAAAGTCGTCCACGATACGTAGATCGGTCCATGCTCTGGGAAGACACCGAAGCGTGTCCTGATCCACAATACAACGTACTAATTGCACATTTCCGGTTGTGAGAACGTGTTGGCGGCGCAATTTTCGACCGTACCACGGGTGGAGAGGGTGGGTGACTTCTACCCAGTCCTCGGCGTTACTTGAAGAAACCTCTTGGGGAGATGGAACATCCTTCTGATGGAGTGATGTGTCCACCGGTTTCGCATTTGGAAACCTGCGATAAGGCAAAAGTGGAAGCGGGAGTATTACATGCACAGCGTAAGATTCTGGCCGTCTTACGCAACGTGACGTTCTTTAGTCTTCAGGAGCTCAATGCCGCCATTTTAGAACAGGTCAAGGCCTTCAATCTGACGCCCTTCCAGAAGATGCCTGGCACCCGACAGCGCAGGTTTGAAGAAGTGGATCGGCCCGCTCTGCGCCCCTTGCCGGCGAATCCGTACGAGTATGGGGCATGGACCGGCAAACGGAAAGTCGGCCTGGATTACCATGTACAGATTGAAAAACACTTCTACAGCGTGCCGCATCGCTACCTTGGGAGGTCTGTGCGCGGCTTGATTTGTCAATGTACCGTAGAGATTTACCGACGAGCGGATTGCGTCTCATGTACGCAGTCGAGACAGCGGCCGACACACGACGACGCTGATCCATATGCCGGTTCACCACCGGGAGTATGTGAAGTGGTCCCCCAAGCGCTTCATCCGCTGGGCGCAAAAGATTGGTCCGCAAACGACCGCATTGATTGAAGAAAACTTTGCGTGCTTTCGGATTCCAGAACAGGCCTATCGGCGCTGCATGGCCATTCTCAGACTGGGGAATGCGTTTGGTCCTGACCTGTTGGAGAAGGCCTGCGGGCTTGCGTTGGAGCGACAAACCCTGAGCTCGCCTGCGGTGAAACAGATCGTCAAACGGATGGCGACCGAACTGCACCAGAAGTCCCCCATTGAACACGAAAATATTCGGGGAGCCAACTACTACGCATCAAACGGAACGACTTAATGCTCACCCATCCAACCCTCTCAAAACTTGAACAGATGCGGCTCAGCGGCATGGCCACCGCACTGCGCAATCAATTGGAAATGCCCGACATTGAGGCGATGTCGTTCATGGATCGTCTGGGCCTCATGGTGGACCATGAGGAAGCCGTACGCGAAGATCGGCGACTGGCCCGGCGATTGAAGATGGCCAAACTGCGCCTCCAGGCCTGTATGGCCAATCTGGACTACCGTCCCTCTCGCGGACTGGACAAGCGCCTGATGCTGCACTTGGCCAGTTGCCAATGGGTCCGACGACGACAGAATGTTCTGATTACCGGACCCACCGGCGTCGGGAAAAGTTATGTGGCCTGTGCGTTGGCCCACAAAGCCTGTCTGGAAAACTTCCGCGTGCGCTATCACCGCCTGCATCGCCTGTTGGAAACCCTCCAGCTTGCGCGCGAAGAGCGCACCCATCTTCGTCTGTTGAAACAGTTGGCCCGCACCGATGTACTCCTCCTCGACGATTGGGGACTACACGGCATCAGCCGCGCACAACAACGTGATCTGATGGAACTCGCGGATGACCGCTATACCCTGCGCTCGACCATTGTTACCAGTCAGTACCCCATAGACAAATGGCATCAGACCATGGAAGATCCCACATTAGCCGATGCAATCCTGGACCGACTGGTCAACAATGCCCACAGAATTCAACTGACCGGTGACTCCATGCGCAAAGTCCAAGGCGAACAAGAATTGATCATCAAATCCACTAAATCATGAAGGGCAGTTTGATAACACATAGGTGTCCCGCATCAATCGGAATGGTGTCCCGCATCACCCGGAATGGGTGTCCCGCATGGTCGGAATACGCAGTTACATGATGGTAGCATAAATCATGTAATACATTGGTATAGTATCACTATACCACTATATAGTGATGGCTATCTAGTACTAAATCAGATACGACAAGGGCACTTTGGGGACTATAAAGACCAGATTCCCAGCTAAACTCTCATAGGAAAGACCCGCCTTGGAAATGCAGGGTACTGAACTGATGATTTATTTTCAGTGGCAATCTGGTTCGGGCAACGTTTCCAAGGTCTTTTTCAGCGGTAGGTCAGAACTCCAAAGGCCGCGTTGAATGCGATTGTGGGTACTCGCCTGCTGCTCCTGTTCCACGAGCGACAGTAAAAAGTGCTCAAAGCTCAATGACTCCTGCCGGGCAACCTCCCCGCCATACAGTCATGCGACACCTTCTGTCGGGTATTCGTCGGCAGCTGATTGAGATAGCAGTCACGATGCCTCTTACTGAAGACTTGGTATCGGTCACCTGCATAACCCCGCTTGGTGGTACTTGGCCTTTGAGTTGTGCCCTCAAACTGGCGTGATAGCACCGAAAGCTCAAATACTATTGTACCGCGATCTTGAAATCCTCTCGGTGCTCCTGATCGGTGTGATAGACAGGTGTCAATTCGCCCAATCGAAACAACCGGCAGAGTTTGAAGGCATCCGTGTAGTCATCCTTGTTTCTGCCGCGGCTGATCAGCGCATTGTGCCGAGGATTACACACGGTCGATTCGGTTGCATGCAGGCGCAGAACCCCGGCGATCCAGCGGCCAATGAAGATTCCTTCACCGCGAAGTATTTGGATCGCACAGGCAATGCGGTCACATTATCAATCAGCGCAACTTCTAAGTCGAAAACCCCTCGGTAAAGATCAGGTGACCCGACGAGTCTATCGCTGGCAGAACACAGTTGCAAGTGTGAGCCTCCATCATCCCCAGATAAAGGCATTTGTGCATGTGACTAAGGTCTAACTGAGAATAGAGAGCGGTACGAAACATGCACCAGTTTTTTCATCAAACCTAGAGTAAGCCGCAGCTGCCACTACCTGTACTTCGCGGACGCTTACCGAGCGCTCGAGGATGAGGCTGCACTTCAGGTCTAGGAACTAGCATAGAAAGAGATCTACTTTCAACGGCATTATACTGGTACCTAGTTGTCACATAGCTCTATCATAGCTTTGTGGTGTTGGAGATCTTCAGCTTCAATTAGGTCAATGATTTTATTGAGAACGGCTCTCGATTCATTGAAAACGGCTGGGCTGTGTGTAGGCTCGTCGATGATGTGATCGTGGGAGTGCACGTTGACAAAGCGCATGATACACGTTTTGCTTGCCTCTTCGAAGTCAACCTTCTCCATTTTTTTGTGTAGTTCCACAGGAATATTGGGATACCGGAAAGCAAGAAACGCCTCCAAGAGGCGACGTGAAACATTAGAAAGCATGTAGGCCTCCTCTAGCGAGATACGGCCCGATGTTTGCGCTCCCCTGACAACACGCGCGAATAGATACTGGTACTCAGACTCAAATTGTTCCAGCAGTGGATCCAACCTTCGTATTGTTGAAACAGGAGGGGCAGGTTCGAATATCCGCTCAAGCATATAGAACCGGGCAGGCCGCTTCGCGATATCTTTCTTTCGCTGTCCCTTGCAATGATGAAACCAGTTTCGTACCAACCGGAAGAATGCGAAATTGTGTGTCAGCACGAACAACTGAGACGCGTTTTTCGTCCGTTCCTTGATATACCCGAATGCAAGATATAGCGCGTTTGAATCGAGACTGGATACTGGGTCATCCAACACCACAATTCCCTTTTCCAAGGCAAATCTCTGATCAGCTAACGATTTCAGGAAGTAGAGGAGTGCGAGCGCCGTTTTCTCACCTTCACTTAGTGCGTCTGCACGCACATTTCCGCGCATGATCTGGTATCCGTTCTCCTTTGGTTCAAGCTTGAATGCACCGTGCCCCAAATACTTATGGAGTTCCTTGTTAAGCTCTGTAGCGGGCTGGCGGTATTCACGGATTTCAGCTTCCAAGCTGTCAATTTGAACTGTGAGTTGATCAATGTTCTTTTCCCAAGTTCGCCATTTCATAGTGCTCTGGAAGTACGGAATTTCCCCATTCCCGTTTTCGGTCGATTTTTTTCGGGGATATGGACTACTGAGATTTACTGAATCAGTCTGGGGTAATTTAGGGCGATTTTGATTCCGGTTTTGCCTCTTCTTCGGGGCAGCGGTCCCCGTAATTTGGCCCGTCCAGTTGCAA
>MPNB01000127.1 GCA_002238805.1 Rhodothermaceae bacterium bin80 | reverse complement strand
AGTAAGCAGGTCCCCGCCAACCTTGTCCCGGGATCGGGAGACCACCCCGGTTTTGACCATCTTCTAAGGACTTTCGACACGTCATCCGTGATTCACTTGCGTTCGACTCTACGACTCACACCTGACAAGTTCCTACACCTGCCTTTTCCCAACACGCTCACCACCACACCTTTTAAGTGCAGCAGCTGTGGGTGGTTTGCAACCTCCGCCTGTACGGCGATTGCGGGGGGCCGTCCCTGTATCTTATACAGTTCGTACATTTCGGCTACGTCATTGACTCACCTCCGTGTACTTCGTGGCACACCCTCCCAGGTCCCGACGATGTGCGTGCATACGTTCTTGGGTTCTTGGACACCGTGGGCCCGTACTCCCTCTCACCATAGCGATGGATTACGTGTTGCCTTCGACTACATACAAAGTCTCGGCGACCCAGACGATAGCTCTTTCGGTGCTCGTTAGCCCCGACCGCATGTACCGCTACCGACGCTTCGCGTAGACCCTCACGGGGATACACGCACGGCTCGCGGAGATATGTGTCTGGTTTGAACTTCATATCGCAGGACTTGCACCCGCTACACTATTGCCAGTTAGCCTGGCGCACGTACATACCTCTACCGACGCTTCGCGTATCCCCTCGCGGGGATACACGCACGGCTCGAGGAAGTATGTGATTGGTTGCATCTTCATACTGCAGGACTTTCACCCGCTACATTCGCCAGTTAGCCTGGCGCACCGAATAATGCTCCAATTTACGCTCAAATCATCCCCGAATTCCCCAGATACAGCGCAACATTCGCCAGAATAAGCTCCGAGGTTAAGAAGGCCCACAGACGCCAAAAACAGGCCATATGGACCGAAATGCGGCCAAAAGTCACCAAAAACTCCTATAGAAACACGCTAAACCAACCAAGGGTTATATTTTCGGGCAAGCATCAATTATGTTCTTTTTCTGTCATATATTGGTTATATTATTGTTAATTCATGCCAGGTTGTATCTTTAGGCCAGAGCATTGAAAAATCACAACCGCTTTAAGCGTCAAAATTTTGGAGAAGAATACTTCAAGGGGCAATCTCGATAGTTTGTGCAACAGTCTCCCTAATTCATTAACCCTCATCCTGAATCTGAGAGCTTACCCACACAGTTAATGGAAGGCCCACGAATTGAGGGTAATTTTGGATATGTTGGGACCGGTTTAACATCAGAAGCCACTTCCTGTCCGCCGACGCGGGATGAGAGTCGTGGGATTGGAACGGACTATAAGGGACACCACCTGAGATACAGGGGGACTCCTGAAGTTAGATGGGTCCTGCGTTCTGTCTACAGTTCGGGGCCAAGGAATCCTTGAACAAGATGAGGATTTATCCCAAATCCCCGGGTCCATCCGCGCGCGTGGACACCCACACTGTTGGTACAGCTTAATCACTCCACACACAACAGTTAAACTGCCTTTTCGAAATGAAATATCTCGTATTATTTTTTACACTGTGCTGGTTTGTAAGTGACAGTATAGCTCAGGAAGGCCGTATTTGGTGGTTTGATCTAACCACAGCAGAAATTGTCATAAGCCAGGACCGTCAATATTCATGGTGGGAATATAATCCGACACGATTACCGGACGATAACAATGTGATTATAGAGCTCTGGGCCAATGTGGATAAAGGCACACTTCACCTGTATCCCCGCGGCAGGAAAGTTGTTGGAACCCTAGATGGACAAGTCCCACATGTGTCCATGCTGAATGAAGGTGAAATTATCGGTCCTTCAAGCGACTGGCAGGCAACGTTATTGACTGACGGTAGTGAGCAAAGAGATGCCCTGTTGCCGCTGGTGTCATCGGCAGCTTATACTGTATGGCATGGGAAGACAGGCTATGCAGGGGTGCAGATTTTGCCAGAAAATCGGGTTCATTATGGGTGGATCAAGTTCAGGGTATCGGGAGATGGGCAGGAGATGCATGTATTGGGGGTTGCCTTTCATGCGGATCCTGATCAACCAATTGTAGCCGGAGATGTAGGGGATACTCAGTCAGAAACTGCGGTTACTCAGACCTCAAGTTCCCTATGTTTCAGTATAACCAATGCAGGAAACATTGGGTATGTAACCACTTCTACGGAATCAGGTGCATTCTCCTGCCCACCAACGGAGGATGAAAGCCGTGGCATCGGGATGTACTACAAGGGGCGTTCTCTGATGCATGAGGGAGGACTATTACTGGGTGTGGATGCCTCCCATGTTCTGTCTACAGTTCGGGGGAGTAGCTACCTCTTTATACAAGACGGGGATTTATCCCAAAGACCTGGATCCATTATGCGTGTGCTCAAAGACGGGGATGCACAGCGTGGCAGAGTTGAGTTAGTAGACACCCACGCAAAAAACCCTATCGGTCTTCACATTATCCAGGATAGTTTTTCGTTTAGTACTGTGGAAGACGGGGATTACGTGATTCTGCACTACAAGGTAGCTAATAAGTCTTCAGCGGACATTGAAAATATGTTTGCCGGCTTGTGGGTTGACTGGAATATAGGGTCTGATGTAACCCAAAATTCAATGGATTTTGACGAAAACCGGAATATGGGGTTTGCGCGATCGGATAGAGAGTCTGATCCAGTTGCGGCTATCTATGTGCTTAACCAAGCTCATTCCTTAGTCACTAGCTATGCTGCTAACGTACAGATTGACTTGGGTTCTAATGCTTTTGCCAATTTGCTGACCCGTGAAGCGAAGTGGAATGTGCTCTCAGGTGCCACACAACGGAAATATATTTCTGGTGTTGACGTGCTCCAGATTGCAGCGGTTGGTCCGATACAGATTGCTGCAGGGGAGACAGTCACCATTCCGTTTGCTTTGGTGGTAGGGGACAATGTGGAAGATCTTCGGATCAATGCGGATCGCGCCTTAGCAAAATATCAGGGTGGTATTCCAATTTCGGCGGAAAGAACGGCTCCCATCCCGGACGGGATCACCATCGGAGAAGTGTTTCCAAACCCAATTACAAATCAGGCCACGTTCCCGTACAAGCTGTCTCACAACAATGCCCACGTTGAAGTGGAAGTCTATGATCTGTTGGGGAGGAAGCTCTTGCATCTCCTTTCCGCCAGGAAACAGGCCGGAGAACATATGCTAACCTGGAATACACACCAAATGTCGCTACCCAGTGGCATGTATGCAGTCCGCTGGACGGTAAGCTATGCTGCACGCCAGCACCGAGAGATTCGATTCGTCGCGGTCTATTAAACTAAAAAAACAGATCAATGCCGAGTCTATCTAAGATTTTAGCAGTGATTTTTGCAAGCCTTGTCTGCCATTTCGGAGGCAACCTTGGTCCTTGCAGTCTCCAGGCACAAACTTTGTCGAGAGGCCCTGCCAATCCTGAACCGGTCGTATGGGACCAACCGGATGGAACACAGATTACAGTCCGTCTTTTTGGTGATGAGCATGGCCACTTCGCCGAAACAATGGATGGCTATACAGTCGTACGTTCGGCGGATGGTGATGCTTGGATGTACGCGGAAAAAGCGGCAGATGGGCAGTTGCGTCCATCCGAAATGCTGGCGCATGAAGTAGCATTGCGCACTCCAGAGGAGCGCCAGTTTTTGAACGGAACAGGTCTGCATCTTCGTTCAGATCCGCATGTACCTGAATCCCTGCGTCACAAACACAGCCCGGATGCGCAACCTTCTGTCCTGCAACGACTGCTCTCTGAAGCCCAAAGATATCCGATTGAGTTGAATGTGCCCGTTCTGCTGGTTGGTTTTGAAGATTTGCAAGGCACAATTCCGAAAACAACGATTGAAGCCATGATGACAGAGCCAGGATGGCGTGGAGGAATCAACTCTCCGGGTAGCTTTAATGATTACTTGCTTGAAGTCTCATATGGTCAGATTAGCATAAACGCTGACGTATTCGGATGGTATAATGATCCAGAGAGCTATCTGGTTTATGGCGACCGCTATGGAACCCAGGAGTTATCTGGACTGGTGTGGAGAGCCATTGAGGCTGCTGATGCAGAGGGAGCGGATTTTTCCAAGTATGATAATGACGGAGATGGTCGGTGTGATGGGCTCGTCGTCATCCATGCCGGCCGCGGTGCAGCAGAAAACGGAGATACCAGATTCATCTGGCCTCAGGCCAGCGGCCTGCAAGGATCGAAAGAGTATGATGGGGTCAGATTTGGACGATTTGGTATCTCGTCAGAGTTGGCCTATGGTCGGCAAGCAGGCATCGGCATGCACATGCATGAATTCCTTCATGTATATGGCAATTTACCGGATTTATACGATCCCGACGGATCATCAAATGGCATTGGACTGTGGGATATTATGTCCGTCGGGGCATGGTTAGGGGGTGGCGTAGCCCCATCTCATCTCTCGGCATGGTCCAAAAAAATGATCGGCTGGAGCAAACCCAACGAGATTCAGACCAGTGGAACCTATTCATTTCCGGCCGTGGAACAGAACCCGTCTGCCATCTTTCAGGCGGCTTTGTCCTTGAACAGTCCGTCAGAATACTTCCTGTTGGAATACCGAAAGCAGACCGGATGGGATCAACTACTCCCTAATTCCGGTCTACTCATCTGGCATGTCGACGAAAGTCGCGACGGTAATCGAGATGAGGTACGAAAGCTGGTTGACTTGGAGGAAGCCGATGGAAGAGATGATCTCGACCATCGCCGGAATCGGGGCGACACCGGAGATATGTTTCCAGGTAGTTCTAAGAAACTGAATTTTACCCACATCAGCTACCCGAGTACACGATCCTATGCACATCCCGAAGCTCCGTCCCAGGTATCCATCGTTGATATTGCCTCTACCGGTTCGTCCGGCTCCGCTCTCATCGTGCAGGTCGGAAATTCACTTGTAGATTTTTTGTCCGACAAACAAACAGGCCACGTTCCCTTGCAGGTGGCTTTCACGAATAAGTCCTCAGGCAATGATTTCGCCGCGTGGTCCTGGGATTTTGAAGGCAAGGGTGTAGTTGGTAGTATGGAGCACTCGCCCAAGTGGACCTATGAGATACCGGGAAATTATTCGGTAAAGCTGTCGGCCCAGTTAACGTTAGAAAACATCAGTGATTTTTGGTTGTCCTTGACTCGAGACCGATATATTCGCGTGTTTGACGGCAATAGTGCATTGTTCATGGATTCGGAAGATGCGTACGGGGAAATCCCTTCACATGCAAGCCTTAACATGACCGAAACTATGACGATTGAAGCATGGGTCCGTCCAGAGAGATTGAACTTCGGTGGATCCGAAATGGCTACTATCCTAGATAAGGATAGCTTCTCACTGCATGTCCAAAAGTCCCGGGTAGGTCCTCTAGAAGGCAATAGCTTTGTTTTAAGTGTAGTAGATGCTTTGAATCAAACAAGCCGGTGGAGTACTCCTTCTGGCTCCGTAGAGTTTGACGTCTGGCAACACATCGCAGTGGTGCTGGACCTCGGTAACATTGCTACCCCAGTACGCTTTTTGATCAATGGGCAGCGGGAATCCATCGCTGTGAGAGGCAACCTGTCTTCCACCCTGAAAGGTCATACCTCAAAACCCGCAAGAATCGGAAATAGAGGAGATAGAACCGCCGCATTTGAAGGCACCATAGATGAACTTAGGATATGGAATACGGCGCGGACAGATGCGGAAATCAAAGACTTTGTGAACTCTAGATTCATCGGGGATATACGAGTGCTGGACGGATTGGTCGGTTACTGGCCCATGAATGAGGGTAGCGGCATTGCTTTTCAAGACGAAAGTGTACATGCAAATCACGGTACAACCACCGGGAGTTGGGGAACTGGTGCTCCTGTTACCCAAATGCCCGTCAATATCTCCGAAAAAGACGTGACCCGCTTTGGAGATATTGTGGTGTATCCAAATTACCCCAATCCCTTTGGGATAAGCACAACCATTCCAATTCATGTGCCGGAACCGATGGCCATAACGCTGGAGATTTATAACGTTTTGGGACAATTGGTGCACACGGTCATGGAAGATCAACTTTTCCTCCAAGGGAGACACGAAATCAAAGTGCAATCCCACCACTTGGCAAACGGGATCTATATGTATTCGATTCGACTGAAAACTGCCCAGAGAACCTTCCAGACCATTCCAGGAACTATGACCATAGTGCGATGATCCCGGCGGTAGAATGCCAAAAAGATTTGGCCAAGGTTGATGAGTTGAACTGCACATAAAAACTCCACACACAAAGATTTGCAACAGATGATTTGGCTTAGTGGGATTTACTGCCAATGAGATACGTCGTATGCTTATTTGCAGGGATGTTGTTTCCGATTGCGGCATGGGGGCAGTATGGTTCGGAGGGATATCCTTCAAGTTTGCTACGGTACGCCGCCTTTCGATTACGCGGATTCGTGTCGATGATCGGCACATGCCCCGCTGCCGTACTGTGTGCGCGAATCTCCTTTGCGTCATACGCACTATCCATGAGATCATTGCAGTGGTCCACCCGTTGACCCGTTATGATCGCCAATGGAATGGCCGCTTGGCTATCGTGCAGGGACGCGGAAGATACCAGACAACTGATTGGAACCCCGCCGTCGGCCACATCCATGTGCAGCTTATATCTGAACTTCCCCCTATTTTTATTTTTTCGAAGGCACGATTTTCTCCACAAATTTGAGGCTTTTTTTGAAAATTATTGACCGCCAGGGACGGCGGTCTGGGGAGTCCAGTTTGGTGAACCGAGGACTACAGCAGTTTGATATTCAGCAGTTTGAATGCCTGCTTTTGGGTGGGACTGATCTTCTTGACCATGACGACTTCGGGAGATGCGTCCGTCTTGATTTTCGGAATGACAACGAGGCGGCATGCCTTTGAAAGTTCTTCCATCAGCCCCGCAAAGCTCCAAACCTTTTCGCCCGTCGCAGTTTGCTTGCCTGAATTTCCATTCGGATTGTGCTGGTGACTGATTTTGCTGTATTCCTCCCTCTGACGGGCATAAATTGCCAACAATACGTCATCTCATGTCATTAACTGAATACTGTTAGCCACGATAGTAATATAATTATTGGCTTAGCAGTCCAGGTTGTCATAGAGACATTATTATGCCCTAAGAGGGCCTAATATAGCACCAACTACCAATTTATTGGGGAATGTACACGCATTTCTGAAAGTAATACGATAGGTCTTGCATTTGTAAGAATTATTGTGTATATTGGTAATAGGTTTACAGTTTATTATAAATGATGACTGATTACGCGGACTTCTTTCGCCAACCGGCCCTGCGCAGCCACATCCAATACGAGGCCCTGCGTGCTTACTTTGTTGGCGGTCTCTCGGCCAGAGAGGCCGCCGACCAATTTGGCTATTCCTATGGCTCATTCAAAAATCTTTGTGTGGCCTTCCGAAAAAACCCCCACCACACCTTCTTCTGGCCCAAGCCCGAAGCGCGCAAGGACAAACCGGAGGATCCGCGACCGGCCCGCATTCGAGCCTTGCGCGAGGCGCATCAAGCGTCCATCTACCAGATCGCCGACCTCT
>MPNB01000126.1 GCA_002238805.1 Rhodothermaceae bacterium bin80 | reverse complement strand
GGATACGGACGCACGGCGAGGAGGGGTTCGTTCGGACCGTCGCACTGGGGGTCGTGGCCGCGAATGTACACCGGTTGGGTCAGATCGTTAAGAAGCAGCGGAGGCAATACGACCGGTGGCATAAGGCGCGCCGAAAGGCGGCGTGAAGCCCCCCTGGTCGTACGGATACGATCAAACAAGGCGTGCAGAACAACAGAACTGGCCCGAGGTCTGTCCGCTGGGCAGATCAGATCCCGAAAAATTTGCGGAAACCGGCGTAAATCCGACTTTTAGCAGAGACGCTAACCTAAATACGACGTGACCAAGCCATCACCCCCTCGAATTGATACCTCAGACGTACGCAAACCAGGGCCATGACGCCCTTAACTCAGCCGAAATAGGTGTTTTCTGGCAGACACTATCTAGAAACATTATTTGCTCATACCTCTCATAGCAAGTATCCGACTCACCGTGAGTCGCTTGGTAGGACTGATTTCGGGAATTACAATCTGCGAGCTTCTTGCAAAACTCCTTAATATGCTTTCCTGCCAGATCATGTCGGTCCGTGAACTATTTCTCGTGCCACTCCACCAACAGGACTGTCATCAGACCTTCGACGGAGCCCTGATTTGGAGGGATCCAGATTACCTAGGCCCGTCACCGAAGTTCGAAAAACATACACTCAAGAGCCTACATAGAGTATATTTTCAGTGCTGCGTATAACAACAGAAAGCGTGTCTCAAGTATATAGTTCTTATTTAATGTGTTGTTCGATGGCTCAACTACGGACGGGGTTGCTGTTTGGTATATTCATCATCCTGCTCACTAGCGCGACCTGTTCCTCGCCCCTACTACCGCCGAGTGCAGAAGAACGTGAAGCTGCTGATACTATCCTCGAAATCCTCTCCTCCACACAGACAAGCGATATTTCAAACGCGTTTTCTGAGGTATTGGAGCGCCCTCACATTCGACATGATCGTACAGAAGGCCGCGGAGGACGTGAGTACAACTCTTCGACACGCCTGATACAGATAGATTCGTCAGGCACGACTGTGATGGCCGTGGGCTCGGACTCTACCGGTTTGGGAGATTTACCTGCCTTGGTGGCGGTTATGATACCAGAAGAAGCCGCATATCTACTGGATCGGTTCAAGGATGAATTTTCGTATCAGATACAAGAGGACATCAATTACTGGTCCCACCCTGCACGTGTGATCACGGTTACAGCCCGACCAGGTGCCAATCAGGACATCCAGTCTGCCTCCTACGTGTTTGATGATTCTTCTGGAAAGCTGGTCTCACTGAGTTTTCGTAATCATACCCAAACAATTCTGTTTGAAGAAACATCCCACTACCAACTCCAGTTGCGCCCTGGACCTGACGGTGCGTGGGTGCCTTACCGGTTAGCCTCCCGCGTTACCTTACAACTGCCGTCGAGGCAACAGCGCTTATTCGCTCGTAATATCACATTCTATGGATACATCACTCGGCCAGAGGGTTAGTGCACTGCTAACTGCAAGAAATATTGGCCGCCCCCTGCACTACGCGCACACCGTAACATCGACGAATACCTTAGCCATGGAGGCGGCCCAACTGGATGCACCGCACGGAACTGTATTTCTCGCAGATTACCAGACAGATGGACGTGGTCGACGTGGACGTATCTGGCGAGCTGCCAGAGGTCAAAATCTAACATTCAGTGTGATCCTGCGCCTACCGATCTCCGGCGCAATCATCGGCATGGTGCCCCTCGCTGCCTGTCTCGGTGTTTCAGAAGCCATTGCAAAAGTAGTTTCACCGAGTAAGCCACAGCTAAAGTGGCCAAACGACATTTTACTGGAGGGTCGGAAAATTTGTGGCATGCTCTTGCAAAGCTTTGGCGCACCAATGGCTCCCATGGTGCTGGGGATAGGCCTAAACGTGAATCAGACCACATTTCCGCCAGAGCTGAGTTATTACGCAACCTCACTGTTTCTATCAACGGGACGTCCTGTTGATAGAGCATCTATGATGGCGGAGGTTCTAGTGCATCTAGAGAAAAGTTTTGAACTGTTATCAACGAACCCTGCACTTGTCCGAAAACGCTATACTGAGAACTTGATCGGAGTAGGAAAAAGTTGCCGGATCACCAGAGTAAATGAGGAATTGGTTGGCACATTAATAGGTATTGAGGAATCTGGCGCTTTAATCTTGGAGACCAGCAAAGGGCTTCGTACAATCTACGCAGGTGATGTTTCGCTCTACATGGCTGACCATTGACGTCGGCAACAGTAACATCAAGATCGGGTTATTTTCAGGAGATCATCTCCAGAAAACAACCAATGAGCATTCTGTGAAAGAAGTTTTGGGAACGATCGCTGATTGGCAGGCGGAGACCCCCATTACCCGTGTCGGTCTGTGCAGCGTTGTACCTCAGCAATCAGACCTCCTCCTCGCAGGCATAAACCAACTTTCAGGTGCACCAGTATTCTGTGTTAACAGTAATGTTAATATCCCCCTTCGAATCGACTATACCCCCGCCGAAACCCTAGGTCCTGATAGGCTGGCTGCGGCATCTTATGCTTCGTGCAAAAAATCAGGTTCTCATATCATCATTGACGCAGGTACAGCCATTACCATTGATGCCGTAAGTGAAAATGGAATTTTTCTCGGCGGCATAATAATGCCCGGCCCCACCCTTACAAACCGCGCTCTTGTTAAATACACCGCCAAGCTACCCAGAGTACCTCTCACTTTGCCAAGTGGAGCTGTCGGACGTTCCACAGTTGAGGCACTTCAACATGGCCTAGTCCATGGTATGACCGATGCGGTCACCAGCGCTCTTGTACGCATTAGAGAAACCCTTACGAGTACTCCTACGATCACAATTACTGGTGGCTGGCACAGGCTGTTAGCTGACAAAATACCGGAAGCCCAGATAGACCCGCATCTCGTCCTTCACGGCATAAAATTACTCCTGCACCTCAACCCCGAAGCCGCTTGACACGCGTTACCTTGCCCAATGTAGCTAGAAAATCGGGGGTACAAGCGAACACAGTAAAGGGACCTCCTGCTGCTGCCCATACTTTCTCATACTGCATGAGATCTTCATCCACAATAGTGGGGATCGGCTGAGGGTGCCCGATCGGAGCCACACCGCCTATAGCATATCCCGTGTGCTGTCGTACAAAATCTGCACGCGGCCGCTTAATCGGTGTACCCACGAGGTCCGCGAGCCGTTTTTCGTCCACGAAATTAGCTCCACTCGTCAACACCAGTACAGGCTCCTCATCTGCACGGAAAACTAGAGACTTCACGATTTGCCCAACGGTACAACCAACAGCAGATGCGGCTTCTGACGCTGTTCGAGTGGATTCAGCAAGTTCGACCACACGTACATCCAGCCCAAGCGCTAAGAGCGTGTCTTGAACATGCTTTGCCTTTGCAAACAATGTCATTCAGGCTTCATGAAATCAGCTGCTTGGTCGATAGCCATTGCCACTTCGTTCAATATCTCGGCTAGTAGCTTCACCTGAATTTCCACCTCTTCCCATTCCCGCTGTTCGATCGCCTCGCGAACACCAGGCAATGTCTTTACCCCATATCCAGTGTAATAACCAGGCGCATATATGTGATGTCTAAACCACGGCCGCCCCGGTAGCCCCTCTTCACGTGTCATCGTTCGTTCCAGTTGGATCAATTGCTGATTAAGGTTTCTGCGCTGAGCATCAGACAGCGCCTCAAGTTGGGTTGCTATGGTTTCGTCAAAGACTCGAGCAGATTCGGCTACGCGTGCAATCGAATTCCTGATCGGTGCAAAGTTGAGGTATGGGACAGGATCCTTCATCTCTGGAGCGACATACAGTTTGGTCGGGTCCGCTGCCAAAGCAAACGAATTCGTTTCAACCATACGATTGTGACGGACTGTTTCCTGACGCATGTCTGCGGCTAATCCAATGACTTCTTCCACATACCCTTGTACATTTTCCGCAAAGTTCTGCAATCTTATTGGCATAACTTCTGCGTTAGCCATTCGCAAGGTTAATCGACCAGCTACTTGTGCCAGAGCTACACCATATTCAAATCCTGGATCCCCGAAACGCACATAGTAATCGAATGAGTCAAATGCGGAATGGTAGCTACCTCCTCTGTTCTCACCACCGAATCCAATATTTAGAGTAGCGATTCCGAGGTGTTGGAGGAATGGAGTATAGTCTGACCCGCTGCCTAATGGAGAGATTCGTAAGTCCATCCGCTTATCCACTTCAGAATTGCCTTGGACGCGCCGTCGTGCACGCATCCGCTCCCCGACGGTAACTCCAGTTTGCGGGTCCTCAACACTGGCAGCAACCTCATTTACCAAACGCTCTAGCGTATGCGATCCACCCGCCCCCAGGAATCCTCGTCCATTACTATCCGAATTGATGTAGATGACAGCTTTTTCACGGAGTTCATCTGCATGATCTTCTGCCCATTCAGTAGATCCTAATAGTCCTGGTTCTTCTGCATCCCACCCAGCGTATACGATTGTGCGCTTTGGGCGATGGCCTGCCTGAGCAAGTTCACCGATAGCACGGGCCTCCTCCATCAAAGCCACCATGCCGCTGATGGGATCCTGCGCTCCAAAAACCCATGCATCACGATGATTACCCCGGATGACCCATTCGTCGGGGTACTCCAATCCTTCAAGTTTGGCAATTACATTGTAGGCTGGTGCGAGCGACCAATCAAACGCAAGCTTAAGTCTCACACGAGCAGGTCCCGGGCCGACCCGGTATGTGAGTGGCAACCCACCCCGCCAGCGGGCGGGTGCCACAGGCCCTTCCAGAGCCGCCAAAAATGGTTGTGCATCACTCCAGGATATCGGTAGTACTGGAATCCGCATTAGCGTGGGGGCGTCTTCCAATTCCAATCGCTCTGCATCATCTGTTGCCCCAATAAACGGCGTAAGCGGATCTCCTGGAAAAAGGGGCATGTCTGCGACCGAGCCTAGCTGAACCCCCTGATCCATACGAAAAGAGCCCTCAGGATAGGTCTGACCCTGAAAAAACCCATCATCCTTGGGATCTGAATAGAGAATGCAGCCGATCGCACCGTGCTCTGCCGCCAACTTTGGTTTGATACCACGCCAGGATCCTCCGTACCTCGCGATTACGATCTTGCCCTCCACAATGATTCCCATACGGGCAAGATCCTCGTAATCCCCCGGAATGCCTTGATTTACATAGACAAGTTCCCCAGTCACCTCCCCATCGGCACTGTACGCATTGTACGGTGGTAGACGATTATCACGAATTGAACTGCTCGCATCTTCAGGAATATCAGGTTCCTGCAGCTTGGCTTTATAGGGTGTTGGTGACAGAAGCTCCAATTCGCGTGTGATTGGAGTCGGAAATAAAACCTGGTACACTTCCGTCTGCGCCTCATAACCCCATGACTGAAAAAGCTGTACCATGAACTCTGCATTGGCTCGAGCCTGTGGGGATCCGACATGCTGTGGGGCTGCGGTCATTTGCTCCATCCATGTCCGCAAATTATCTTTATTTAGCAGGGCATCAAAGTTGGTCTCCAAAGCACGTTGCTGAACAGCCTGCTTCGATGAAAAACCAAGCATCGGGTCATTATGTCCACCAAAGCCCGACGCTATTAGTATCAGTACAAGTGGAAGTCGCAATTGCAGTATTAGTTTTTGCATTGATTTGGGGGCTTTTCCCTTATTTAACCGTAAAACCGTAAACTAGTCTACGCCGCAGTTTTTTACTTGTCGATCTGTCAGACGTGGTACATCACACTCCTTAACTTGGACCCACAACACTAAATATAATGAGTCAACTTTCTTTAGCTGTAGTCGCGAGAGGACTGGATTCCCTTTTGGACGAACAAATGACTGGCCAAGCCCGCATTGCCGCACATCTTGTTGCTGCTGCTGAGAACCAAGGGCTCTCGCCCGAAGAGATCATCTCCATCTTTGACAAGATCGTAGAAAAAACAGTGCTGGATGAACTATGGATCACTGATTCAGGAGGTATGGTATATCTCACCAACGTACGTGGTGATGATGGGAAACCGATCCAATTTAAGTTTGCAGATGATCCCGTCGAGCAACCACAAGCATCCGCTTTTTTTCCTCTACTGTCAAATGATGTCGACGATGACGCCGTCATCACTCAGGCAGCCCAGACCCGGGAAATTGACTGGAATATCTTCAAATATGTCGGAGTCAGTGGTATCGATAAACCTCGTATCGTTCAAGTTGGTAACGCTCTAGCATTTGAAGAACAAGGGCTCTTAAACAATAGCTATGCTTCCCCCGTCATGACCGCAGCTTTGGCTGCTTTCGGCGAAGCAGACTTGCTTTCGAGCCGATACACGTCCCGAGTAGCTGAAATTCGTTCAGTCTTCGATGCTGTGCTCTCAAAACAAATGGTCGTCCAGGCCGGCCTGATTGATGCATTCATCAGTACCACTGAATCTGCAGGATGGTCTGTCGCAAAGACAAACTCCCACCTACATCGAATCGTCGAAACTACTCCGATCGCAGAGATTGAGATCGCGACAACCGGCGGCCAAGTCGTTTTATCGAGCTCTACGCCTCCCCGACAGCTGCGCTACCCTGAATCTTTGCAGGCTATTAATGTTGATGTAATGGATGTCGTGGACCATCCAACCATGGCCCACGACGAAAAACGCCAACCAGAAAAGACGACCACGGTTTATAGTCCTGGACTTGCACGGATTGTGCAGATCACAACGTTCCTGGATGACAATTCGCTGGTTTCACCGCGGTTCAAGATTCCCCAAAGCAACGGGTAATTGTGGCTCGGTGATCCTCCATCACCGCAACGGACTTACAATACACTTGCGAGTTCAGTCAGCATGTGCTGACTTGGGTTTCGTCAGTCGAGAGGAGTGTCCGGTATGGATTTCCGATGCGGCGTACAAAAGCGTCGAATACGGGCTCTGAGAGGCAAGAGACTACGAAGCATCCCCTTCCGTTGATGAGACGCAGATCAAGCCGTTTGAGTCGTCAAGGTTTACAGCAGTAGCTTTCTCCACAACCTCCACCAGTTTCTCATCTACCCATCTTGAGGTAGCAAACCATCTAGGTTCTGAGGAACAATCCAAGCATTTTAAGTCCTAATCCAAGACTACTCCGACAATGTAGAATCCAGACGCTAATCCTTCTTCAGTCTCAGCAAGCACTAAGAGGACCTAAATAAAGGGTATCCGTACGAGAATCCCATGTACAACAAGCTAACTTCTCTGCCAATTTTGTGTGCGTAATTTTTCAGGCATAGTTCAGCGCCTAAGAATGTTTGATTACATGGCGAACCCAGTGCGCCGTTTGATCGGATTCCGAGGACGTTGGGGACCTGCGCGCAGATAGGGGGCTATGCTGCTTTTGCGAGCGTAACTTTTCGGTCGACTGGTGAATTGTGGATTACGGATAATGGCAGCGATAACATAAGTGATGATCCTGCGATCACGGATGATCTACCGTCATGTGAGTTGAATCATGCGCCAGAACCGGGTATGCACTTTGGGTATCCCTATTATCACCAGGGTGATACACCGGATCCCGAATTTGGAGAAGGCCGTACAGCGGATG
>MPNB01000125.1 GCA_002238805.1 Rhodothermaceae bacterium bin80 | reverse complement strand
TCAACGGCAAAATCCAGGAAGTCAAAACCATCGGCAGAGGATACAGAAGATTTGAAAACTTCAGGGTTGCAATTCTCTTCTTCTGTGGAGGGCTTGAACTCTATCCACAATATTCGTGATAGAACCACATTCGAGTTCTTGATCGTGCCAATCTCCAAAATGAGTTGGTCAAGTTTATCTTTGATATAATGGTCAAGAGGATTCATGAAATTGGTGCTACCATTAGCCACTACTCATTTTCTTTAGGTTTGTTGATTTTAGATGTACGACAAAATGCGTGAAAATGTTTCCTAAGTTTGGGAATTAATGTAAGCGATGTTGCAGGGAAATGCTGTTTTCCAACGGGAGCAGCCGTTCACCTTAATGGATAATTCCCAATACTTTATATTGGGTTGAGTCCCAAGTGAATCACAGTGGAACCGTCCGTATCAATATGCAGTTTGGCAGTCGACTTCTTACCTGTGTGCTCCTTACCACACTCTTTGCCGCATGTTCGGATCCAGACGCCTCGCGTGAGTTCTCCGAAGTGCGCCAAGTTGATCTTGAGGAAGTACTGCGGCTGGGAAATGAAGCAGCCGGTGATACGGTGCTTTTTTCGTCGATCAGTGGACTTATGGTCAACAGTCGGGGAGAGATCATTGTAGAGGAACGACGGCGGACTTCGATACGGGTACTCAGTAGTGATGGCGTATATATGAATGATATTGGAGGTGAGGGCGAGGGACCGGGTGAGTACAGATACATTGGGAATACAGTCGTAGGATCGGCAGATTCCGTGTATGTGTGGGAGAATCTCGCTCGTCGTGTAATGGTATATGATCTCAACGACTTTTTCTTCGTTCGTCATGTTGTGTTAGACGATGAAAGTGTTAAGTCCTTCATGAGGCTAAAAGGGATTGTTGAGGCCGGATGGATCATGACGATGAGAGCAAGCCCTTTCCAGCAGATGGACGATGGCACAAGGACCATTAATGAGGATACTGATTACGAAATCCGTAAAGTTGAGTTGGATGGAAGTTACGGGCAGGAGGCGATCGCTACTTTACAGGATAGTGAGATGATTTATTATATCGGGGAGGGTAATCGTAGTTTTGGTCTTGTTGACGTGCCATTTGGTCGGGATGCGATTTGGGCAATGGGTCCCAATGACACGTTTTATCACGGATGGAACGACTCTATCCACATCACAGTGACTTCCGTTGATGGTTCAGTCCAAGGGCTTATTCGCCATGAACATGATCCCGTTTTCATCACGGCTGCCGAAATGGAAGAGGCCCAGGATTTGGAAGATGAGTTGTTTAGAAAATTACTTGCCGAGAGAGAACCCCATAAGACAAAGCCAGCATTCGAAACCTTTGTAGTGGACGAGGCCGGTAATGTATGGGTCAAATTGAGTTCTATCGAAAACGCCACCACTGCAGACTGGCTGATCTTAGATATGGAGAGTGAGGTAGTTGGCAGGGCAGCGCTTCCCATTACCGTAACCCTCAAAGTGATTCGAAACGGCCGCGCCTACGGCACTGAGCAACAGGAGGGTGAAGATATCATAGTCGTGGTCTACGAGATACAGTAACCTAGGCCAGCTTTCCCAAGAGGCTACTCCCGGCTTCTGAATAGCCCCAATTCTAGCGGCATATCCGAAAGGCATTATTCCTGAATGTCCTACGGTCTTCCGTTTGTCGTGATTTTTCCAGTAGCGTTACAAATTCATTCAATCTCCAGGGTGTTATATTGAACACATATATTATATTTATGGTTATACTCTCCGTATAATATGTAGTAAATATGATTTCTGATGCTTCAACCTATGATGCGGATAGAAGGATTTATTGAGATGTACTGTATCGGGCAGAAGCCCATCATCTTCCAGTACGCAGGAACTCAGGTTTATTACATAAACCGAATCCTGGAGATATGGATCGTCCAGACCAACTGGTGGGCCTCAGAAGCGCACTGTACCTACTACCGGATATCGGCTAAAGGTAAGATCTACACGCTTTCTTACAACAGCCCTACGCAGAGACACTGGTTTTTACTCGGAATGCAAAACTAACCCATGAAAGACTCATGACCAATTATCCCCTCGCTAGTCTGTCCCACGATATGAAAACACCACTCAGTGCTATTGCACTCTACAACGATCGATTGCGTGATATGCGACCAGATGACCCTGAGCGTGATGCCTGTCATACAGTCATTACTGAGCAGGTCGACCGGCTCGTGCAAATGATGCGCAGTGTGTTGGAGAATTTCAGACCATCTGTACAGTATCAGGAAATAGACATCGGAGCAATGCTTCAGGATACTGCTGAAATATACAGGTGCTTGCATCCAGACTACACTTTTATCCTCCACACAAGAAAAGAGTTGCCCCCAGTCTGGGGTGACGGGCCTGCACTTGGGCGCGTACTTACGAACCTGCTCGACAATGCAATTGCATATAGTCAGCCCGCCGAGATTGTAATTGCCGCCGACTTGCAATCTGACGGAATACAGCTCCGGGTGCGCGACCGGGGATATGGTATTGCGCCAGAGCACCTGTCACGCATTTTTAAGCCTCGCTTTCGAGTTAGCGATACAGTATCCGGCAATGGTATGGGTCTCGCGATTGCACAGGAAATTGTCCATGCTCACGGTGGGCGTATCGAAGTAGCCAGTACGGTCGGCGTAGGGACCGTAATTCGTGTAATTCTACCACAAAGAACATTCATTTAATACGATGTCCTATACAGCAACCCCGGGAGCGATCACCAATGTGCTTGTTGCCGAAGATGATAATCTAATCGCGGAGGGAATCAAGCGTGTCTTCAAGCAGCGAGGTGCACGCGTGACAATAATCTCTAACGGCTACGATGCGACCAACTTCATTCAATCTGAAGATTTTCTGGATCTCGCCATCGTAGATATCATGATGCCAGGCATAAACGGTTTGGAAGTCGTACGGCGAATACGGGAGTTTGGCTGTGAGACCCCTGTCATTATAGTTTCCGGGAAAGACTCCGTAGGGGATCGTGTACGAGGTCTGGAAGCTGGTGCAGATGACTATATGGGTAAACCCTTCAATACTCACGAACTGATGACGCGTGCCAAGGCCGTCTGTCGACGTGTACAGCGCGGGGGCAACTTTCCCCGCGTCATACAGGTGGGCGAGACCCAATGTGATTTTGAGTCACGCGTGGCCCTCAAAAATGGTCAGCCGGTGCATTTCACACCAATGGAGTGGAAGGTACTGCATTACATGGCCGTTCGAAAAGGGCATGCAGTTTCGAGGTCGGAGTTCAACGTCAATGTATTAAAGATCCCACACGACGTAAAAACAAGAACCACCGATCGTCACGCATATGCACTGCGATGCAAGCTGGATAAAGATTCACTCAATCCGAGGCATATTCTCAAGGTCCAGGGGATTGGATATCGTCTGGCGGATTTTGAGGTTATTGAGTAGCAGCGATTAAATGCGTTGTCGCACATCATCTCGACTCCAGTTTGTCGCCATCCTGATTGTCTGCGGTTTCGTCGTTACTGCGGTGATCATTCAATCAGGTCCAGCAGATCGTGTGAGTTGGCCTCTTTTTGTTAATACGTCAACCTCGCTGCCGCTTGGGCTTTATCGTATAACAAAGGTATTTGATCTCAAACGTGGGTACGTGCTCCGCACATGCCTTCCTGCCAAGGTTGGGCAGGCCGCTGTCCAACGCGGCTATGTTCGGCGAGGGACCTGTCCTAACGGTTCAGCACGAATCGGTAAACCCATCGTCGCCTTGCAGGGAGATACCGTAGTGGTCTCTGATGGAAGGGTTCAGGTTCAGGGATGGGGTGATCACGAAGCTCCCACATACGCACATGATCGAAGGGGTAGAAGCCTGACCAATGCCGTAGGCACGCACATCCTGCAACCGGGTGAGTGCTTTTTGTTGAGCACACATAGCTCATTCAGCTATGACAGCAGATACTACGGTCCTATTTCCTGTGGGAAACCACCATACTTTATCCTAACGGGGAATGGATTCCAAGCGCCTTAGTGCTTTAATTCAGCAATATCTCGGTGAGCAGATTCTTGCGCTGCTTCAGAGCCCCGAGACCGAAGAAGTCTATGTGAACCCTGATCTGTGCGTACGTGCAATCACTACGACTGGAAGTAGGATATCTGTGCCTGCCAATTTATCTCGGCAAGGCGCCGAAGCTTTTCTTCGTGCCATTGCGTCGATCACCTCGAATCGTTTTGATCGTGATCATCCTTCACTGGCAGCTGCTGTTTCGCAACGGGATCTCGGGAAGTGCCGGATACAGGGATTTATACCGCCATTGACCTCGGGGCCTGCCTTTAACATTCGCAAACCATGCCGACAAGTTCCTACCCTGGAAGACTATGTGAAGGATTCAATGCTAACGTGTGATGGATATTCTATACTGAGATCAGCCATTGAATCACGCCAGAATATCTTGGTTGCTGGTCCCACCGGTAGCGGAAAAACAACCCTCTGTAATGCCATATTGAAGTCCATTATCGATACTTTTCCCGAAGAGCGCCTGGTGATCCTGGAGGATACCACTGAGATCAATATTCGGGCAGCCGACACGCTCCAGCTTCAGACTACCGCCCGGATAAGTATGCGTGAGCTCGTGAAATTCAGCCTACGTGCAACCCCCAGCCGGATTATTGTAGGCGAAGTGCGTGATGCTTCGGCCAAATCTTTACTGGATGCATGGATTACGGGTCATCCTGGCGGATGTGCTACGATCCACGGTGAGGATGCCGATAAAGCACTCGAGCGCTTGAGTGATCTCGCTCGCGAAGGTGCGCGTGGCATTGACCAGCGACATCTCGTACTTCGTGCGGTACATATCGTAGTGTTGATCGCTGGATTTGGGAAGGCACGCCGCGTGCGCCAGATTGTACGGGTTACTGGATGTACCCCAACAGGCTTCGCAGTTGAAGTCCTGTGCACACAGGAATGAAATGATCTCCCCAAGAGGGTAATTGAACGGGAATTATATTCCAAACTGTAACGGAATGAGTTTCTTTCGTAGAGTTTTGCAAGAGTCCCAGTACACCAGACACGAGTGGGAGCGTAAATCAAGATATGATTCCTTCAAATGCACCAAGGCAATCCCATAAATCCCCTGCACAAAAAGTGTCCTCCTTCGAGCGAATTGGGTGGCCACTTGCACAGAATAGATACCCCTATATATCACTCCGGTCAGTTCTGACCTCTTGTTTCAGCATACCTACGATCAGCCAACCGCTTTAATCTTTCTCTCTTATCACCGATAAAGGCCTTGTAGTCCCCTTGTTTATAGTTATGGCGGGCTTCCGCCAGTAACTGTCCCCTGTCTCTATCCATACTAGCCCTGAATTCTTTACGAGACATTTTCCGATGCGATAGATACACAGGTGCAAAACGCCAATCAAATCTATCGTATGAATCTTTTGGTATTTCGCTATCATCCTCCGCAGTTGCTACCAATAAAACTTGCGCTTTCCCCGCATGAAAGATTCTGCACGCAGAATGTCCCCTTCACTACAATCCGCAAGTCCTGTTACCTCACAGATCACTTTACCCTCTATTTCCTCTACGAATTTACGGGTCCCTATATCCTTATACTGAACGATACCATACCACTCATCACGATGCTCTTCGGGAAAGATAAACCGCAAAAACTCGCTTTTGCCCACTCCTTTTGGGCCTATCAGGACGGGCATTGTGTCGTAACCTTCATAGCCCCCTTCAAAAGCAAGAACTATGGGTGCCGTGAATATATACTGTGATACATCACTGGTTATCCTCGCATCACCGGGATGAACTTGTCTTATCCGTTGTCTAGCCTTCTATGCATTTTGCACATCGCTAGTTGGTGTCTGCACGGAAATAGGGTTTTGGCTTCAGAAAGCACAACAGGTGATTTATCCAAGATCACTTAGGCTTCTGTTTTGGGAGATGGTACGCCTATGTTAGCACGATAGAACCCCTCCGCTCTCAATAGCTGAAATTCCGCTTTAACTCGAGCTATAATTTTGACCTCGTCCCGATAACGGTCATATTCGTTATTGACCTTAATCAGAGTGATTCCTTCCCATATCGGGAATACGGCATCTCTATGACTTCCTATGCGAACTATTTGGGTTTGGGAGTTCTTGTCCACTGCTGGCAGGTATGCGCTTACTCCTACACCTCCGCCTTGGCTATTCAGCACGGAAATCGCCGATCCGTCCGACCTTGCGTCATCGTATGATTTTGCCAGTATTGCGTATGCCTCCGGTGAAACCACTTGTTTTACGCTCTCGGGACTTTGCGCCCAAATGCCATCTACTCTGCTGTAAAGTAGTAAGTCCAGTAAATCTGCCCGGCTTTGTCTACCAGAAGGAGAAGAACTAAAGTCAATCAAATAATCCTTTGCTAGTGAATTGATTATCCCCCGGTCTAATTCAGCACTAAGTGCACAACTCAGGTTATACTGCAATGCTGCATCCATCCCTTTGAGCAGATATGCCTTTTTCTCTTCGTAAAAAAATGACGCATCATACCCCGATGAGTGTTGCGGTGGTTTGTTGGTCAGTATGGGAATCAAGTTTACCTTCGTTTTATTCGTTGGCTGGGAACTCCATTGTGACTGCGACGATCTAGCGGAGATGGCAATATCAGGATGCAAATCCGCATCTGCCTTTAACCGAGGCATGGGTATATCCAAATAATCTGCTACTCTGCTTCCAAACGGCTTACTCTTGGTGGGTTGCGGATTTATCCTTGCTATTGCTGGGTCGAGTGCTAAATTTCCACATTCCAGCATATCCAGCGGGATCATATCATTTTTCAGTCCGAGTTCATCTTGCAGTTCTTTTTCCGCACCCTGAGGCTCACGTTCCTCTCCGACTGCTAGGAAAAACTCACTGATTTTCGCTCGCTCTATGAGCTTATGGTATTCGGAGGTGGTTTCCGAATCCATTTCTCCGTGAGTCTTGGTCTCTGTCGATGCCATGGTATAATTTTATGGTTTCAATTGATGTAAGTGGTCTCTGTCTTCTTGAACTTCTGAGGCTCTAGATTCGCATCCATAGTTGCAGTAGACTTCGCGTGTGCGATTTCACACTCTGTGTGTTCAGCGACACTGGGTATGATCAATGCTGATATGACCAATGTAGCTAAACTTTTTTCATATCCCATCCAGCCAAATACAGATTTAGTTATGAGCCCCAATTGAACCGCACTCAGGGCCAAGGCCGTCGCAATACCAGCAAGTCAAAAGTACACGAAATGCCCTCGGAAGGATCTTGGGGTAGGTGTAGTAGCGGTTAGTCCGCCCACTTTTCGGCCGAGCCGGGCCGTAAGATTGATGTTTACAGTCACAGCTCACCATTTGCTTTGGCCCGCTCAAAAAACGCCCACGCTTCACGATAGTCGTTTTCGCGATCACATTTATCAAAAGGAGCATGGAATTCAATCGAGCGTTCCCGTGGCCCACCGGGTAGCGTATCGTCCATGTAGGTGTAGGTAACGACGCCTTTCTGCAGGTCTTTGATATCGTTCCATCCGAGCGCGAGATTGGTTTGCGTGCGTCCTGGAATACGCAGGCCGAACGTGTTTTTCTTGTTGGTCCGGGTTCGCGGGACCGGGCTCTGGCTGCTCTTCTTTGAGAACACGATGCGTCCTTTAGTAGTATCCGTACGAAAATCCCATATGCAAAAGCCAACTTTTCTGTTTCAAATTTATGTGCGTGACGAAGGTCGTGTTGTATTGGTGAGGGGGATTTGATGTAGTGAGTTGCGAAGGGGTTGTGTATTCT
>MPNB01000124.1 GCA_002238805.1 Rhodothermaceae bacterium bin80 | reverse complement strand
ATCGTGTTTGATCTTCCCTGGCCTACCAGCGTGACGGTCGAGGTCATGGACATAACGGGCCGGCGCGTGTTTACGGTGTCGGCAGCCGGGAAAGCTGCGGGATGGAAGCACACGATACCGCTGAGCGGTCATGCGATGCCTTCCGGCTTGTACCTGTACCGCCTGACGGCTACTTCGCCGCAGGGAAGATCCGTTCACACAGGCAGCTTCGTACGCATAAAGTGACGACACAGCAGAAGTCCATAAGTCCGGGTTGCGGATGCAGCTGATCGGCAACGGCGCGGGCCGCCACAGACTCGAAAATTTCCTTCAACCGCACTTCTCCATAGATTCGTTACTCGGAAGTTACCCCGAAATTCCATGAAAACGACTCAAAACCAACTGAATACACGCGCCTTTAGGTCAAAATTGCGAAAATGCCATACCGAAATGGCTAAGTTGGTGGACACTGACGCCGATTTAGCTCAGTATATGGGATAACTTCCGTATTGAGGATTTTCTTGACTAAATGATTACCTATTAGACGTGTCCGTTCGAGAATCCTCTATTGATCTTGAGTGCGCTTGTGTTTGGAAATTGTGCCAGGTTAGCGGACACAAATGTTCGATGGAGGAGTGCAAGACGAAGGTGGGGGTCAAATTGGTGAGGGGATTGCGATCTTCCGCTTCCTGTTTCCTGTCAGAACGAAAATACTCAGATTTATTCAATCCCGAAACGGACAGGGTATCAGTCTCAGTGATGCTGTAATCCCCTTACGTACGTACGGCAAGAAATAGATCAAACTGCAGTCTGGTTCAGTCTTTCCAGATACTCCCGAATCGAAAAAATCTCAGGATCGGACACTCGGAGTGTACAATTCTCGATTATTGCCTTAAATACTGGAGTGCACGCTTGGCCGTTGCATCGCCAGTCAGCCTGTAGAAATATGTGCCTGTACTGAGGCCGTCTGCATGCAGGATAGTCGTATGCTTACCTGCCGGATGGTAATGATCGGCCAGCGTACGTACACGCTGCCCAAGGGTGTTGAATACCTCCAGGACTATATGACCGGGATGTTCCACCTGATAGCTTATGACCGTAGAGTCCGTAAAAGGATTGGGGTAATTACCGAGAAGGTCCGTTTTTTCGTTTTCTGGTGTTTCTTCGCTACCAGTGGGGGACCTCAGTCGAAATTGCATCCAGTTTACGCTTGGTACACCGCCGTGAAACTGCAGCTTCATAATCTGGGTCCCCTCATCCAGCGTGATACCATTTTCAGTGATTACGCGAACGGTCTGGAATCCATCTACATGGTTTTGGTGTTCGAAAATACCGGTCTTATCTATACCGTCAAATTCAAGTGAAAAGGAAACCAGATTCGCCTGACTGGCCAGTCGTACCTGCAGATCGTAGATACCCCCTTGATCTACATGTACAGTGTAGGTCACCCACTCACGTCGGGCGGTATTTCCAATATGATAGCCAACCCCGTCAGTTGTTGGGAACACATCTACGCCTTCGTCAAGACGGATACCGCCCCCGTCGTTAGTAGGCGAAATATCACGGTAGGCTACGCCTGGCCCTCCCAAATCGAAGTACTCTGCCTCTATTCGCTCCTGGATAGGGTGAGGGATCATCAGGTAGGGCGCATTGTCAGTGCATGCGTTACCTACAGTTAAGGACTGGACATCTGTACTGGTGACCCATCCGCCATCATCTGTGGCTTCCGCACGTAACTTGTAACATCCCGCGAATACGTTACTGACGGACCAAGTCCATTCCGATGCACCGCCCGTGATTGTTTCAAGAAGGCCATCGTCCTGATAGAGATTTACCCGAAGTATGCGGCCGTCAGGATCGATGGACGTCCCCGTAATTGTGGCGGTCTCGCCTGATTCCAAAGTAGAGGGTACTGCAAGCGTTACTTGGGGAACATCGATATAGCGGTAAACACGCACGTAGTCGATGAGCATCTGCTGTGGAAAGATGCTGTCGTCAATACCCTGCGCTCCTCCCCATGCACCTCCAATAGCAATATTCATGATTAGATGGAAGTCCTGGTCAAACGGCCAGCCACGCCAATTACTAAGGCCCTTGGAATACGTCCAGAAATCAACTCCGTCAATGGAGAACACCATCTTCAATGGCGACCACTCAACGGCGTATACATGAAGTGCGTTTGAGGCACCTGGCACATGTTTTTCTCCACCCCTTTGTGTGCCTAGCATATGGTTGTAAGCGTCCGTATGGATGGTTGCATGGATCTGGTCCTGGTTGTGTCCAACGTGCTCCATGATATCAATTTCACCCGTATCAGGCCATCCCCCATTGCCGTAAGGGCTGTCTGTGGGAAGCATCCAGATTGCTGGCCAGGTGCCCCTGCCGGAGGGGAGTTGTGCGCGAACTTCAATGCGCCCGTACGTCCAATCCCCCTTGTGTTTGGAGACTAGTCTTGTGGAAGTGTATGAACGGCCGCTCCAATTTTCTTTTCTAGCCTCTATGATGAGATGATCGCCATCAACCCGGGCATTCTCTTCCCGATCTTCTGTATAGAACTGGCTTTCGCTATTGCCCCAGCCGTGCCCACCAACGTCGTAGGACCAGCGAGTATCGTCGGGTAATCCCGTATAGTCAAATTCATCGTTCCAGATCAATTCCCACGAGGATTGCGCCAACAGGTCCGGGGCCAGCAGCGCTCCTATGAGCAAGCACATAAAACAAGAGGTGGCGTAGTAACTCGTACGCATAAGGAAACCAAGGGACGGATAAGAGGTGACGTAAACGACGTTAAGAACAAGACTTGAACGTTGAAAAGCGAACAGAAAACCCGGCAATATGTTCGCGCACTTCCACTGGTTACGACATCCGTTGCAGAGATCCAAGACTCCAAATTACTCAGTATGCTGTATACTGGCAGGAGTATACATGATTTTTTCAGGTTGTTCGAACGAAACCCAGCGCTTTACAGATGTGACCCGTGAAGCGGGACTGGCTGATTTCACACACGAGAACGGTGCATCCGGCTTAATGTGGATGCCAGAAATCCTGCCGCCAGGTCTCGCGTTTGTCGATTACAATGGTAATGGCCATCCAGATATAGCACTCGTACAGGGTGGAACATGGGACTCGCTTGAAGTACAGCCACCGGCCGTTCGTCTCTATGCAAATAACGGTTCAGGTTACTTCAGCGAGGTTACGTATGATGCGGGTTTGGGTGAGGTAGTTACTTACGGGATGGGGATTGCATCGGCTGATTACGACAATGATGGTGATGCAGATCTATTCTTAACCTCGTTGGGACACGATATACTACTTCGTAACAACGATGGCGTGTATACTGTGATGCAGTCAGGGGCCGAAGGTCCATTTGCATGGAGTACGGCAGCTGTATTTTTTGATGCCGATCGAGATGGTTGGCTGGATCTTTATGTGGGTGGATATGTGCGCTGGAGCTCTCCAACTGACGTACGGTGTCAAGGGCCGGGCGGAGAAAAGATCTACTGCACACCGGCAGCCTACGACGGGCAGTCTCACCGTTTTTATCACAATAATGCGGATGGTACCTTTTCCGACTGGACAGAAGATGCTGGTTTTCTATCCACCCCAGGCAAGACATTGGGGGCGGTTCTCTTGGACGTTAATGGCGATCTATGGTCTGATCTCGCAGTGGCGAACGATCTCGAAAGGGATCAGCTATACATCAACCAGGGTGATGGCACGTTCATTGAGCGTGGGCTAATGGCTGGAATCGCCTATGATGCAAGAGGGATTGCAACGGCCGGAATGGGGATAGATGCAGGAATTGTGAGTGGAGAATGGTCCATACTAGTCGGTAATTTTTCGAATCAGATGATCAGCGTTTGGCGATATGCTGGGGGGGAGGTATTTCGTGATCATGCATCGGCATCGCGGATAGGTGGTGCGAGTCGCCAAACTTTGGCATTCGGTCTTTTTCTGTTTGATGCTGATCTGGATGGAGATGATGACGTGTTTGTGGCTAATGGACATATTCATGAACATGTCGAACGTGGATCTGGCGGAATTAAATTTTATCAGCGGCCACATCTGTTTCTGAACTCGGGGGACGGGGTATTTGCAGACGAAGAAAATTTTGAACCACTACTGGGTAGGGGAGCAGCATATGCGGATATAGATCAGGATGGAGATCTGGACATTCTGATGAGCCAGAATGGGGGAGGTGTTCGTTTGTGGCGCAACAATGTGCAAGGTCGATATCTACGTGTGAGGCTGGAGGGCATGAGCAGCAACCGTGATGGTGTTGGGGCACGAGTGGGGCTCTATACCTCCACCGGCGTGAAGCAACGCCATGTACGATCAGGTGGTAGTTATTTGTCAGAATCAGAGCGCGTACTGACCTTTGGCCTAGGCGAGTCCGACATGGTCGATTCGCTACATGTCACATGGCCCAGCGGACAGATCTCACGCTTGGTTGGGTTGCGCGAGAATACGTTCATTGTTGTTCGTGAAGGTACTACGGAATAGATGCTGATCCGTTGTTTGCTATTAGTTCAATTGGTATGGGTCCTTGGCTGTGAGTCTGTTCCGGCCCCGCTGCCGGAGTCGGCAGCGATTCTACTCCAGGAAGCGACAATCGCATTGAACGAAAATTCCCCAGGACGAGCTATCGATATGGCTGAACAAGCCGTACAAATGGCATCTGGACATCCGCATCCTCATTTTGTATTGGGGCAGGCGCATTACGTACGTGGCAATTACACGGAGGCGCGCAGATCCTGGGAGATAGCAAGCAAGTTGGAGCCGGATAACTGGGTCTGGTTGCAAACACTTGGGGATGCAGCTTTTCAGCAGGCAGACTACGAAGCATCTCTGGACTATTATCTACGTGCGGGCCGTATGCATCCAGACGCTGTTTCATGGCATGGTGCTGCCGGTGCATATTGGGAAATGGGACTTACAGGGGATGCCCGGGATGCCTGCCATCAAGCGCTGGTCCTTGATCCAGATTATGCTCCAGCGTACATCAGCCTTGCAATGATTGCTGAGCATATGGGGGAGCTAGAGGATGCGCGTAATTACGTTGAACAGGCGTTAATCCTGTCTCCTGATAATCCTGCTAATCTGCTGGCTGCTGGGCGACTGGCCAGGCTTACTGGCAACGACGATTATGCTGTATCTGTGCTCAAAAAAGCACTGGAGCAAGTACCGGGACATCCTGAGATCCGCTATAACTTGGCTATGGCGTTGCTCCAGGTGGGGGAGAGTGAGCAAGCTGCCGCGTTGGTAGAGGGGTTGGATGCTGAATGAAGCCTACCCAAGGTGTCCCGGTCAGACCATGAAGTTCAGTAGCATAGAAAATAAAGGGCGCGGTGCGAAGTTAGTTGAAAAATGATGTTCAATATGCAATTCGTAACTCTATGGTGCCATCTCTGTTAACCTCCAAGGTAAATTTTTTAGATTACTCTGAAAGGTCGCTTGCGCATGTGATCCACAGTAGAAATAAGTCCCTATTCGGTCAACATTCGCAAAAAAAAGGGCAATGGACCCTTTTTATAAGGAACGTACAATGGACACGAAAGTCCCAAATTGGTTAGGCTATCCCGAAAAATTGAGTTGAGATGAATATTGTGGGATACTCGAGTTCAAAGTACGTCTTCGTCTCATACGAGCAATCCTCAACGTACGGGGTAGCCAACGCCTCCAACACCTTGTTCTTGCGCAAACGCATCACGTAGTGATGACCTTCTGTCTCCAGCCGTGTAAATACAGCACCACTATTGAACCCTGCATCCAAACGAATAATGACGCGGTCAGCGGCCATGGAAACCATGAAGTCTTCGCAGTCGGTGACTTCGCGCCGATTACCTGGACGCAACTGCGTCCCGAGTACATCCCCGGTCTCCCCGCATGAAGCAATCAGCGGCAAGAAAACCGTACACTTGTAGTGCCCATGATACGCGCTGCCCAGTTGCTTGCCATGCGCATCCATCGGCATCGCGTCCACATCAATGACCACTTCATCACAGCGCCGGCCACCGTTGCGGACCAGCATGTGCTCAATCGCCAACTTTTGAACCGCCGCCTCCAAGTGCGACGGATTGTCCGCTTTGCCGAGCAGACGCAAAAGGGTCGGCTGCGATGCCAATGTACGACCCGCTTCGACCGCACCCTGTTTGATGCTGGTGGACGCGCCAAATGCTGCATCGGTGTGCAACTGCGCTGTCCATAGGACACCCCATCCCTGAATCAACTGCAGCAGCCACTGTAAAAGCAACTGCGCCAGACTATATTGTATACGATGCTGGTTCCGGGGATCGTACAGCCGCGCGGTCAGAAATTCAATGAGCCCCGTTCGCGCGATCACCGACCGTATCAACAACGCAGCCGCATCAGACGTCGTGTGGTCGTTGCTGGCCGCCTCGATCCGAACCGACTGGTTGTAGGGCAGCACAAAAAGAGCCTCCGTAGACTTTGCCATCATCACACCTCCAAGGTGAATTTTTTAGATTACTCTGAAAGGTCGCTTGCGCATGTGATCCACAGTAGAAACAAGTCCCTATTCGGTCAAAATTCGCAAAAAAAGGGCAATGGGCCCTTTTTATAAGGAACGTACAATGGACACGAAAGTCCCAAATTAGTTAGGCTATTTCGAAAAATTGAGTTGAGATGAATATTGTGGGATCAATGACGCCCTGGGGGGAGTTTGGTGATATTGGCGAGGGTGGTTTTAATGATTTTATTTCCCTCGCGTTTGGACTCACGGATGAGCCAGGTAGGGTTGGAATTCCGGTTGGGGATCCGTGCGACATAATTCCCGAAAATATGCCGAAAACAAAGGAATCCACCATGAAAAACCCACAATAGCGCCAAAACGAGACGAAAATGACAATGGAGAAGCCGAAATAGACGACCCTATGTCCTCAAATCAGAACAAAAAGAGGAAAAGCTTGGAAAAATGGGGGGGGGGGGAATTCAGATGAAGTGGCGAGCTTGGATCATGTATGGTCCCCTGCTACTTCGGAAATTTGGATTGCTCTTCGCAACGGTCGCGGTAGTGCCGTTTTTCTTTTTTCATCGAAAATGGCTACTTGCTCTGGCTGGATTTCTGATTCTTCTCTTTTCGTTTACAGTACGTGGTGCGGATGATCAGAAGGTGGGCTCAAGTGAGATACCCGAGGTGGTGTTGAATGTGAACGGGACCCATCCCCCAGACTTGGTCGCAATCAAGGGCGGAAGAGATTTGTACGAGCGGGATGAGACGAAAACATCAAAGTTTGAAACCACGAACCGGTCCACATCCCAGACACTCTCCCGAACTCTTTCGAACAATGACACAAGAGGATTGGATGGATGGAAATCCATTGGTTCAACTATTCCGAGGAAAGACCATGATGCAGAAATATTTGACCTTAATTTTGAGGACAACGACCCGCCAACTTTGGTGTTAGACCCAAACACAATATTTTCTTTTCCTGAGGGTAGTTCAGCGACATTTGATGTTGATTTGGATGAGGTGCCTACCGGTGATGTAACGGTGACGTTAGCGCTGTCTGAAAATGTAGGTGAGGGAGATGTTGTTAATGATGGTATTAGCATTTCCCCGTCGGAGCTGACATTCACTACTACAACCTGGAATGATCCCCAGGAGGTTACGGTGACCCATACGAATAACAGCACAATAGAGACGGATGGGTGGATCTATGTTGAATTGTCTCCTAGTGGGGGAGGGGTAACAGTAACAGGCTCTGTGAAACTCAATTTTGAGGACGATGACAAGCCGACGGTCACTTTGACGGCGTCTCCGAACCCGGTGGAAGAGGGAGAGTCCGTCACGATCACGGCGACGATCTCCGAGGATCCGTCCGCGGATGTGGTGATCCCGCTGGTAATCACCAAAGGCACGGCGGAGCCCGAAGATTATGGTAATTTGGCC
>MPNB01000123.1 GCA_002238805.1 Rhodothermaceae bacterium bin80 | reverse complement strand
GGGACGGAAGAGCATTACGAAGAACGGAAAGTATCGTTGACTGTGCTTGCATATTGCTAAGTGACTGTGCTTGAATATTGCTAAGTTAAACAATATATAAGCCGTTGTCAAGTCACTAGTCAAAGCGCAGGGCAGACCAAGCCTTCTGACGGGAAGCATGGTAAGAACCAGTTGATAAGCTACATGGCCGCGGCGCCTGCTTGTCGCTTTGGGCTATGGGTGGGACAAGAATTACGTGGGTATGAAAAGGGGGCGGATGGACAAATTGCGCGAATATCGGACATACCCAGGTTCGGGCACGATCAACCGCAGCGTCCCACACGTGACGCACTTGTTCCCACACACGAATTAACGTCAGTATTTCGAAGGTGTCACAATTATATCTATGCCAATACGGGCCTCCAGAAAGCCGACGCATTTCATGAATTAATTAAGCTCATTTTTTGCAAATCATTTGACGAAGAAGAAAGCGGGCACTCCCTCCAGTTTGCAATTTCACCTGCAGAGAGAAGGTCTACCAGCGGGCAAAGACGCCTAATGGAGGACCGACTTGGTCCCCTTTTTGACAGGGTGAAGGAGCGCTACCCTTTCATATTCGACGGGGACGATAAAATCAGGATTGAGGCGAAGGTTGCGGCATACTTAGTGTCCGAGTTGCAATTTTTCTCAATTCTAAGTTCGGAGGCAGACGTAAAGGGAGCTGCATACGAGGAATTGGTCGGGGCAAATCTTCGTGGAGACAGGGGCGAATACTTTACACCCCGAAATGTGTGCAACATGACAGCCAGAATGTGTATGTCGCTGTACGACACCACTGATTTAACGTCACTGACCGTGTTGGACTGTTGCTGTGGTACGGGCGGGTTCTTGATTGCGTGGCTCAATAATCTGTACCAAGTCTTGCTGGAGCAAGAATCAAGTCGGCCCAGCACCAATACTCCAGCTAGCGTACGTGCTCGAATGAGAGTTAAAGACGTATGCCAACGCAACTTATTCGGATTGGATATTAACCCGAAGCTGGTGCGTGCCTGCCAGTTGAATTTAGTACTTCATGGCGACGGTTCGTCCAATGTGTTCCGGGCAGATTCTACGCGGCTCCCCGGCGAATGGAGCAGTCGGGCTGCGCGTGACATTCCATACGGCGGGGCAGACCTAGTAATAACGAATCCACCATTTGTTGGTAATGCCAGAATTGACGATGCCCATGTTCTTGAGCAGTACGAATTACCACGATGTAATCGAGGAGATATGACTTCGTCAATGCCTGCAGAGCAGTTGTTCTTGGAAGCAGCCCTCAAATTCTTGAAGCCGGGCGGATATCTAGCCATTGTTTTGCCTGACGGGATACTCAATAATCCAGGTCTTAAGTTTATTCGTTCATGGCTCCTTAGGCGGTCTAAGCTTATTGCCTCCGTTGATCTACCCAAGACCACCTTTGCTTCGAGCGGAGGCGTAAAGAACCCCAGTGTGTTAATTGCTCAAAGGCTAACCCCACAAGAGACCCAAGACGCGGAGAATGGCATACTTGAACATGCTTACGAAGTGTTTCTGGCAACACCAAATACTGCGGGGATAAATTTGCGGGCGAACCCGATATATCTTAGGCACGCTGATGGCATGGAGATTGAGGACGAATCAAGAAATAAGATCATAGACGACGAAGTAGCACATGTCCATGAGGCATTTGCGGAATGGTGGTCAAGTCGTAATATTTCATAATCCTCACTATCCATAGGCCCCCTTACCGCCGCACCACCTTCTGCATGTCAACCTCCATCCGCACGAATACACTCCACTCGGCATGGCTTCGCCGTTCTATCGCACCTGGTGCCCTCCCCCGCTGTAGAGCTGGTTGACAACGGTCTCGATTCGCCGCCCCAGGACATCAAACACATCCAACCGCACGTGCGCGGGGAGTGTGGTGGTGAACTGCAGCGTCGTTTCGACTGTGAACGGGTTGGGGTAATTGGTTAGCAGTGCGCCGCGGTAAGGGAGTGCCGCGTTCGCTGCTCTGGATACCCGATTGGGCTCAACTGCTTCCGAGGGGACGATTGAGCAGGTCAAAGATGCTCTGCGATGGGCCAAAAGATGTCTTTCCACGGCGGGCGAGAATTCAAAATTGTGTTTGAGTAGAGAATTTTCCGGGAGACACTATGTAATCAACGAACCACACCTTTCGGTGCACGTTTCACAGTGCTAACAGACCCAACGCGGATGGCACCGATGCGAGTGGATGCTTTTTCTGTATTTTGCAGCCAGAATGGATTGGGCAAGCCGTGGCGTAGGAGGCGTTAACCATGAATCGGGAGTCTGATTGGTCTGTGGTAGATATCTTTTGTGGCGTTGGGGGGCTCAGCCACGGTTTCTATCGCGCCGGGTTTCGAATCGCCGCTGGCGTTGACGCGGACACTACCTGTAGACATCCGTTCGAAACCAACAATCGCAGTGTATTTGTTGGCCGACCACTAGAAGAGGTGTTGGCGAGCGAGATTGAAGGTCTGTACCTGGATAGCCACCGCAGGATTCTCGTTGGGTGCGCTCCCTGCACACCATTTTCTGCGTATACTCCAGAAAGAAAAAAAAGCGTAACGACAAGTGGGGACTGCTTTCCATCTTTGCCGAACGCATCAAGCAACTACAGCCGGACATTGTCTCAATGGAAAATGTCCCACGACTCGCATCTTTCGATGATGGCAGTGTGCTGGATGGGTTCATCAATCAACTTGAGACGGACTATCATGTGACGGTCCAGACCGTCAACTGCTGCGACTTCGGCGCACCGCAACGCCGGTCACGGCTCGTGTTGTTGGCGTCAAAACTTGGTGTTCTTACCCTTGAGCCTCCTAAATGTATTCGGATGCAAACGGTGCGGGATGCTATCGGACACTTGCCGCCACTCAGGCACGGGGAGACACATCCTTCGGATAGGCTTCATCGCGCGGCGGGACTCTCCCCCCTTAATCTGGAGAGAATCCGACTGTCAAAGCCCTCAGGCACATGGGAGGACTGGCCAGCTCGTTTTAGGGCAAAATGTCACCAACGCCGTTCCGGCCAGACCTACCGCAATGTGTACGGCCGGATGTCATGGGATGACGCCGCGCCAACGATTACTACGGGCTGCCACGGATATGGCCGCGGGCGCTTTGGGCACCCTGAACAGGACCGCGCCATTTCCCTGCGCGAAGCGGCGCTACTTCAGACCTTCCCGCCGGACTACTCCTTTGTAGCTGACGATGAGGCTGTTCACACAAGCAGAGTCGGTAGACACATTGGTAACGCCGTACCGGTCGTCTTGGGAGAGGCGATCGCAAGGAGCATTGCAAAGCACATAGAAGAAACAGAATGAGTGATCCTCAAAAGTACACAATGACTCTCAGTCTCAATGTCCTTCGTCACTTGGGCATTGGTCTTTATTCCAACGTTCCGGCTGTTCTGTCGGAGCTCGTAGCCAATTCTTGGGATGCCGATGCTGCGAGAGTAGAAATCTCCGTTGATACTAAGGAAGGCGTTATTGAGGTAAAAGACACGGGGTGCGGTATGACGCGGGGTGACATCAACGAACGCTTCCTGAAGGTGGGCTACCAGCGCCGCGAGGAAGGAGATGTTACCGATAGTGGCCGGGCGGTTATGGGTCGGAAGGGTATCGGGAAACTTTCGGCTTTTTCGATTGCTCAACTTGTGGAGGTGCACACTATTAGGGATGGGCAGAAGCATGCCTTCCGGATGGACCGGAATGCCATAGAGTCTCGCATTAAGGGCAAAGAAAACAATGATTACCACCCCGAACACATTAACCCAGAAACCGCTGATCTTCAACACGGGACCCGTCTAGTCTTGCGTGGTCTCAACAGGGATCTGTCCCGGACAGTTTCCTATCTTCGTCAACGTCTTGCGAGACGGTTCAGCATTATCGGTTCCGAGCACAGCTTCGAGGTCACGGTAAATGGTGAACACATCACTCCCAGGGACCGGGGATTCCATAACAAGCTGGAGTTCTTATGGTATTTCGGTGAACATGGTGAGGCGATGTCCAGCACCGCTGGCTTCTTGAAGAAGAAGAAGAAAATCAAGAGCGTGATTACGGTTCTGGAAGGAGGAGAGGTAGAACAAACGCAGGAGGTCAGCGGATGGATCGGCACGGTAGACAAACCAGAGACATTGGATGAGGTCAACAACGCGATTGTCTTGATGGCTAGGGGAAAGCTGGTACACGAGGATCTGCTTCCCGAGTTCAAGGAGGCTGGTGTCTACGCCGATTACGTCCTGGGCGAGATAAATGCGGATTTTCTTGACACTGACGAGGAGGACATAATAACGAGTGGACGCCAGAGTGTGAAAGAGGATGCCCCACGGTACATGGCTGTCATTGACTTTGTGGGGGAGACGTTGAAGACAGTCAAGAACGAGTGGACAGGGCTCAGGAAGGAGCAGAGCAAGACACGGGCTCTAGCCTACCCGACCATAAAGGAGTGGTACGATGGGCTGGGGCCAGACAGAAAGAAAACCGCCGAGCGCCTGTTCGGTAAAATCGAATCGCTTCGCCTGCGAGACACCAACACCATAAAGGAGCTCTACCGGTCAAGCATCTTGGCCTTCGAGAAGCTGGCATTGAAGGATATGCTAAGTGCGCTGGATACGCTTGAAACCGAAGAAAGCTTTGATGCCCTGGTCCAACTGATATCCGGAATTGACGAGATCGAGGCGGTCCACTACTACGAGGTGGCGAAAGGGCGCTTGGCCGTAATTTCTGAGTTTGCGGAGATGCGGGAGAACGATTTGGAGAAGGTGCTCCAGCGTCACATATTCAACCACCTCTGGCTCTTGCATCCCTCATGGGAACGGGCTGCTTCGAACTCCAGAATCGAACAAACTGTCCAGAATGAATTCGGGAAGATCAATGCTAGGCTCAGCCAGAAAGAAAAAAAAGGCCGAATTGATATTCGGTATCGAACGGCGGCGGGGAAACACATCATTGTCGAACTCAAGAAATACGATCGCACAGTTCGCGTAGAGACTCTGTTAGTACAACTCCGAAAATACAGGGATGCCCTACATAAGTGCTTGAGGACCCGGTATCCTGAAGAGCCCACCCATATCGAAGTTATCACGATTCTTGGATCGCCGCCTACTCCCGCGGACAAACCTCGGGAGAACGAGCAATTGCTTAGACAGATCGGAGCCCGGTACGTTACATACGACCAACTCGTGCTTGAAGCCGAACGCAGCTATGAAAGATTATATTGAGCGTCAGGCCAAGGTGTCCAAACTCGCGGCCATCATTGACCGTTTGGACGATGATTTTGCGTAACTTTGGTCGCACATACGCGTGTATCGCGTTTCCCCTAAACTGGGTCTGATCGAATCTCGGTACGATTTAGGAGAGCTCAGCACTAGCCCGGCTGCGGTATATTTTCCTAACACATGTAGAAATGAATATGTCGGAATAAAGAAGGGTTTATATACCACACTAACATGCGGTCTAACCAGAGAGTCATGCTGGGTACGCGATGCCTTACCAGAAAACAGCTGCGATCATTTGCAAAACGAATCCAACGATAGTCATTCCCAGTGATGTGCTTGCAAGCCCCCCTCTGCATTTCTGTGCCTTCTCAAAAGACATTCTTCTTTCGTCAGAAATGCGAAACATTGCCTTGGTTTTTGGGTGGGGAAATGTCTTAAATTGTTCTTGCAGCTTTTCCATGAGGGCGGGGGTAAGCATGAATACCCAAAATCATGAACCTATTACTTACCATAACATCCCCGTCCTGATGCCATGCCCGTAGAGGGACCAGACAGAAAACAGGGACCTCGCCCTCTAACGGTCACGCGGACCTACACGTACCGTTGTCTGCGTATCCGCAAGCCCCAGCGCGAGCAGCTGGACCGGGTATTCCGTCATCTCACATGGGTTTATAACCAGAGCGTAGCCTTCTGTCGGGAGCGACACGAAGCCGGACTGGAATATCCAGGGCTGAAGGGGCTATCCGCTGATCTGCTCACGCCGCTTCGCAAAGAGATTATTTACGAGGATAGGCAAGAAACGAATTCCTGGCTTGACCGACAACTCCAGTCCAACACCCTGAAAAAAGTGGATAGATCCTATCAAGTATTCTTCAAGTCGGTGAAAGACAGGAAGGAATCAGGGACAGGGCGGATAAAGGGAAGACCACGATTTAAGCCGATGCACAGAGGGGTGAAATCGTTCGAATCGTCGTCGCCGAACCACAAACCGCGGCCGTGTAAGAACGGTCAATATGAAATCCGAATCAAGGCAGTACATAAAGGACGTACACACATCAAACTGCGATTCAATGACCTCAGGGATATTCTATCCGACCCCACTGCCCAGGTCAGACGCATCCGGATTGTAAAACACCAGCTCGGTACTGGATATGATGTACAGCTAATCGTTGAACGCTCTGTCTGGATCGAGGCCGATGATCGCCCCCTGTTGGGGGTCGATCTGGGATTGAGGCAGAGCATTACGCTATCCAACGGCACCCAGTACAAGCGCCCGCGGGCGGCTACGACAAAAGCACGGAAAGCACAACAACGTCTGAGCCGGGCAAAGCTGGGGAGCAATTCCCGGAAGAAAAAGAGACTTACTCATCAGAAAGAGCAGCGGCGACTGAAGATTCGCCGGCGGAATGCCATCCATCAACTAAGTGCCAAGGTCATCAGAGACGAATCGGCATGGCTGGGGGTGGTGGACTTTAGTATAGCAAACATGATGCGCACAGGAGGAGGCTACAGACGTAGCCTGAATCGGGAGCTAGCGGAGGAGGCGCTGGACGCGCTCAAACAGCAACTCACTTACAAGGCTGAAAGTGCTGGAGGTGAGGGGGGCCTGGTAGACCCAAAAGACATTACGCAGCGGTGTAGTGTCTGCGGGGGTAAGCCCGAAGAAAAGATCGGGCTGGACATTCGAATCTATCAATGTGCTCACTGTGGATTGAGCATGGACCGGGATCACAATGCTGCAATTAACGTCCGAACAAAGGCCGAGAAGGTCTTTGACAGGCTGAACGCCTCGCCTGTGTCCCGGTCGGACGCAAAGGAGAACTCCTTTGACGATCCGCGTCAGACGGAAGGATCGCCGATTTTGCAGGGTGAGTTAGCCTGGCGCACCAGCATCACGTTCCATACAAACCTGCATGCTCCTGCCAAACCCGCAAGCTTCTTCGTCTTCCCCCGACTACCAGGCAACAACCTGTATGTTATGTTGCGGTATGCACCAACCGTTTCAGCCATGGGTACTATTGTATATAATTCCCTTTCATTTCGCCTTTTCAGCGACCGGCAATTCCTCCAACTCGAAAAGGTCATGGGACGTGCGGCGGACGCCCATGTTGTATTCCATCAGGAGCGCAACCAGCTGTTCGCCGTTCATGAGGCCCACGGGTGTTTTGTTCGGTTCGTTAGCTTCCGTGATGGCTCCGCGGCTGAAGCTGCTGGTGGTAATGATCAAGCCTTGCTCGTGCGCACCAAGGCTGCCGCGCACCTGTTGAACGATCGGCCTTTGAATATTTGCTTTCCAGCGTTTTACCTGAACAGCCATCTTTATGCGGACTGCGTCGCTGATCAGCAGCGTACCTCGGACATCAATACCGCCATCCCCGCCGAACTTGGTCACCTCAATGCGTTCAAAACCCATCTCTGCCAAAAGCTGCCCAACGAGTCCCTCAAACTGGCATGGACTCAGGTCCATCAACAGGGATAGTAGTTTTTTTCGAATCTTTCGATTGTGCTTGGAAATTTGCTGCGGAAGGCCGGGTCCTATCCATATGATGAGGCTGTAATAACCGGGTGATGTACGAACAAACCGGCTGGGTTCACCTCTGGCTTTCGCCCGTTTGAGTTCTATTACCAATTGAGCGTTCATGGTTGCTTCGGGAGTCTTGCCTGAGGTGTTCAACCATCCCTGATTCATGGCTTTGCCAGTAATCTCCCGGTAATGCATGGGTTTCCGGTTACCAAATTGA
>MPNB01000122.1 GCA_002238805.1 Rhodothermaceae bacterium bin80 | reverse complement strand
GTAGACATTGGAGGAGATCATGTCGATGGTTAAGGAAGATTGCACGTCAAAATTCTGGTCTATTCGTGCATTGGGCGTTTCTTTATGGTTCTCCTTTGTTTAATTCCAAACGGCTGCATGGTAGGAGCCGTGTGAGTTGAGAAGCTCACGCACGGTTCTGTGAGAGCCGGGGGGTGAAATCCCCCCCGGCCACTCGACTGTCGTGCCGCACGCATATACCTCATCGCGGAACGAGTTTCGGCGAGTGACCACCTGGAGTACATCAGTGGCTCTAATTGCCCGGATATCACCTGCTTCATTACGCTGGTTAGGGGCCTCGTTACCTGCTCTGGACAATTCCTCTTTAAAGCGTCCAGATCCAGTGTGTGATAGACCACATCTGGCCGGATCTTCAATAGTTCTTCCTGACTCAAAATGTTTATCCTGGATAGCTCCACAAAATGGCCACCGCGTTTCAGGCAGGACAGGCTGGCTGAGATAAAGCCGGGGCCGGTGAGACTGTTCAGAACCACATCAACTCCGTCATCGGCGGTTGCTTCAAGGATTTCTTTGGAGAAATTTGTGTTCCGACTGTTAAATACATGCTTCACGCCTAATTCACGGAGTTTCGTCTGCTTTGCTGGACTTGCAGTCGCAAACACTTCGGCCTTTACCATATGTGCCAATTGTACTGCGGCCATTCCTACACCGCCAGCAGCTGCATGGATCAGTACCCGCTGCCCTGCTTTCAGTCTCGCATATTCGAATGAAAGAGCGGCAGTGGTGAAGGCGGTCGGGATTGTCGCAAGCGTAGCTGGCGAAAACGTGTGGGGCACGCGTACTAATAACTCTTCCCGTACCACGGCTTCTGAGGCCAGCGTCCCGAATGCCAGTCCAGCGACCTGATCACCTACGGAGACTGTGGTAACATCGCCACCGATCTCAAGGACCTGTCCACACAGTTCTCTGCCCAATAGCCCGGCATCAATCAGTCCAGATGTTCGCAGAACGTCCCGAAAGTTAAGCCCCGTTGCCTTGACTGCTACACGTACTTCCTTTGCTTCCAGGGGCACTACGGACAGAATCTTGACCCGTAGTCCCTTGATCGCACCGCTGGAATCAGGCTCCAGGCGCCACTGGGTCTCATCCGGCAGCGTCAATCGCTCGGCGTTACTTCCGCTTCGGATCAAACGGGCGCATTGACGGTGACCATGGCGATACGCAATATGGTTTTCATGGTCGGGAGAAAGAAGTTCATTGAGGAGGTGGCTTGGGAAATGAGGGTCAGTGGGGTCCAGATCAATGAGTTTCGGATTCAACTCTCCGGCTTCTCTTGCAATCACCGTTCCCAGTCCCCATAGTGTTGCTCCAGCCAGTTGTCCAGTGCTCTCTTTTTCTAGGATCTGCGCGCCACGCGTAACCATCCAGACGCCCTGTTCAGGGATTACCTGGGCATCTGTAATCCCCTGCACCAGTGCCAAAGCACTTGCGCACACGCGTTTCACATCCTCCGCAAATTCTTCCATCATGGCCTCAATACCACCTCCACCAAGAGCTGCCAAGTCTACCACCCCCTTCAAGGGGACATCTTTGGGAAGATTGGTGAGCAAGGATTGCCATGCTTGACGTTTCTCCGTATTCAGGGTTATTCGGGCAAGTCCCTGCTCGTAGACGAGCAGTTTAGAAGGGGCGGAGATTTTCTGAGAATTATTGGGTGCAATTTCTTGCCCGGAGGGTAATACTTCCTCATTGTTTGGGGATTCTGGCAGAACCAGTATACAAGTCTGGTCTCGCGATGCTAGATTTTTTGCCAAGTCGGCTGCGATGCCGTCCTGATCTGCCATCAGAATCCATAGGCCGGCAGGTTGCGTTACCTCTGCTGGGCCACGCGCCACAATCACCCCGCGATCTGTTCCCGCGATCGGGTTGGATTCCTCCAATCCCAAGAGGGTCACATCTTCAAAGCCAACGTCTCCAAGCACCCGTCGCCACACTTTGGGATTTGCTAGGGCATGATGTGGACGATAGGAGTCGGCAAATCGCCACCAACCATCCAGCTGCCCGAAAATCAAATCTGTCCAACCTTGAATCCGTAAATTCTCCAGTGCAATCAGGCAGCCAGATGGGGCAAGCAGCATCCGGCAATGTGCAAGTGTTTCGTCCAGATAACGTGTGGCATGCAATACATTGCCAGCAATTATCAGATCATAACTATGAGCAGCGAATCCTTGTGATACCGGATCTTTCTCAATGTCTAGCACACGGTACTCTATTGATTCGTATTGGCTGCTGAAGCGCACCTCTGCCTGTGCAAAGAATCCAGCCGAGATATCGGTATAGACGTAGTCGAATCGGCTGTCTGGTAATACCGGCAGCACCTCAGCCGTCATGGACCCGACGCCTGCTCCTACCTCCAGGACCCGCAATTTCTCCCCATCCGGCCACGTTTCCAGGAGCGCCGCAATCGTGTCTCCAAATACTTGGATTACCGCGCGCGATATTGGTGACTTGGTGTACAGATCGGCTGCTTTTGGCCCGTCCTCACTGAAGAGCACGGATAGTGGATCCTCGTCCCCGGTCAACACGCGCGGCAAGGCCTCTGCACATTTCTGAAGCAATCCGATCTCATGCCTTCCTTGGGGATAGCGATCAATCATCTGAGCCGCAAACTCGACGGTACTTTCAGGAATTTCGGCCGACAACGAACTTTTGTCTGCTACCACGAACTCGCCATCTGCCTCCAAAAGCAGCCCCAGTTGAAGCAACATATCGAGCATTCGACGGAGCAGACGCCTGTGTTTTTCCTGAATATTCAGGTGCCGACGGAAATCTTCCAAACTGAAAACCATGCCGGCTTCACGTTCCCATCCCAACGTCTCTAGTGCTGCAAGTACATACGCGTTTGATAACCTGTTCAGATCCCTATGTAACCTATCTCTGGTCTCGGGCTTCACACCATTGGCCGACAAATAGTCGGCAAACGGTTGCAAGCTGGCAGCAATTTTATTGGGATCCTGGAGCGAAATAGCTGTCCGTCTTCGCGAAGGCAGGGGGGCTTCACGCCACGCAATTTCGTACAGAAAGTCATCTAGGTCTTCAACTGCTGAGAGCAGCGAAGACCGTGTTGCGCGCTTTACCAGAAATCCGTTACACTCACCGATTTGTGTACCGTCTGGATCATAAAGATGGAGATTCCCAGCAACAATTTCCGGTGATCCAGAGTTGCCCTGTGCCTGATTCTTCTCCTCAATGCGTGCAAGGCAGTAAAAGTGATCAGGCAATCGATCTGGTATCAATAGTTGTTCCCAGGCGAACGGCACATAGGTAATTGCTTTATGATTCCACAAGGAACTGCGCGCAGCCCCCATCACCTGAAAACAACCATCCAGTAGTAGCGGATGTACGCTGAGGTCGTTGCGACCAATCCCTTCTGGTAACACAATCTTCCCCAGAGCCTCCCCTTTACCCATACAGATGGATTGTACTGTGTGGAAGGAGGGACCAAAACCAATCCCTGTGCTCGCTTTGTCACGATAGAATGCCTGAACATCGCCCAGTGACATGGAGCTCTTCAATCGTTCTAGATGAGTGCGCTGTGGGGGCTGGAATGCAGATGCACCTATTGGCATCTGACATTCTGCATGCAGGGTCCAATCCTGTTCCCCTTTACTCAGAATCCGGACGGTATAGGAAATTGAATCCTCAGATGCTTGTACGATCGTCTGCACCTTGCGCCCTGTATCATGGGTGTCGGCATTTTCAGGATTTTTTTCAGAAAAAATCAACGGGGCATGGAACTGCATATCCTGCACGATTCCTGGTCCGTTCTCGTAGCGGGACACAGCTGTCGCTAAGGCCCCGTAGAGAGCACCCGGAGCCAGAATCCGCCCAAACACTTTGTGATCACTCAGCCATACGGGATCTGATGGGAACAGCTCTGTTTCGAAGAAGATTTCACCACTGGCTGATTCGTGTCGGTCTCCAAGTAGCGGATGACCCGCACTTTGCCTCCGCCGTTTTGGAGCATCAATCCAGTGATGTTCAGGTTGAAAAGAATATCCCGGGAGTGAAATATGATTCTGGGTTTCTCCGGCAAACAATCCCGCAAACGAGAGCTCTAGACCTGCCTCATACGCGTTAGCAACGGCATTCAGGAACTCGGACTCTGGTTGATCTGAGGAGGCTACATCGTTTTTTAATGGTCTTCTGAGGCTTGAGAGTACCTGAGGAGGAGCTACGTTTTTCAGGAGTGGATCTTCATCCGAACCGGGCCAGGCGAAAGAGAGCATAGGGCCCAGTACAGCATGCGGCCCGACCTCTATCACTAGGTCAATTTCCAGATTTGCCATCGTTCGAACTCCGCGGCTGAAGGAGACAGCCTCTCTAGCATGCCGACGCCAATATGTCCCGCCAAGGATCATGTCCGGTGCTGCGACCTGACCGGTTACATTACTCACAAACGTCAGTGAGGGTGTGGCAATTTCTATCCCATCAAAAATTTCTTCCAGCGCATCCAGGCATGGTTCCACTAAAGGACTGTGGAATGCTTTGTCTGTTTTCAGCAGCGTTACTCGGACTTGTTTGGTTTCAAAGTGGCTTGAAACCGCTTGGACGGCATCCACTGGTCCGCTGATTACCTGATGTGCCCCATTGTTAGCAGCGATCCCCAATCTCTCGCTACGAGATGTTTCATTGTGAGCGCGCACGGCAGCTTTTACCTGAGAGAGTGGAGCGAATATGGCGGCCATGGCCCCCGCTTCCGGGATTGAAGTCAGGACTTCACTCCGTTTCATCATGATTCGGAGTCCATCTTCGAGACTGAATATGCCCGCAATGTGTGCCGCGGCATATTCCCCGACGCTATGTCCCATGACTGCCTCAGGATGAACCCCCAAGCTTTTCCAAAGCTCAGCAACGGCACACTCAATTGCGTAGATTGCGGGTTGTGCCCAAGTTGTGTCGTACAGATTTTCCTGGCTCCGTCCGAAAATCACATCCAGCAACGATGTCCCTCGTTCTGTTTGGACAATTTCGTCACAGCGGTCAAGTACTGCGCGCACCACAGGCTCGGTTTTGTACAAATCCTGTCCCATCCCGAGCCACTGGCTTCCCTGACCGGTGAATAGGAATCCGATTTTTTTTGCTGCACGCGGTTCCGGTCCTCTGCCAGTCCCTATGAGTGTATCCAGCTGTTCACGCAGGTGTACGGCATTATCGTACACAAGTCCCGCACGACATGAAAAATGACTGCGTCCAGTGCAGGCAGTCCATGCCATATTTGATAGTAGAGATTCTTCCGCCTCAGGATCAAGTCCAGTGACATGTTCGTTGAGCCATGCCCGATACTGTTTGGCAGCATCTATGAGTGCTGTCTCTGATTTTCCTGACAGAAGCAGTACACGGGTCTTGCGTTCTGGTTGATCCAGTTCTGCAGGTGCTTTGCGTTCGACTGATTTCGGCAGTACAACCGTAATCTGGTGCGGAGACCCCAATACGCCATCTCCTGGTCTCTTATGTCGGACAGCTTTGTCCTGTTTTGCATACCCCTCCAGAATGATATGTGCGTTCGTCCCCGACCAGCCGAATCCATTCACTCCCGCGCATGGTAGCCGACCATGAACATTTGGCCAATCGGTTTTTTTGGAGGCTACCTGCAGGGAAAATTTTTCCCAAGGGAACTTCGGGGTCGGTTTCTTGAAATGAAGATGTCGAGGGATGACTCGCTGGTTCATTGCGAGTACCACCTTAATGACCCCGGCTACGCCCGCTGCAGGTTCTAGATGGCCAATATTTGTTTTTACGGAGCCGATTAAAAGTGGTTGATCCGTATTGCGCCCCCGACCATAGATATTCCCGACTGCCTGCAATTCAATAGGATCACCGACCTTTGTTCCTGTTCCATGAGCTTCCAGATAGTCTATCTGTGCGGGTTCAAGCCCCGCCTGCCGCAGGGCGGACTCAATCACATTTTCTTGCGCATTTCCACTTGGGACGGTTAATCCAGGACTGGCTCCATCCTGGTTAACTGCTGTAGCTTGGATGACTCCCCAGATACGATTGCCATCTGCTTCCGCATCAGCGAGCCGCTTGAGTACAACGATTCCGCAGCCTTCTCCCCGTACGTATCCGTTTGCAGCAGCATCAAATGTTGCACAACGTCCGTCCGGTGACAACATCCCGGCATTTGCGCGCAGTTCCATCACTCGTCCAGACAGGATTGTATGGACCCCTCCTGCAAGAGCAAGATCCGATTCTTCCCGTTGCAGACCGGATACCGCCTGATGTATTGCGACTAGTGATGAGGAGCATGCAGTATCAATCGAAACTGCTGGCCCTTCCAATCCAAGTGCAAAGGAAACCCGTCCGATAGCGGTATTATATGCATTGCCAGTAGCCGTGTAAAGATTGACAGCCGGATCGACCGCATCAATATCAATTACATCTAGGATCAGCCCCAAATATTGGCTGTTGCTGATACCGGCATAGACACCTGTACGACTGCCTTTGAGCGTTTCCGGCACTATCCCCGCATCTTCAAGGGCACGCCAGCTTGTTTCTAGCATCAACCGCTGCTGCGGATCCAGTAGTTGTGCTTCGACAGGTGAGATACGAAAAAAAGCCGCGTCGAACAGCTCAAGATCGTTGAGATATCCCCCAAAACGACAGGCGGGTTTTGGATCGGGATCGGGGAAAAGTCTACCGACACGCCCAATACCTGAGCCGGGAACTCCCTCTGTGATAGCATTCGTTCCAGACTCAAGTAAATTCCAAAATGCAGAAAGGTCTGTTGCGCCTGGAAAGCGACATGCCATCCCCACGATTGCGATTGGGCATTCAGGCCGAAAAGCTTCTATTGTTGGGTTTGGGGTTTTCGGGTTCGTTAATTTCATTTCGGGGTTCTGCTATGATTTGGGGATTCTACCATGAATGTCATGGGTAGAGGCTCAAATCGCCGCAGAAAAAAGAACGGCGGACCTGAAGTTTGCAAATTATTGTACCCCCTTCCGACCGTTTTGACCTCCTGGATGGTCCCTTTGAGTCGTTCTGCTCTGGTGTTGGATTGTTCATGGCAAAAGGTATTGCAGATGCCTTGGACGTGTCGTTCGAACTTCTCGGTCACCTTCATGATCTCCTTTACGGCAGTCTCTTTCACACTTGCAACCAGAGTTCAAAGTAATTCTTGCTCCGATGAACGAATCGCATCCAAAGATGGTCTTGGGGGATGCCCCAAATTTAGTGGGGGTTTAGGGGGAGTTGTGAGAGTCTACCGGTGTACTGATGTTTGGTTCGGTCGTGTCGTTCCAGTCTCCGTAGCAAAGTTTCCCACTGCCAATCTTGCGGGATGGGGTTCAGGGATCTTTGTTCAATGTCAAGGCACGCGGCAGCAATCCATCGTTGGCGCTGGTCCGAGTTACTCCATCGCGTGATTCTGCGCGTTGTGTGTGCCAGTCTGCTATTGATGCTCTCAATGATGTTCGTGGTTCGAAGCCGATCGCGTAGCGACTTGGGGACCCCCAGTTTGTGAAGGGTGAGGGTTTCCTCGAGTCCCTCTTTTAAGCTGGCCGCTGCTTTTGGGCATTGGGATTCCAAGGATTGAATCAAGGTCGTCAGTCGTTTTTTTCTGCATACGTACGCATTGCATAGGCGGCTTCCAGTTGTTTCTTGATCTGCTCAGCAAAGTCGGGATCCCGGATCTTAGAGACGACATTTTCGCGTTTGTGCCACTGACATCGCTGAATCAGCGCCCGGTCGCCAAAGACCTCTCGTACGCCTTTGCGCAATCCTTTGGCGCCATCCAGCAGCACCAGCAGTGGGCCCGTAACCTGGAAGCCGCGTGCCTGCAAATTCTGCAGTAAGGCAACCACACACGGATGGGCTTCGGTTTTAGCCTCCATGAATCTGAGGATGATCTTCTGTCCTTGTCGCGTCAATCCCACGACTAAAATAATCTGTTCACTCCGCAAGGTCTTCCCGTCAATGAGAATGGCGACAAACTCCGTCTCATCAAACCGCCGGTTCATGAACGTCTCCAGTGCTTTGGCCATCTCGTTGATAAACACGCGTCCGGTGGTGGAGCCGCTGAGACCAAAACGCTCTGACAGGTGTTGCGCCACTTGCCCATACTTGCGTTGAGAGAGT
>MPNB01000121.1 GCA_002238805.1 Rhodothermaceae bacterium bin80 | reverse complement strand
GGATGCGAGATTTCCTCGGGGATGGTCAAGTGGCGTTGATTGGGATTGTAATGGATGTCGTAGCCTTTGTCCAGGAGTCGCTTGACGGTGTCGTTGACCCACTTCTCAAAGGATTGATCCTGGAAAGAGAGGCCCCATTCACCTTTCAGGCGGGCCTCGACCTGACGCGTAAATTCCGTCCATTGTGCTTTGGGGAGGTCAAAGTCGGGTCCGAGATTGAGGAGGGTAATGTTTCGGGGATTTCCGTTGATGCGTCGGGACTGTACGAGGGCGAATCCAAGGCCTTTTTGGCCGTTTTTGCGGCGATGGGTTTGGGATCGGATGAACATGATTGTGCGGGGTTGTGTGGTGAGCCGTGGTACGCATGTGGTGCGGGGAGGTTCCCAACATAGCTACATTATGACTACATTGGGCTTTTTTCGTCAAAAACCTTGAATTCGGACCCAAAAAGCACGAAATTGGGCCGATTTGGGCTAAAATCGGCCCTTTAGGAGGAAAAGTATGGGGAAATTGGCCCCGAAATCAGTGCCTTGTCAGGGGAAATGACAAAGATGGGAAAGGGTTCGGTATTGCACTGTCCAGCGTGTGGGGAAGTTTGTCCTGGATACGACCATCGTCTTCGGCAATGGCGCCACACGGATATCTGCGAGTATCGGACGCGTGTGGTTGCGAAAGTTCCCCGGGTGGCCTGTTCGGAGCATGGGATCAAGACCGTTTCGGTACCCTGGGCGGATGAGCGCGTGCGTTTTACGATGGCTTTTGAAAGAGGGCATTCCATTAACTGTGTGGGTAAGCTCTCAGATTCAGGATGAGGGTTAATGAATTAGGGAGACTGTTGCACAAAGCTATTGAATTTTGAGACTGTTGCACAAACTATCGAGATTGACACTTGAAGTATTCTTCTCCAAAATTTCGACGCTTAAAGCGATTGTGATTTTTCAATGCTCTGGCCTAAAGATACAACCTAGCATGAATTAATAATAATATAACCAATATTACCCAGTATATAACAGAAAAAGAACATAATTGACGAAAAGATATCTGTAATCATTACTAAACTTGTAGGAAGCTAGCAAGGGATATGTCCATAGTGTTAAGACTGTTGCACAAACTATCAAGATTGAGCCTTGAAGTGTTCTTCTCCAAAGTTCGAGAGAATATGTCTGCCCGACAAAAGAAACGATTCCAGCAACTAAAGAACAGTTCGCTGAAAACGGCGCGTGCATGGGCCATCAAGGAACTGTCTGGAAATTGTGGCACTATGTCAGTCGTACCTGGGTACTCAAGGGCTGGAAGCGCTGGTTATCCTGGGCCATGCGTTGTCGACTTGAACCCATGAAAAAAGCCGCCAAGACAGTCAAGAATCATAAATGCGGTCGTTCTAAAAGTTAGTAATGGCCCAGCTGAAAGCATAAATAGCCGCATCAAAACCGTCAAAGTTCGTGCGTGTGGATTCCGAAACACACAGCGGTTTGCCAATGCAATTTACTTCTATCTCGGAGGACTGGATCTATACCCCGAAGGCCTCCAAAAACAGGCTCCCCACTCATAAAAGTGAAGAGCCCTATTTTCTTCAACTTGTACACCGTGATACGAACATGAAAGATCACATCTCCTTAACCCAATCCGTTTCCTTGTTTTTCGGGCGCTCTGGACTTTCCGCCCGGCTAAAGCGTCCAACACTGCATCGCTGCGGGTTCTGCACGGCAGTGGTACTCCTTGCGCTGGTGGTCACAGTCCCGGCCGCTGGCCAACTGGTTTGGACCACGCCCGCCGGATCGCAAAGCCCGTCTGTGGCATTTTCGCCGGACGGGACGCGCCTGGCCTCCGGGTCGTTGGGCGGCACCGTCCGGCTGTGGGATGTGGCCACGGGCGATGAGCTCCGCTGGTTCACGGGCCACACAGATGATGTACACTCCGTGGCGTTTTCGCCGGACGGGACGCGCCTAGCCTCTGGGTCGAATGACGGCACCGTCCGGCTGTGGGATGTGGCCACGGGCAATGAACTTCGCCGGTTCACGGGCCACACAGATTGGGTAAACTCCGTGGCGTTTTCGCCGGACGGGACGCGCCTGGCCTCCGGGTCGTGGGACGAAACCGTCCGGCTGTGGGATGTGGCCACGGGCGATGAGCTCCGCCGGTTCGAGGGCCACACGAGTTACGTACTCTCCGTGGCATTTTCGCCGGACGGGACGCGCCTGGCCTCCGGGTCGTTGGACGATACCGTCCGGCTGTGGGATGTGGCCACGGGCGATGAGGTCCGCCGGTTCTACCACGGCTCCCTGGTTTGGGTAAACTCCGTAACGTTTTCGCCGGACGGGATGCACCTGGCCTCCGGGTTGAACGATGATACCGTCCGGCTGTGGGATGTGGCCACGGGCGATGAACTCCGCCGGTTCACGGGCCACACGGGTGATGTAGCGTCCGTGGCGTTTTCGCCGGACGGGACGCGCCTGGCCTCCGGGTCCTTGGACGGCACCGTCCGGCTGTGGGATGCGGCCACGGGCGATGAACTTCGCCGGTTCACGGGCCACACGGATTGGGTACGCTCCGTGGCGTTTTCGCCGGACGGGACGCGCCTGGCCTCCGGGTCGTTCGACGATACCATCCGGCTGTGGGATGTGGCCACGGGCGATGAGCTCCGCCGGTTCACGGGCCAGGGCCACACGGATTGGGTACGCTCCGTGGCGTTTTCGCCGGACGGGACGCGCCTGGCCTCCGGGTCGGGCGACGAAACCGTCTGGCTGTGGGATGCGGCTACGGGCACTGGGGTCCGCCGGTTCACGGGCCACACGAGTTATGTAAGCTCCGTGGCGTTTTCGCCGGACGGGACGCGCCTGGCCTCCGGGTCGGACGACGGCACTGTCCGGCTGTGGGATGTGGCCACGGGCGATGAGGTCCGCCGGTTCTACCACGACTTCCTGGTTTGGGTAAGCTCGGTAATGTTTTCGCCGGACGGGACGCGCCTGGCCTCCGGGTTGAACGACGAAACCGTCTGGCTGTGGGATGTGGCCACGGGCGATGTGCTCCGCCGGTTCGAGGGCCATACAGATTGGGTATACTCCGTGGCGTTTTCGCCGGACGGGACGCGCCTGGCCTCCGGGTCGGGCGACGATACCGTCCGGCTGTGGGATGTGGCCACGGGCGATGAACTCCGCCGGTTCACGGGCCACACGAGTTATGTATACTCTGTGGCGTTTTCGCCGGACGGGACGCGCCTGGCCTCCGGGTCGGGCGACGATACCGTCCGGCTGTGGGATGCGGCCACGGGCGATGAGCTCCGCAGGTTCACGGGCCACACGGGTGATGTAGCGTCCGTGGCGTTTTCGCCGGACGGGACGCGCCTGGCCTCCGGGTCCTTGGACGGCACCGTCCGGCTGTGGGATGTGGCCACGGGCGATGAACTCCGCCGGTTCACGGGCCACACGAGTATCGTAGGCTCCGTGGCGTTTTCGCCGGACGGGACGCGCCTGGCCTCCGGGTCGTTGGACCATACCGTCCGGCTGTGGGATGTGGCCTCGCCCGTTGGCGTCGCGGAGGCGAACGCACTGCCGGCCACCATCATGCTCAAGCAGAACTACCCGAACCCGTTCAATCCGACGACGACCATCCGGTTCGAGCTTCCCGAACCGGCCCATGTGCGTCTGCACATCTTCGATACCCTGGGGCGTCACGTGACCACGCTGGTGGACCGGTTCGAGACCGCAGGCCGTCATGAAGTCCGCTTTCGCGCTGCCGGTCTGGCCAGCGGCGCCTACTTCTACCAACTCCGTGCAGGCACGACTCAGATCACGCGGCGGATGCAACTGATGAAGTAGATATAATAGATCTGGTTCTACCGCAATTCGTGTGGCATGATTAAATTTGGGCTTCACCAAAGTATAGCGCAATCAATGGAATCTTATCTGGCTTTGACGCGACTCACCTTGGGATTGGGGAACGACTGGAAGATTGACAAGGTGCTACTGGATGAGCAGATTCAGCGGGTTGACCTCTACATTTCGCATTTGGGCGAGTGCCTCGAATCGGTTTACGGATGCGTTTGGGGGCTGGACGATTAATTTGCTGGTTCTACCGTGATTATTGTGGATAGAGGTTTAAGCCACCGCAGAAAAAGAGAATTGCAGATCTGAGTTTTTCGAACTTTCTGCACCCTCTCCTGACGGTTTTGATCTCCTGGATTTTCCCATTGAGTCGCTCGGCTCTGGCGTTGGATTGTTTATGAAAAAGTGCATAGCATATGCCTTTGAGATGACGTTTAAACATTTCGGCCACCTCCGTGATCTCTTTTACAGAGGCCACTTTGACGCTTTTAAGCCAAAGTTGGACGTAGGTAGTGTCAGCCAGAAAATACCTATTTCGGCTGAGTTAAGGGTGTCATGGGTGCGCCAGGCTAACTGGCTGTGTATTCAGATGAAATTGCCCACCTATTCAGATTGAAATTGCCCACCTTGGGTGGATTTTTTTTTGGAGCATTTTTCATGTTTGGTTTCGGGTTCGAATGAATGTATTTTCGCCTTGTTTCATGGCATGGATTTTTCGGGGTTTGTGAATTGTTTTCTCATGGAGTTGCCTTCGAGTTCAATTCGATAGGCGGGCTGAATGAGTCGGTCCAGAATGGCATCGGCCATGGTGGGATTCGCCATAGCCTGGTGCCAGTGTTCGACGGGTAACTGACTGGTTGCAATGGTTGAGCGTTTCTGGATTCGGTCACCCAGGATCTGGAAGATATCTTCTTGTTGCGTTTGGGTCAGGGCAGTAAATCCCCAATCGTCAAGCACGAGGACATCCAGTTTTTTCAGGGCATTCAAGATTTTCAGATACCGACCATCGGCCCGGGCAAGGGTTAATTCTTCCAGGAGTCGCGGTAAGCGATGATTGCGGGCGGTAAAGCCTTCCAGACAGGCTTTGTGGGCCAGCGCACAGGCCAGATAGCTTTTGCCGGTCCCGGTGGGGCCGGTCAGGATTACGTTCAGATGACGTCGGATCCAGTCACAGCAGGCCAATTGTAACATCTGTTGCTGGTTGAGTTCCCGTGCAGTCCGATAATCAATTTCTTCCATGCAGGCGATCTGATGCAGTTTGGCCCGACGCAGACGCATGTTCAGGGCCCTGTTTTCTCGGTCGCTGGTTTCACAATCCAACAGGAGCGCCAGGCGATCGAGAAAGGACAAGCGGTTGATATCGGGCTGGCTCAACTGGTCGCGCAAGGCGCGGGCCATCCCATAAAAGCGGAGTTTTTCGAGTTGATCAAGCGTTGAATGATGAAGCATCGGTGGATTCATTTTTGGGTTTGTTGGCATAATAGTCTCCGCCCCGAAGATTTTTATGCAGGATGGTTGGGGGAACAGGGACGGTCTCCTGCAGCAAATCCCGTCCTTTTTGAAGGATGGAGGCAATGGACGGATAATTGCAGGCACGCGGCCCCAGTAACGCTGCGAGGCGACATGCGGACTCCAAGCGCTCGGGACCATATCGGTCCTTGAGGCCCAAGATGCCCATGACTGCGCGGAAGTTCTGCTCTTGGTGTGATCGGCGATCCAGAACGGCCTCGGTCAAGCGCTCGGTCTCTGGACCCACGGATCGGGCACGCGCCAACAAATGTTCGCGGTCCCGATAACGACGATGTTTTTCTGGCATGTGATTGCGGTGAGTACTAAAGCATCCTTTGATGCGAAGTCGTTGATGGATCGCCACCAATTCGTTCTTGTAGTAGCATTTGAGCAGGGTTTCACCGATGCATACGTCCAGTTTCTTGCGACGAAGGCGGTGGGGAACACTGTAATAGGCGAAATTGGCTTGAATATGGTAATCCACATTCACGATCAGCTTCTTCCACTGCCGGAACTCGTACCGCGTATCTGGAAGCGGGCGCATGGCAGGCCGGTCCAGTTCCTCAAATTGACCGCGACGCGTACCTTGTTTCTTCTGAAAGGGAATCTCGTTCAGCTGCTTCAGTAGGGGAGCGATGGCTTGATTAAGTTCCTCAATACTGAAGAATTGACGGGTACGGATACCCGTCAAGATTCGCGTCGTTACAAATTTCACTCCAAGCTCGACCGGACTCTTATCCTGCGGCTTCTTCACGCGGGCAGGTGAGATTTTCGTGTTATAGTGACGTGCAAAATCCAGGTAAGTGGGTTGAATCTTTCGATTCTTTCGATTCGCACGCACGACCGCCGCTTTCAAATTATCACAGACCACGACCGCGGGGACGGCCCCAAAGAACGCCAGCGCCCGAACATGCGCCCCAATCCAACTACGAATCGTTTGATCTGGCGTTGCTTCCACATACGTATAGTTGGAACAGCCCAGCGTCGCAACAAAGATCTGCGCTTGGGTCACTTCGCCCGTGTCTGGATCAATGATTGCGACCGTCGTGCCTGCATAGTCTACAAAAAGCTTGTCCCCGGCTTTGTGATGAAGCCGCATGGTCACCTTCCGGAGACCACTCCATTCATGGTAAAGAACACAAAAATGCCCGTAGCTGTACCCCTCTGGATGAACTTGGCGGTAGGTATGCCAGATCCGCTCCAAGGTCATCCCCTTCCGGGATAACTGCCTGTTAAGCTCCGTCCAGTCCGGCTGGGGACGATCGGAAGGAACCTGATCGCTCGGGAACAACAAGGCCTCAAGGGTCTCATCGGTGTATTCCGCCGGAAGAGGCCAGGACACGCCCGCAGCCTCGGCGCGACGAAGATAATTACGCACCGTCCCCGGGGAGATATGCAGGTAGCCCGCGATTTGACGCTTACTGCGGCGCTCATCGTAGTAGTAGCGCAGCACGTCTCGTATGGTCCTCATAGAAATTCGTTGTTGTGGCATGAGTTGCTCTGATTGGTTCAGGGCCGCTAATGCCTTGTAATTCTTCCTGCTCCAACAACAAATCCTGTCTCGAAATTCAGATCAAAATTGCACCGAAAATCAATCGGATGTTATCCACACAAGGTGGGCAACATCAATCTGAATACCCGGGCAACATCAATCTGAATATACAACTGGCAAAATGTAGCGGGTGGAAGTCCCGTAATATGAAGCTGAAGCCAAGCACATATTTCCACGAGCCGTGCGTGTATTCTCGCGAGAGGATACACGAAGCGTCGGTAGTGGTGCGTACGTGCGCCAGGCTAACTGGCAATAGTGTAGCGGGTGCAAGTCCTGCGATATGAAGTTCCAACCAGACACATATCTCCGCGAGCCGTGCGTGTATCCCCGTGAGGGTCTACGCGAAGCGTCGGTAGCGGTACATGCGGTCGGGGCTAATGAGCATCGAAAGATCTTTCATTTGGGTCGCCGAGACTTTGTACGCAGTCGAAGGCAACACGTAATCCATCGCTATGGTGAGAGGGAATACGGGCCCACGGTGTCCAAGAACCCACGAACGTATGCACGCACGTTGTCGGGACCTGGGATCTTTCCATCTTGTCCTGCTGTCGTACAGGACCGTTTAGAGAAGGCGGAAGACGCCATAGACTAAGATGCACGAGATGGAGGAGTCAGATAGAGGCATAGTAGCGAAGAGGACAGCGAACAAGGAACCATCTGCGGAGCTGTCGGAGCGAAGGCCTCTACCCAAGGGGAATCCGCAATATCCCACCACACACCATGCGCAGAAATGGGCGCGTGTGCACCAAGGGATAGAACGGATACGGGAATTCGTAAAACGGAACCCAAAGGATAAACTCACAACGCTTCTGCACCACATCAACGAGGACTCACTGAAGGCGGCGTATTTCGCATTAAAGCGGGATTCGGCACCGGGCGTGGATAAGATGACGTGGAAGGCGTACCGCGCGGACTTGGACAATCGAATAGAGGACCTATGCGAGCGCGTACACCGTGGGACGTTCCGGGCGACCCCAAGCAGGCGGGTAAATATACCCAAGCCTGATGGGGGTACACGACCGCTCGGGATTGCAGCCCTGGAAGACAAAATCGTCCAGTATGCGATGGTAAAGTGTATCTTCGAACCCATCTATGAGCATGAGTTCTGTGGTTTCAGCTATGGATTCAGACCAGGGCGTAATGCCCACGACGGGCTGGATGCCTTAGCGTATGTGATCGAACGCCGGAAGGTAAATTATGTGGTGGACGCGGATATTCGCAAGTTCTTCGATGAGGTAGACC
>MPNB01000007.1 GCA_002238805.1 Rhodothermaceae bacterium bin80 | reverse complement strand
CGCGGGGGTTAAATGGGAACACGCACAAGCACATGCCAAAGCGATTGCGGATTCCACCGAAAAACAACAGCAAGATCTTGCAACCAAGGATTTTGTGACTAGTCAAATCCAAACTGTACGCGCCGAAGTAAGCGATTTGCGCGGTGACATGAACACGCAAATAAGTACTGTACGCACTGAAATAAAAACTCTAGAAGTCCGGCTTGTGCGCTGGATGGTTGTAACATTTTTCAGTGGTATGGGGCTCCTTTTCGCTGCGTTGCGCTTATTTCCTGGCTAAAGGAATTGTGCACCGCTCCGTCTGATCATGATTTGCCTCACCAGACCTATATGCTTCCTCCCTTGATCCGTTGCGTCCCGAATGCTTGGGAATCCCCCGATTGTTGCCTGTGCACGATGAGTGCCTGCCATCTACCATCCCATCCGCGTGATCACAGACCACCTTGTCAATCTTTCTGATTCCGAAAATAGCCGTTCCCAGCTAGGCGATCCCACTTAGTTCATGGACGAGACCCAATAATCGGTCGAATCAAATAGGTCCGGCGTGGTACCAAGGTTAGTTGGAACTTAGCCCGACTTTGCCGTGCGCCTTTCCACGGCGCACGGCAAAGATGGATAAGGCCGCAACAGGGCGTAATCAACTCAAAACCCGTGGAAACAGGGGGGATACGCCCTTTTCATTGGAGCGAAAACAAGAGACAAAGGCTCATCATTGGTTTTGCCAAACTCACTAACTGACCTCACATGAATATTATGGGCTAATAGTCCAGAAGCACCTTGACTGCACCACTATCCGGTGTCGATGCTAATGTTAACCCTTCAACGATCTGGAGGAATGGCAACCGGTGCGTCACCAATGGCCATGGATCTAACCGATCCGTAGCGATCATATCAAGTGCAAGACGGAACGATCGTAAACCCGGTTCGTGTTGCGCTAGCACACTGGTATGAATATGTACATTCTGGCGCAACAAGGCTTCAACATCCAATGGTAAAATATCCGTCTTAGGTACGCCGAAAAGTGCGATATGCCCGTGCTTGCGAACCAAGTGAGTGCATAGATTGATCGTTTCTGCAGTTCCTATTGCCTCCACCACAAGGTCCGCCATCATACCTTGTGTATGCTCTTGCACCACAGACGCCACCTCCTCGTTTTTTGCGTGGATGACAGTAGTCACACCAACTTTCGCAGCCATCTGAAGCCTGCATTCCTGCACATCGACTCCAATGACTGTACGCGCCCCCATTCGGTTCAGCAGCATGGAGAACAACAGCCCCGCAGGCCCCTGACCGACAACAACCACCGTGGCATCCAACACATTGGGGAGTTTGCGGCAGCAATAAATCACAGTTCCCAATTGCTGTCCAAGCACCGCCCTTTCGGGGCTTAAACCATCGGGAACCAGAATAACAGACTCGGGAGAAGCGGGCAATAGCTCCGCGAAACCGTCATACTCCGGTGCTAAGGCCAATACATGCGCGCCCGGCGTCAATCCTGCACCCTCTAATACTACGCCCACACATTCGTGCCCGGAATGCCCCGGAAAAGCGGGATACCCGCTAACCCGATCCTGCCAAAAATGAATGTCACTGCCACAAATACCGCTTACTTCAACCTGCAGCAACAGCCCTCCATCTGGACAGTCTGGATCCGGTACGTCCACTAACTGGGCCTCAGACGGACTTATATACTGTAGTGCACGCATCCAGCTTTAGCTGAATGCATTGCGTAAGAGCTCCAGACTCTTCGGGATGGCTGTTTGCTCACTCTCCTTCCCCTCAAACTCCAGCGAAATATATCCGGCATAATCGTGTCGGCGCATGATTTCTGCAATACGCGGATAATCCAAGTCCAGCGTGTACCATGTCCCTCCACCATAGTAGGTCTTGGCTTGCATCAAAACGGTATGGGGCGCCAACATTTCCAGTTTATCGTATGGATCCTCCAGGAAATTGCCCGTATCAAGTGTGACCTTCAACCAAGGCGAGTCAATCGCCTCGACTATTCTAAGTACACCCTCCGGCGTACGTCCCAGACCCCAATGATTTTCCAGCCCGAGCAGTACACCACACTGCTCCGCCTTGGGGATCAATCGTTCAATTGAACCAATTACCCACCCGAACGCTTCCTCATCTGTGTAACCTTCCAATGGCGGCTCAATCCCGCGATTATCCATAAGTGCAGTAAAGGACTCCGAAGTCCCCCACCTCCCGGTGTTGAGACGCATTGTTGGAATTCCAAGCTCATAGCAGAGCTCAATCTGGCGAATGGTCTCATTAATATTGTGCTGTCGCACCTGCACCTCCGGGGATACAAATCCCTGGTGTGTAGAGAACCCCATCAAATCCAGGCCATTAACGAAGGCACGACGCTTTAGGCCCTGCAAATACCCGGGTTCTTCAGAAGCCATCTGCACGTGAAGCAATTCTATGCCATCAAATCCCATCGCCGCGGCCTGATCAATACAGTCTTCGATAGGATAGTTCTCTTTCGGACCGTTGAACCGCCAGAATGAGTACGTAGATACTCCCATCGGGTTTGGCCGATTCGCCCTAGGCTTGGAAACAGCCCCAGGGGCAAGAGAAAGTCCTGTTGCAGCAGCTACAGTAGTTTGTAAAAACTTGCGTCTATCAGTCATGATCTGTCCTGAAATATGATTGAACGGATTGATAACCTAAATTAGGCAATTACTTGTCCAATTAGACATTTTTTTATGACTGAGCACGAACGCGTACATTTGCAGGCCCGATATGAGCACGAACTTTTTGAGCATGTGCTTCCGTTTTGGGAAATGCACTCCCCAGATCCGGTCCACGGAGGCTACTTCAATAACCTCGACCGTGACGGTACTGTCTATGACACTACTAAACATATCTGGCTGCTAGCAAGGCAAGTCTGGATGTTTAGTAAGTTGTACCGACTCGTTGAACAACGCAAATCCTGGCGCTCTTTGGCCACCAGCGGCATGACTTTCCTCAGAAACCATGCCCTGCGCCCGGACGGGCGTGTGTATTTTGCGCTTGCACGTGATGGTCAACCCATCTATCAACAGCGCAAAATATTTACGGAATGCTTTTATGCGCTAGCGCTCTCCGAGCACGGTCGTGCAACCGATCACCCTGCACAGGTGGAAGAGGCCAAGCTCATGGTCGAACGTATCTGGGACTGGGCCTATGATTGGTCCAAGGTTGGACGTCCAGCCTTGGCAGGTACAGCACCGTCTCAAATGCTTGCTGTGCCAATGATGCTGCTAAATCTCCTTGAGGAGGTCATGATTGATGCCAACTGCTCGTCCGAAATAAATGATTGCTTTAAGCGAATTCAGTTGCATGTGCATGGCAGTCGCGTCTTCGAATCCGTAGCCCCGGATGGCAACCGGCTGGAAGGACCTGATGGACGCCTCATGAATCCCGGACATGTAATTGAAGCCGGCTGGTTCCTGCAGCAAGCAGCCATAAGAGCCGAACGATCCGATATGATTGAATTGGCTCGAAACATGATCCGGAACGCCCAAGCTTTCGGATGGGACGAAGAACATGGCGGACTCTACTACTTTATGGATGCAGAGGGATTCAGTCCAGTCCAACTGGAATGGTCTATGAAGCTCTGGTGGCCTCATTGTGAAGCCCTTTACGCACACCTGCTCAATTATGCGCTTACGTCAAACCCTGATGACCTTGCTGCCTTTCGAAAAGTGGATGACTACACGTTTCGTCATTTTGTAGATACGGAGTACGGCGAATGGTTTGGCTACTGCGACCGAGAGGGTCGTGTGACTCACCGTTTCAAAGGTGGCCCTTACAAAGGATGCTTCCATGTTCCGCGCGCCCTATGGCTCTGTTGGCAGCTCCTTAGCAACTGGCCCGCCCGTGATAATTAACGTTCCAGGCCCTATCATAAGGTGCAATTCGAGTCAAGTAATTCTCCATGGCGACATTTACGTTCCTAGACTGGTTCTGGGTTGGGCTCTTTCTCCTGTTGATGATCGGGAGCGGCATCCTGTTTTATCGACTAGGAAAACGATCGGAGTCTGATTTTTTCCTGGCAGGGCGAGGTTTGCCTTGGTGGCTACCAGCCAGTAGTGTATATGCCACGCACACGGCTACGGATACCCCCATGTGGATCACAGGCGTGATCTACAAAAATGGGATGGCCGGCCTCTGGTACACGTTCTTCTGCGGTTGGGCAGCCATTAGTGCTTTCGTGTCCACGCGGATATTCCGCCGCTCATTAGCCTACACACAGGCAGAATGGAATGTGGTGCGCTTTACCGGCCTTGGCAGCGAACTGCTGCGCGGCTGGATGGCCGGATGGCAATTCTTTATGAATATGTTTGTGCTGGGCTGGGTTGGTATTGCCATGGGCTTAGTATGCGAGTACCTGTTTGCGTGGCCAACCTGGATCGGACTGATCGTTTTTTCCCTAGTGTGCGCCATCTACGTACTGGCAGCTGGATACTGGGGCGTCGTGATGGCCGACTTCCAACAGGGCGTGATCGCTTTCCTGGTCATTATTATCGTCTCTGTATGGGGCATCCATACAGCCGGCGGTCCAACTGGAATCCTTGATAAACTGGCTGCTCTCGGAGAGCTTGACCGCATTAATCCGTTTGCCTTTACGGGATGGTGGTCCGGAGATTTCCCGATCGCCTGGTTTATCACCATGATGATGATAGCCTTTCTGGGAGGCTTCGGAATGGGGACTACCATAGACTGGTATGTGGAGGCACAACGCATCCAATCCGCGAAAACTGTACGTGATGCCAGCTACAGCATATGGTGGGGAACCATCATTGGCCTTGTTCGCAACTCTGTATGGGCCGTCGCCATTTTGGCATTCTTTGTCCTCTTTCCAGGTATCACAGACCAGAGTGAATACGAAATGGGCTGGTTCCGGCTCGGATTCGATTACCTGCCTGCGGGCATGTTGGGCTTCTTCTTCGCAGCCATCCTGGCGATTCATCTGTCAACGGTTTCGTCGCACCTCAACCTCGGTGCCCTGTACGCTACGCGCGACCTCTATCAGCACTACGTCAATCCTAAAGCAAGCGAAAAACGCCTGGTGCAAGTCGGCCGTATCTCCACTGGAATATTGCTTCTGGGGTCCTTCTTCTACGGCCTTATTATGGAAGACATCACGTCGTGGCTCATTTTTGCACTCTGGATCATGGCCGCAGGTATCTGGCTGCCAAACATCCTGCAGGTTGTGTGGTGGCGCTTCAATGCCTGGGGATACTTGTCTTCCTGGATCGCCAACTTGGGATTCAGCTGGCTCGTAGTGTGGATACTACCGGAACTGAACTTGATCCCCCATCTGTTGGATTACCAACAGTTTTGGATACTAATGATCCTAGGCGCAATGGTTTACTTCCCGGTCACGCTACTCACAAAGCCTGAACCTATGGATCACCTTGTTCATTACTATGTAATGTCGCGCCCCGTCGGTTGGTGGGGACCTGTTCGGCACGAAGCAGAACGACGCGGTCTAATTATGTCTAATGGTGAAACTGTTTCTGGTGCAGACCAGGCCAGTCGTCCAGCAGATACTTACCCAAAAGCCCCATGATTCGCCGAAAGTGGTCGGCCAACGAAGCCGACGAATGGACCAAAGAAGATTGGATCGCCATCATCCTGTCTCCCGCATGTTATGTGCTGATTACCCTCGGAGCTGCACTGTCAATCCTGCTGCAGGTATCCGGATACATTATGTTAGCCATCGGTATCGTGCTAACCATTTTGGTACACCTTGTGATTGATCCGAAACTCAAGGCCATTTCCAACGAGTACGAAACCAAACAACAGGGCTATCTGAAGGAGCTAGAAGCCAAGGTTCGCTGGCAATCAACGGATAAGAACACATCATGAATCAGGCATTAGCCACAGTCATTGGCATGACGATCGCGTACGCAGCGTCCTTTCTTGGACTTATATTGGCGTACCGCGCCTGGCGTAAACACAAGCAGAGTGAGGACTAATGGGAGTTTTGCAACAGGCAGATTTCAGCCTTCTTTGGGGCATCGGGATTCCGGCGTTCATCTTTCTTATTGCCTTCGCGGTTACTTGGCTCCTCTACCGGCACTTTGCACCGAAAAAATAGCACGATAACGAAAGTTACCCCTTACAGTGGCTAATCGGCGTTAGGTTTTTCTGATTTAGCCATTTCGGTATGGTATTTCCGCAGGTTTGAGCCAAGAGCTCGTAGATTCAGCTGGTTTTGAGTCGTTTTTGTGGGATTTCGGGGAAATTTTGATCAAATTTATATACCCATGTATTGTGGATGGGAACCAATAGCGGACTCTGGGAAACCCTGGATGAGGAAGAGACTTGGACCCGTCAAAATCGGGTGCTGCCGAACGTGCCAATCACCCGCATCAACCTCACACATGACTGGAAAGAGATCCTGGTAGCCACCTTTGGCCGCGGGCTGTTTACAGTCCCCGCAACCGCTGTAGATGTTGCGCTGGTGTCCAGCACCTCGCGCGCAGAGTTCCCCGAACCCGTTCGTCAACGATACGAGGCTGCCGTTCGCCACCGAAAAACCAGGGCATGTGCGTCTGGGCGTGTTTGGTGTGCTGAGGCGCCGGGTTGCGACGGCTACGGACCAGTTCTATGAGAGCGGATCCCACTGGGTCCACTGGGATGGCCATGCTGGATGGAGTGTACTTTGTGCAGATGGAAGCCGACGGTCGGCCAGTGGGTGTGCAGAAAGTGGTTAGGCGGTAAGTGGTTTCATGGTTGAAATTGGATTATTTTCCTGTACCGAATTTTCTCCACGCAGCGAAGTCATACCAACCAAAACCTCTAAATAAATGTCCTCCACATCAAACGGCCCCAAAAGCCACCACTATGTTCCACAATTCATCTTGCGTAATTTCATCGATGAGAGCGGAAACCTGCACTGCTTCAACAAGAAGGTTGGCAAGATCTACCCGTCATCTCCCCGCAGAGCATTTATGGAGAACCATTTATACACTTACATATCTGAAGATGGCTCAGGATCAACGCATTTAGAAGAGTCATTATCGAAGTTTGAATCAGAAGTGTCTAATATTGTGCGCAAGATTCTTGAAAAAGTACGGAATGGATGCAGTATTTCGCTAACCGCAAGATATAATAGCATAGCATTTGGGCAAAATTCCTGGTAACCCAACTTGCTCGACATCCAGACAGGCTATCAAGATTGCTTGGAAAAGACATGATCCGAAAGTTTGTAAGCGATTTTGAGCGCAAATTTCGCCCTGTCCACCCAGCGGCCAAGTCATACTGTCTTGATTCTAAAAGGCAGGAAAGAGATGTGCACAACATGTTTATAGAAACAACGATGGACAATCCCTATCTCAATTTCGCTCCATTACTTGCGAGCAGAAACATTGCAGCACTGGTCCCCGAGAAGAAAACTCAAAGCTTTGTGATTGGGGATACTGGTGTCACCAGGTACCCTAAGGCCAAGCATGATTTACGGCATCAAGATACCAAACTCTTATATCCCATTTCGTGGGATGTCGTATTGGCATGGGGTTTCCCTCAGAATAGCAAAAATATGATTTCCATACCTTACGATGAGATGCGTATTGCTAATGAACTAACACTTAACCAAAGTGATATCATCGCTGGGTCTTCCAAAGAACTAATTGAATCGCTATCCCGCAAAACCAAACGGGTATAAGCGCGCATCACTCTTCCTAGAACCTGCGATCAAAACCACAAACTCACAAGCCGCAACATACATGGAGGCGGTAATTTGGAACTACAAATTAGATAGGTACTCTGCTAGGGACAAGGGTAGACGTTCTCCGCCCCCTAAACACGACACAACGCGTTTAGAATTACTGGCACCGTTGATAAAACAGACCGTCAAATTGGCGTTGGAATTGGAGGACGAGATCAAGGCTCCCTCACCCATATTATGGGACTCGGATTTGATAAATGACATGCTTTCCGGAGGGCACCCTGTCCACAATGCGCGCGCTTGGTGCTATAGCCACCTATACAGAACGGTTGTGGATCTCGCTAGTGCGATAATGAGGCTAGTAGAAGAGTCTTATGTAAACGCGTCACTTGCCCTGCTACGGTCTGTCATAGAGGCGTTCGCTACGTGCTATTACATTTCGGGAAATCTGTCATGCAGTCGGACCATTTGCCACGACTATATCGCATACAGCTTCCTCACGACCGTGTACCACATGAAGATCAGGGACGCGGAGTTGAGGCAAGGCATGAAATGAAATTCCATTATTTTACGAACGAGGAAGTCGAGGATCTGAAGAAAGCGCTCAAAGAGCATTTCAGGGCATTCCCAAAACCGCTTGCATGGTTGGATCCTGAGGATAAGAAGAGCATGAGTACTGCCGCCATTATTGAGGCCGTGGACAAGAAATATGCCAAACTATACTATTTGGCCAATCTAGAAGTCCACAGTAATTATGTGGGTACAAAAGGTTATGTGGCCTTGTCCACCAACAAACCCCTGCGCCTAATTCCTATAGTGGCTTGGGGCGAGGACTATTTTTTCAAAAACTACAAGGAGCTTGAATTCGACTTCCTTGTTGCCGAAATAGTAATCCGCATTACCGAGTTAGCACCAAGGTTTTTACCCCCGGCAGATAGATTTACTCAAAGGGCCACAATACTTGCCGCCGATGGCAAGCGTGTACTGGAGCAGCTAGTAGGAAGTTAGGCCCACGGGGGCCATACAAGTCATATAGCGGGTCTGTCCCGCAACTCGTTTGTAGAAGTCCTCCATCTCCTATGCCACCGGATTCAAAATAAAGGCGCAATACGAGGAACGTGACAGGTCGACTGAACCTTGGTAGGCAGTTTTGATGGGTTCGTGCCTCGGGAGCGCAATAAACAATATTCATGGAATTGCGTAAGCTACGGGCGTGGGTGCTGAATCTGTTTCCGTCATGGTATACATCAATGATAGACGACATGAGTATGGCAGCAAATGCCAAAGCGAGGTTGATCCCGCGGTTAAATTCGTTTGACGCTACGCGACGCACTGTGACCAGACAAGGAGTCTTTCCAAGTCGCCCCCTTCCAGCAATCCGGTATGCGGGCGATCAATGTAGTGTCTGTCCGCGACAAGCTCCTTACCTTGGAGGGGATACCCACTGCTGGCCCTCACCATGAGACCGACAAAGAGTGCCTCCCCCTGACATAAAGGCATCCAAATGGCAGAAGTGCAGAATTTCATTGAAAACATGCTTCTCTGGCGACTGAGCCAGTTGGCATCAGTCACAGAATCAGACGCTCTGGCAATTTATGGACCAATGCATAGTGATCTCCCTTCGTTAGTCAGAGACAGAATAGAAAATCTAGATAATAGGGACGATACACTCACAATTCTACTGGACACGGGGGGTGGCTGGGTTGATTCGGTTGAAAAGACGGTGGAAGTTCTTCGCCACCACTATAACTGTATTGATTTCATAATCCCCGGACAAGCGATGTCTGCTGGCACAATCTTTGCGCTGTCTGCTGACAATATTTACATGAATTACTTCTCCCAGTTGGGGCCAATTGACCCACAGTTCTTTGTTGATGGGAAGTGGATACCGGGTTTGGGATACCTAGAGAAATTTGAGGAGCTAAATAAAAAATCTAAAACGGGAAAACTAACTCCACTTGAATATGGATTGGTACTAAAACTTGACTTAGCAGATATTCACCAATACGAGCAAGCCAGAGAGCACTCGGTAGAATTATTAGAGAAATGGTTGCCTGCTTATAAGTTCAAGAATTGGAACAAAACGCAAGAAAAGAAAAGGGAGGTAACCTCAGCAATGAAGCAAAAGCAGGCGAAAGAGATAGCCAAGAAATTGAATAACACGAAAAGATGGCATGCGCATTCTCGCGGAATTTCAATGCAAACATTGCAGGATGAGGTGGGCTTAATGATCGAGGATCTCGATAAGCCTAATTTCCTAGAACTTCACACAACCGTGAAAGAACTTCATGCATTCATCGTCGACTATATGGAGACAACACAAATGCTTTCCCTAGTAAGAATCAGTAACCAACCAGAGGAAGACCATGGATAAGATTGATCGACAACACAAGAACATTTCGAAAGCCGGGAAACATTTTGACATGGATTTCGCAAAAATCGCGGATGACATGGGAAACAGGTTGAAAAAAATGGGGATTGATATCCCACATTCCGGCCCCCGTATTCCAGATCCGGCACATACGAGAGGTCAGGACGCTCGTACTCCGTCATCCTCTAGATGGCAAAGCAATAGAAATAGGTGACACGAGTATGGAATCAACCCCAGAGGGGGTGATCCGCAGGTAAATTCGTCTGACACTGGACGACGTATTGCGTCCGAGCAAGGCAGGCAGCCTAATTCAACTGAACGGATTCGGCAACTAGGTCGGAGTCACGATGAAGAGTTTTGATCTTTTGGATCAATCCATTTATCGTCCACCGTTCAAACGCATCCGTAAATCAATTCGAGGCACTCGCCCAGGGTGTCTTAATCGTACGCATACCTACATCTATCCTGGGAACCCGGCAATGGACAAAACACTTGAATTCGTAGCAATCCAAGTGGTGCCAAGTCCGCACTTTCCGATGATCATAGAGCGTCCCGGTCTCTCCCGTCTCGGGACAAACTAACGCACCCCCGAATGCAAAATGTAGATGTCAATCCGCTGAATCTGCTCATCTAGCAGCACCTTGTCAATCTTCCAGTCGTTTCCCAATCCCAAGGTGGGGCGCGTCAAATCCAGATAAGAGTCCATACGATTGCACTATATTTTGATGAAGCCCAAATTTAATCATTCCACACTAATTGCGGTAGAACCAATAGAGTGAACGTTTCGGGTAGTACCGCGGGACTGATGGCTTCAAATTAGGACCCAATAACTATCCATGCCCTTTTTAATGCGCATCTCCCTCATCCTCGCCGCGCTGTTTACGATCAGCTTCGCTGTAAACGCACAACCACGCTTACCGCTGCAACCTATGTCGCTGGTGTCACTGTCCGCTTTCGATGAACCGGGAAAAAACTGGAAACTGGCCGGGAGCGTGCAGGGGAATCGACATATTCACCATAACTTGGTCATTTCCCCAGGAACGGGTGTCCTCGTTAATCAACCTTCTGAGGAAGCCCGCGCCAATCTCTACACCAGCTGGTCACACGGAGATATAGAACTTGAACTTGAGTTTATGATGCCTCAGGGATCTAATTCCGGCATCTATCTTCAAGGCCGTTATGAGGTCCAGCTGTTAGATAGCTGGAGGCGTTCACAGGTAACATTTGGGGATGTTGGCGGGATCTATCGGCGCTGGGACGAATCCAAACAACAAGGATTCGAAGGGCGCCCACCACGCCTGAATGCTAGTCGTGCACCAGGCCTATGGCAAAAACTGCGTATCGTATTTGAAGCACCCGAATTCGATGAGAGCGGCCGCAAGGTACGGCATGCCCGTTTCGTCCAGGTTATACTCAATGGCAGTATCATTCAGGAGAATGTAACCGTTTCGGGTCCCACGCGTGCTGCCGGGTTTGAAGGTGAAGCCCCCACTGGTCCCCTCATGATCCAGGGAGATCACGGACCTGTAGCGTTTCGGAATTTTAGCTACCGCACATTTGGGAGTGAATCGGTATCTGTGACCGACGTCACCTACCACGAATATCATGACGAACCGTTGGAAGAAGCAATATGGAACGGTGTGGGAACACCAACATTGACAGGAACTGCCAATACTCTTCAAGAGCATACTGTTACGTCCACGAACCCAGTTGCTGTTCGCTATGAGGGTAAAATCCACATCCCCCAGAGTGGCACATACCGATTTGGGGCCGCACTAGGCTGGATTACCGGAGATCCTCACTGGAGGGGTCGCCCGATTGGAGGTGCATTGCTGCAAATCTCGGGGCAAAACGTCCTCAAACACGCACATAATCAGACCACCGTGTATGCAGATACACAACTTAGCCAAGGGGCTCACCCGTTTACTTTTAGCTACTACAAAACCGTCGGTTGGGGACCTCCATCCGTCACACTGAGCGTAGAGGGACCTACTATACAGGTGGAAGCCCTGCTCCATCCTACCCGAAGGTCTGCACCAGTAGAGCGTATTCCAGTAACAACCAGTGACGTGCCCTTGGTTCTACGCGGATTTGTAGTTCACCAGGGAGCTAAACGAACCCATGCAGTCAGTGTTGGCAACCCCGATAACGTGCACTATAGCCTTGATCTGGCTGACGGGTCACTACTGTACGCATGGCGTGGACCTTTCCTGGATGCCGCATCAATGTGGCATAACCGAGGACACGACCAGACTGTTACTCCACTCGGAAGTACGTTGACATTCTCGGGAGAGTCAGCGTACAAAATAAGTACCGGCGAAACACTCAAATTCACGGGCTATCGACTCAGCCCTCATCCCGTATTCACATACTCATTGGGAGAGGCGAGTTTGGAGGATCATATACAACCTCACAGTGACGGAGCAGGGTTGTCACGCACCGTGACCCTAAGTGGTATCACAGACGCATCAATGTGGGTACGTGCAGCAGTAAGTGATCAGATAGACGCACTCGGTGATGATCGTTATGCCATTGACGGATTCACCTGGTATATCGAGGAGGCAGCAAACGCAGTGATCCAATCAACCGAAAATGGTCAGGTGCTTATGGTCCCCCTAGATCAAGATGCTGATAAAACAACAGCTAAATATCTCATTGTGTGGTAATCTAGCATGAAAATTTTCTTCGGAGTTATTCTGTCGCTGACCATTGCCTTGCCTTGTCTGGCACAGGTACCACAGGAATCGGACTACTATCGCATAGATACTGTCCCCATCCCACAAGATATTGTACTTGAGGTCGGGGGCATGTCCTTTACCCCAGACGGCCGTCTTGGTGTTGCTACACGACGGGGTGAAGTATGGCTGATTGATGATCCAGTCATGGCTGGATCATCACCGCCCCATTTTCAGCGTTTTGCATATGGTCTTCACGAAGCCCTTGGGCTAGCCTGGCACAACGGCGCTTTCTATACTGCACAGCGTGGTGAACTGACCCGCCTCATGGATGCCAATGGAGACGCCACCGCAGACCATTACAAAACCGTGTATACTTGGCCCTTGGAAGGCAATTATCATGAGTACTCGTACGGTCCGCTCATACAACAAGATGGATCTATGGTGGTGGCGCTAAACCTAGGATGGATCGGATACGGTGCTAGCCAATCCAAGTGGCGCGGCTGGATGCTGTCGATCGACAGTAATGGCCAAATGACCCCCATTGCTACGGGTATGCGTTCCCCTGCCGGTATGGGCATGAATGCGGCTGGTGATCTGTTTTATGCAGAGAACCAGGGAGATTGGGTTGGCTCCGGATACATCACACATGTGGAAACCGGAGATTTTGTGGGCAACCCTGCCGGACTACGCTGGACGGATGAACCTGACTCCCCATTGTCCCTAAATCCAGAGGATATACCGGATACCGGAAAGCCCCTCTTCGAAGTTGCCAAAGAAATTGACGCCCTTAAGCCACCGGCAGTCTGGTTTCCCCACACGATTTTGGGCATATCCACGTCGGATATCGTCCCTGATACCACAGATGGCAAATTTGGACTCTTTGAAGGGCAATTGTTCGTGGGCGATCAGGGGCATAGCAAGATCGCACGTGTTTATCTGGAGAAAGTGCAAGGGGTGTACCAAGGGGCAGCGATTGCCTTTCGGGAAGGTTTTGCCTCTGGAGTACTACGTATGGCGTGGGATCCTGAAGGTGGAATGATGGTCGGTCAAACCAGTCGAGGCTGGGCTGCCACGGGCGGCAAACCGTATGCATTGCAACGACTCGTATGGACCGGCAAAATCCCGTTTGAGATGCATGAGGTTCGCATCATGCCGGACGGATTTTTGATCACGCTGACACAACCCGTGGATAAAGCTTCAGCCGGCAATGCTGCCAGCTATTCCGTAGAGAGCTTTACCTATAAATACCACTCCACCTACGGCAGTGAGCCTATCAACATCGCTTCACATACAGTAAGAACCGCCGTCGTGTCTGAGGGCGGCCAAGAAGTTCGTTTGGTACTAGATGGTCTTCGCGAAGGATACATCTATTCGGTAACCGCTCAAGGTTTACGCTCAAAAGATGGACTCCCACTGCTGCATCCTACTGCGTTCTATACGGTAAACAGGGCACCGGAGGGAGCATCACTGCTGACTGAAGTCGGCGAAAATGCTGTACAACCTGTAGCTAACAACGTACAGGTTTCTGAAGATGAGACCACTGTAGCACTGTCCGTGGGTACGTTGCCAAACCTGCAATTCAGCACGACTGAATTCACTGTACCTGCAGGCAGCAATGTCACATTTACCTTCAATAACGACGATGATATGTTACACAACCTGGTGGTCGTCGAAAGCGATGCAGCAGATGAAGTCGCCTTGGCCGCAATGCAACTGGGACTAAAAGGACATGAGATGCAATATGTGCCCGTCTCGGATGCTGTCGTAGCTCATACCAAGCTGCTCGAACCGGGAGTTTCAGATACAATTGTCTTCAGTGTCCCGGATACGCCCGGCGAGTACGTTTTCGTATGCACATTCCCGGGCCACGCAAACACCATGCGCGGCATCATTCGTGTTGTTGATAGTTAGGTCTTGCCTGATTGCTGACTTGTACTACAGTCAAATTATGAGCTCCGAGAGATAATTGTAGCTACTCGCAAGCGCTTAAAACATATCGATCTCAGAGCTATTAAACTCAACAATCCAGTAATCTGCGGCAGCGGCAGACGTGATCGCAGAAAAATCCTGAAGCCCCGTGCCTATCGCTACCATAGGGCCCTCAGTATTAATGAACGCACCATCCTTGATGTGCAGGAGCGGTGCACGAGGTCCAATTCAGTACAGCTGCTGGCTGGATAATTGGACACTATAATGCACTCCGCAAAAGTAACCGAAAACAGCTCATCAAACTCCTCCAGAAAGAAGGGTATTTGGCTCCGTTACCAGATGCATAAGGCACAAAAGCCCTTGAACTGATAGACAAAAATGATGACGCAGATGAGCTTGGAGATGTCAATACGCACGGTGGATCCCAGCACGTATCATCGGCAATCTATGCCTTAGTAAGAATTATCGTCACTGCCTTTTTTCTCTAATCCGGTTGCCGTGCTTATCAGTGAATTCTCCTCTTAGGATCTTAACAAGATCTATCACAGACCAAATTAGTAGCGGTATAATAATGATGAGGCTAGCCGCTCCCCCTCCCATTCCCATAGTGATAACATCGCACCAAGCAAAAACAATTAAAACAAGCATTACTATACCTGTACCCGTTTTCCCGACATAAATACGATGCGCACCCGTCAAAAGTAAGCATAGAATCAGTGTCGTCACCCAGCTACTTCTTGAAATCTGATCTTCTTGGTCCACACTCCTCGGTTCCTGGTTATTCTCCCTTCCGTCATTTTTTGGTTTTACCGAAAATCTCACTCTGATTCCGTGCTCTTCGTTTCTAACGATGTAATCGCATGCGGAATGTTCATCTTCTATCACTTCAATATTCAATTGCCCTGTACGATCCCATGCTCTCAAATGCGATAGCAGGGCGGTTGTCGGATCAGGTGCATCAATCGGAATTGCGGGAATCCCTGACTGCTCTATCATAAATATCATTTGGGTACTTCCAAAATTGTGATTGTGGGGATTCTAAAATGTTAGTTGGTTAAGGGGGCGTGACGTGAGGTTCGAAGATAGTGACCTACGGGTTCATGATAGTGCTCAATCCTGTGAACCAGGGCTCTCAGTTGTGGGTTGTTGGGGATCCGCTTGAGTCTTTTTTCGGCGTCCAGACAGACTGCAAGCATCCGGGGCTTTGTAATTGATGCCTCTGACCCACAAGGTCTTGCCTGATTGCCGACTTGTACTACGGTCACATACTGAGCTCCGAGAGATAGTTGTAGCTGCTCGCGAGCGCTTCAAACATATCGGTCTCACAGCTATCAAACTCAACAATCCAGTAATCTGCAGCAGCGGCAGACGTGATCGCAGGGAAATCCTGAAGCCCCGTGCCTATTGCTACCATAGGACCCTCAGTATTAATAACCGCACCATCCTTGATGTGCAGGAGCGGTGCACGACGTCCAAAATCCTTCAGTACAGTTGCTGGATTGAGCCCGGCGACCAGAGTCCACCAAGTATCGATTTCGAAGAGAATCTCTGTATTCAATCCCTCTAGGAGCCGATAATACGGTAGGGATCCATCGGGCAGTTGTTCAAATTCCCACCAATGGTTGTGTAAATACAGCGTGAGCCCGTTCTGGCTTGCGAACTCATGGCATTCGTTATACAGCTCAGTCAGTTCATCAACTCCTTCATTGGAGCGATAGCGATCATCCATAGGCCAGCCATGCCAAACCATACGGGTGCACTCGTAAGCCTCGGCAGTCCTCAACATGACCTCCCGCTCATCCCCCACAGGTAACTCCACATGAGCAGAGATAACTTCCAATCCCGCCTCACGAAGCAACTGCCCCACACGTGAAACACTCAGGCCCTCGGGCCAAAATGCGGTCTCCACATTACGATATCCCATTGCAGACAACCTGCTGAACACCTCAACAGCGTCATGTTCAGATTGAATGTGATCGCGTACAGAGTACAACTGAACTGCTATCTGGGCGGTAGAATTGGGTTGCGCTCTGCTGCTTCCTTGCTGGTAGGCAGCTAATCCCAGGGCAGCACCCATTGCTCCTAAAAACTCTCGGCGTGACTGTGACATTCTGGTCATGATAATCGCCCCGTCAAGTTACGATAATCTTTTTATGTCTGCAGTAGCACTCAACCTAACGCTTCTTCCATTATCTTTCCTTAACGACAACGCTATTCTAGTTATTTATCCACCTGGTTCCTAACAGTGAATATTCGACGACTACTGCTCCTGATCGCACTGTCTGTGTGGAGCGGTATAGCCATTGGACAGACTGCAAGCATCCGGGGCTTTGTAACTGATGCCGATGACCTGGAAGCCCTTGTGGGTGTGAATGTCGTTCTGGAAAGCGACACTGGGGGACTGAGGGGCGGTGTGACCGATAGTGATGGGATCTACAACCTTACACGCATCCCAGCGGGTACATATGTGCTGCGCTTTTCATTTGTCGGGTACACCGCTTGGTCGGATACCCTAGTCTTCCAGACGGGGCAGAGACTGAACCTTAACATAGCGTTGCAAACCTCACCAGCAATGTTGGAAGAGGCGATTGTCGAAGCCGAGCTTGAGGCCGGGGCAGCCCGAGTAACCGCCGGACTGCAAACCATAAGTCCCAAGGATATGGATCTCCTGCCAACACCAGATGTGTCTGGCGACCTAGCCAGTTTTCTGACCACACTACCTGGTGTAGTCACACTCGGCGACCGAGGCGGCCAATACTATATCCGTGGAGGCGAGCCCTCGCACAATATGACACTAATAGACGGTATGTACGTCTATCAGCCCTACCATATTCTGGGATTCTACTCAGCCTTTTCCTCCGATATTATTCACCAGGCGGATATTCACACAGCCGGATACGGTGCACCCTTTACGGGCCGTATTTCTTCGGTCATTGACATCAGATCCCGTAACGGAGATAAACGCAACTATACCGGGGCTGCTTCCATCGCTCCCTTTGTAAGCTCAGCACAGATCGAGGGCCCACTGATTTACAACAGACTTTCCTTTATGGCCTCAGCGCGCCAATCTGTTGTCAAACAATTTGCTCAGCACTATATCGCTCAAGAAACACCGTACACTTTCGGAGATGCTTTTCTCAAAGTACATGGGCAGATCAGCTCCAACAGTCAGCTCTCAATCAGTGCCCTTTATACGAATGACCGGGGGAACATTGGCCTGGAGTCGGCAGATAAGATTCTCGAAGAAGTAGGTTGGCGCAACGCGGCAATTGGTTTGCGCTACGTCGTTCTTCCACGAGCACTGCCCTTCGTTGCCGAAATACAGCTCTCTTACTCCTACCTCAAAACCGATCAGGGACCCGCAAACAATCCAGTGCGCTGGTCAAGAATCTCAGGATTCCAGTACGCTGTCCATATGAATAGCTTTTATCAGCGGACACAATGGAAATGGGGGCTGTATTGGCGGGCACCACAGGTAACCGCCCACTTGGGCGGACTTTTCCAGGATCTTGAAGTTGGTGTAAGTCGACGTCACAAAGCTGGCATATACCTTGAACCGGATTTCTACATCACCTCCGAACTGAGAGCCCGTTTAACAGGGATCGCAGAGGTATTCCCTGGACAGGAAGACCGCAATAATTTTGAAGCACGTGCCCGGGTTATCTGGCAGCGCAGGGAGCACGAAGTGAGCTTGGGGGCCGGCTGGTATCACCAGGAAATTTTCGGACTCAATGATCGGAGGGACGCAACCAATATCTTTACTTCATGGCGCAGCGCGCCAACAGAAAAACTCTCACGCTCAATTCATGCACTGACTGGCTACCGTGTAAGCCCCTATCCATGGCTTGAATTATCCGCAGAAACCTACTACAAACAGCTGAGCGATCTCTTTATTGCCGAGTGGACTGCCTACCCCCGCTTTACGTCTCGTCTGCAACGGGCCGATGGCCGGGCTATGGGAATCGAATTGCGAGCCGAAGTTCGACAACCAAGACTGTACGGATACATCAACTATGGCCTTTCCAGTGTACGCTACACTTCTAAACAACCCTCCGCCGAGTTGTGGTTTGGAAGTGAAAGCCTGGAATTTCGTCCACCTCATGACCGCAGACATCAACTAAATGTAGTCGCAACTACACGTGTATCCGGCATTGATGTCAGCGCACGATGGAATTTTGGTAGCGGCCGCCCCTTTAATCATGTGTACGGGTTCGATGGGTTCGTCCTACTGGATGGTATTCAGAATCTTTTTACGGTGCCGGATGATCAGCGCGTGATCTATGGTCAACCCTTCCAGGGACTACTTCCAACTTATCACAGACTGGACGTATCACTTGAACGGGAATTTGTCCTTGATAAATTCATCCTAACCGCACAGGTCGGAGTGATTAACGCCTACAACAGGCGTAACCTATTTGCACTGGATTTATTCACTACCGAGCGTAATTATCAGTTACCAATTGTGCCGGTCGCCGGCCTGAGAATTGACTTTGACTGATATGCGCAAGAGCCTTGTCTTAGCAGCAGCTGTACTGCTCCTCTTTTCAGCGTGCTCCGAAACCGTAGAAACACGCCTGGAAATCGAATACCCGTTTTCCGTTTTCGGCATTATCAACCCGAAAGCTGATACGCATGCTGTACGCGTCTTCGAAATAAAAAATAACATCTCTTTGATCCGCCCCGAACCCATTGATGCGGTAGTGCGAACCACACGTATGCAGACAGGAGACATACAGGTATGGCGTGACTCCGTTATACAACTGGATGACGGTGATTACCGCCATGTGTACTGGTCGGCATTCGAAGCAAAGGCGGGAGAAACCTACCATTTGGTTGTCGAACGATCCGATGGTGCAAAAACAGAGGCGGTAACCACTGTACCTGCGCTCGCCAAACTGATTGTGCTTGAACCGGATACACTGAGACCTGGCGAGGCATTCATGCCACTGCTCATTAGAGGGGCCCCCCCTACACTCCCGCGCATTGACGTCGAGTACATTCTGGTCGGATTTAACATTAACGGGAGCGATCCGATCTTTAAACCCGTTGTGTTCAATTACGCCGGCTATGCCATACCAGACCCGCAAGGGTTTCTGCTCAATATTGATCTTCGAGAAGACTATCTGGATATCTATAAATTGTTCGACGCGGATAACAACGTAACTCCAGACATTATCGATCTACGAGAAATGAATGTCACAGTCCATGTAGGAGATGCCAACTGGGTTTCACCCGTAGAGGTGTTTGACGAAAACTTTCTGGTAGAGCCGGGGACGTTTTCCAATGTAAAAAACGGGTTCGGGTACTTTGGGAGTGGTTACACCGAGGTAGTGTCCTTCCGGCCCCCTCTGGCACTAATTCGACGTGCGGGGTTCCATGTGCCCGGAGATACGGGAGATGGCTAAGCCTTTAACACCACTCTTTGATGCGCATTTAGACCTGGCTTGGAATGCGCTCTCTTTTAATCGGGACCTGACGCTCTCCCTGGATGACCTGTGTAAGGCGGATTCGCAGTACAACGATGCCCCGTTTCGCGGTAACTGCACAGTCTCACTGGACGAACTTGCACGTGCAGATCTGCACATTTGTGTAGCTACGCTGTTGGCACGCAGTGGCCCCTCTCCCCCGCTAGCCACGCTCAGACGTGATCTGGATTATGTTCATCCCTCTATCGCACATGCACATGCGCACGGACAGTTTGCTTATTACAAATGGCTCGAGCGATCTCAGCGAGCATGTATTATCCGTACTGTTGATGATTTGAATACGCACTGGGCCAATCCAGAAACACTGGGCCTCATTATCAGCTTCGAAGGGTGCGATCCCATACTGGATCCTGACGATGTGCACCGCTGGTATAAAATGGGAGTCCGTGCAGCAGGATTAACACATTACGGCGCAGGACAATACGCTTGCGGTACCAACACAACCGACGGACTAACCCCACGAGGATATGCGCTGCTCCGCGAATTTGAGTCTTTGAACATCGCATTGGATGTAACTCACCTGAGTGACAGAGGCATGGCTGATGTTATGAAGTACTACAGCGGGCCCATTCTGGCCAGTCACCATAACTGCCGGGCATTAGTACCCGGACAGCGACAACTCTCCGATGGGCAAATTCGTGACTTGATTGCCCGAGATGCTGTTATCGGTATTGCATTCGATGCGTGGATGCTATATCCCGGCTGGGTGCGTGGCGAGACCAGTCGCACAGTCGTAAATATGAGTGCTGCTGTGGATCATATAGACCATATCTGTGACCTCGCCGGCAATACTAAGCACATCGCCATCGGCAGTGATCTGGATGGTGGCTTTGGCAGTGATCAGACACCTATTGGTCTGGACTGCTACTCTGATCTGCATTTACTGACGAAGTTGCTTCACGAACGCGGCTATTCTGCTGCCGATGTAAACGGTATCTTTTACGGTAACTGGCTTAAATTCTTTCGTCACTGCTTACCTCAAATCCATGCATGACCGTCTCGAACGTCTGGAATCACTTGGCTACCCGCTTGACGATGTGCCTGCTCCCGGCGGACTGTATAAACCAGTTACAGTGATAGACACGATCGCTTACGTATCCGGCGCTGTGCCGGTAGCACAGGGCCACCTCCAATTTGCAGGCAAAGTGCCGTCCGACCTGGACCTTGCCACTGCGCAACGGGCAGCGGCGCTCTGTGCAGCTAACAATCTGCGCATGGCATGCCAAGCGCTGGGTTCACTGGATCGTATTGCCAGAGTTCTCCGACTGACAGGCTTCGTCAATTCTGAACCTGACTTCACGAATCAGCACCTGGTGATTAACGGGGCATCTGAGCTTCTGAGAGAAGTTTTTGGAGATTCAGGAATCGGAGCACGCTCTGCTGTTGGCGTAGCCCAGTTACCGCTGGGCAGTGCTGTTGAAACCGAGCTCATTCTGGAGATCCGACGATAATGCCTTCAGCTTTTCGACGCGCACGCCGGGAAGCCCTGCATATTCTGATCGCCTGGGCCGTCTGTATGGTCTGGACAATCGGTTACTGTGCCATCTTTGCATATAGGCCCGGTAGTGTCGAGTTACTATGGGGTATGCCTACATGGGTGGTGTTCGGAATAGGTTTACCCTGGCTCATCGCCACAGCCTATAGTCTCTGGTTCGCCCTGTGTCACATGAAAGACAGGGAGCGATGAGCAGTGATACCAATGCTCCGCTAATTGCCTTTCTCTGCTATACTGCTATTGTTCTTGGGCTGGCGGTGCTCTCGAACTATGCCTTTAAGAAACGGGCGTTCATTAGCGAATACTTTCTGGGAAGCCGCGGACTGGGCGTCATTGCGCTTGCCCTGACTTTTGGAGCAACCAGTGCATCTGCGGGCTCTTTTGCAGGGTTCCCATCACTCATCTATGCTCATGGCTGGTCACTGGCACTATGGATAGCCAGCTACATGATCTTTCCCCTCTGCGGCATGGGCTTGCTGGGCAAACGCCTGAGTCTTATCTCCCGTCGAACGGGGGCAATCACGATACCAGATATTCTCCATGCGCGTTTTGAAAGTCGCGCGCTGGCACTCATGAGTACTGTACTGTTATCGGTTCTGCTCTGTGTATTCCTCGTGCCCCAGTTTACGCTTGCAGCATTGATCATGCAGCAGTTATTGGGGGATTCTCCCCTCTACCAGGAAGCAGCTCTTTGGCTTCAAAGTGGTCTACCGAATTTGATACCCACTGGCACAGGCCCCGAGTACGTACTTGGCCTACTCGTGTTTGCCGTTCTGGTTGTGGCTTATACCACATTTGGAGGATTCAGGGCCGTCGTCTGGACCGACATTCTGCAGGGCTTTGTTATGCTCCTCGGTGTACTCCTGATGCTGGTTTTTACCTTGGTACAGGTGGGCGGCCTCCGTAATGCCTCCCTAGAAATGAATCCCATGCAAGCCCCTCGCCTGGGAACAGCATCTTTTGTGATTGACTCACCAGCACCGCCCGAAGGCATCAGGATTAATACGGACACATGGTTCATGGACGAGGGACGATTATTACGCACGAACGAAGCAGCACTCATTCCTGCAGGTAATACCGAGTCCGTATCCATAAAGGTTACGCAGGTTGTTACACCGCGGGAAATCGCGCGGATAACACAAACTGAACTCCCCCTCCTACCCGCTAAACCTCGTGTCGGTCAGCTAATACCGTACGCCCGGGGGGACAACACGGAAGGCACCTATATGCGTCCGCCTGGCCCCAGTCCGTCGGACCCCAACGGCTTCCTACCGCTCGGGGTGGCAGTGTCTTTCTTTGCTTTTTGGGCTCTTGCCGGTACTGGACAGCCCGGCAACATGGTACGTCTTATGGCCTTTACCGGCACGCGCACCCTGCGCCGTGCCATCGCTTCTCTCGCGGTTTATTTCTCGCTGATCTACTTCCCGCTGATCATCATCTTTTGTTGTGCTCGCCTACTTGCGCCTGGACTAGATCATACACCCGACAGGATTATGCCCGTAATGGCCTACCTGCTCTCGGATGGAGCCGGTATTCCATGGATGGCTGGAATTCTCATTGCTGCCCCCTTCGCTGCTGCGATGAGTACGGTAGACAGTTTCATGCTGATGATCACGTCCAGTATTGTCCGTGACATTTACCAGCAATCCATCCGGCCCGACGCTACCGAGCGCCTACTGAAGCGATTCAGTTATGGTACAACGATTCTTGTTGGAGTTCTGGCTACAATTGGAGCGCTTTACCCACCGCAGTTTCTACAGTATCTGATCGTATTTACCGGAGGGGGGCTTGCAGTTGCGTTCCTGGCACCTGTAGCACTCGGTCTGTACTGGCCCCGCTTCAATAAGTCAGGCGCTATCATGTCAATGGTTTTTGGGATAGTGATTTATGTGCTCCTGTACCTGATTGGCTTTGTAACCATCGGCAACGCCAGTCCTATTCGCCCTCTCGAACTCGATCCATTTATATGGGGCTTTCTTGCCTCTCTTCTAGCTGCGTGGTTCGGGACACGTTATGGACACTCAAACTCAGAACGCGCATTAGAAGCATTCTTCGGAAAAAACACCACTGCACATCTGTGACCAACCCTGCTCTTCCTATCACGCCAAATGACTTGGCATGATACTACTTCCGGTAATCCAAGGGTGGATCTCGATCACCAAGTAGCGGCTGATATTCAAAACCGGGGCCCCTTCGCTCCTCAAACTCTTGTCGCGCTGTAAGTAACAGTTCGTTATCCAATAGCAGATCCAAGGTTGTCAGGGCTAGGGTTTTTGCGGCCAGAACGAGTCCCTTCTTCCCGATACTCATCCCTCCGGCGGCCACAGCCTGCCAGCTGTGTGCTGCTGTTCCGGGAACCCAGGTAGCCGCTGAAAAGCCCGCAGTTGGTACCATATAGCTCACATCTCCAACGTCCGTGGATCCCTTGGTGATCTTAGGCAGGAACGGCTGAACCGTGGATTCTGAACCCAAAGGAATAGACGCCGCATCCAGTGTTTTTCGAATCTCTTCGGCAAAGCGCTGCTCCTCTGCATCATACTGGATCCCTCCCAAGGACTCCATATTGGACAGAATAGCCTGAGACAGAGCATCATTGGGCAATATGCTGTGCAGGCCGTGAATAATTTCGAAGTCCATAGTGGTGCCGGTTCCCAAGGCTGCTCCTTCAGCTGCCTTGACAACACGCGGGAAAATTTCCTCCAATGTCTGAGCAAGGGGATGCCGTACGTAATAGTATACTTCCGCGTAGTCCGGGACAACATTAGGTGCCAGTCCCCCGCGCGTGATGACATAGTGGATACGTGTTTCCTGGGGTACATGCTCACGAAGCATATTGACCATCATATTCATGGCTTCCACTCCGTCCAATGCGCTCCGGCCCCGCTCAGGAGCTCCGGCCGCATGTGTAGAATGTCCATAGAACCGAAATTTTGCTGAACGATTTGCCAGTGTCGTTGCCGGGCTGGCATCATTTCTGTCACCTGGATGCCAGTGGAGCACTGCGTCCGCATCATCAAACAACCCCTCACGAACCATATACACCTTACCGGCTCCCCCCTCTTCGGCGGGCGTACCATAGAGTCTGACTGTGCCACTCTGCCCACTGGTAGCCAACCAGTCCTTAACGGCTACAGCAGCCGCTACCGAGGCTGCACCGAATAAATGATGACCACACGCGTGCCCTGCCTCATCGTTCACGCGTGCCTCCCGGACTGGAATTGCTTTCTGTGATAATCCTGGTAAAGCGTCAAACTCGGCAAGTATGCCAATCACTGGGGCTCCACTTCCATACTCAGCTATAAAAGCCGTAGGAATACCTACCACTCCTGACTCAATAGAAAACCCTTCACGTGCAAGTACATCCTTCAGAAGAGCGCTGCTCTTCTCCTCCTGATAGCCTACCTCAGCCCATTCCCAAATTTTATGAGCCACCTGAAAGTACTCGTCTGCCCGAGCATCCAGTGAGTTGATAATCTCTGTCTTCTGCGCCATGAGCGTCTGGGGCAGAAAGGTAAGAACAAAAGCAAGTAATACAAACCTGGTTTTCATGTAACTGTCTGCTTAACGTGATTCTCATGAATTTCAGCCCATCCGGCCATGTACGTTTTTGCGGGCCATGCAAGGTAGCCGGGGTATGACCGCCGGGCACCCTCTACGGCGCGCAAATCCAATGCTGTCACAGCAATGCGATCTGTTGTTTCTAAAACAACTTCGCCCATGGGATCCACTACCAGTGACGGGCCCCCAATGTCCACCCCGAACTCCGGGCGAGGGCGCCCGACCGATACCACCCACGCCGAACAGGTCAAGGCCATGGCTTGGTAAGCCAGTCGCCATCGTTTCCATGAGGAAGGACTTGACGCACGAGGTGCCAGGATTACCTGCACACCTTGTGCAGCGAGAAGCTGTCCTGCGGTAGGTCGATTAGCATCCGAGCATATCTGAATACCCAGCTTAGTCCCCTTAAATTCAACCACACGTGGAGGATCCGTAGATGGCTGGTAATGATCACACTCCCAAAACCCTTCTTCATCTGGCAGGACGTGTTTCGCAGACGACCCTACTATGCGGCCGCGTGAATCTGACAGCAACGCCAGATTTGTTCGAAGACCATTACTAGCTTCGCGAATGATCCCTCCCAATACTGCTATACCTGCTTTTTTGGAAGCAGCTCGTTGCATCTTTTCTCGCCAACCTCCCGGCCCCTCCGCGTCCTCTGGGCTTGCTATCCTCGTAGCTGGGGACCACAAATTGAACGGTAGCTCCGGCAAGATCGCCAATACCGCGCCCTGATCACGTGCGCTCTCAAGGCATGCGATTAGCTCACTCTCTGAACTGAAAATCTCACTTATTAATGCGATGGTAAAATCACGTGCTACGGACCTCATATTTTACTCCGTAAATGATCCGACTGATTTAATAAAGTCTGACAACTGCTCTATTCTCTTTTACGCCTAACTAGCCGGCAAGGCCCAACCCTTGTCATACAGTAGCTCATGAACCCTTCCTGATTCTTTTGCTGCATGCATTCATGCCCGCTGTGTCATTATCGAAAACTTGTTCGTCATACTCAACGACACTTGAAGATTTTTCTATCCAATTCTCGATAATCACGAAATACCCGAGCTTGAACCCGGCTAACATAATATCTCCACCACGGAAGTCGAGTTCACATTTGCTACACCTACACGGGTCCCTTAGCCATCCTGAGGATCACAAAAAACGGATCATACTACCTCCTCAACAGGATTTCGCGTCATACTCATCAAGCACCTTTGGACATACCGTAAACCAACAGTGCAGTAGTAGCTCCCCCACAGTGCGCATGGATTGACCCGATATTGAGAACACTCCTTTGCTTTCCGTTAGATACTCAAGTCCTACCTAGATCAGAAACATTGGAGTTCTGGTGTTACGTTGAAAATCCTTGCAAGAAGCTCCGGTGTTGCGGTTTTATGGTTGCAGATGGGGAATCGCACTGGACCTAGTGGACGTTTTTTACCGGGCTGCAGCAGCACGAGCTCCATGGGGTTGCAAGGGTGATTTCGGGTGTACCTCTGGAGTTGTCCCACATGATCCCGAGTCGTTTCCTAGCGCACAGCGGCATCGCTATTTCGTTGTAAAACCCAATGAAGAAGCACACAGAATTCTTGAATCATTCCAGACAAATTCGAGCCCCCAAGCAGTGAAGATATTGGACGAGGGAGGTGATCAGACCACAGTCGTGCCGAATATCCCCATCTAGTTCCAGGCCAGTTCCGTAGTATAAGGTGCTTGCGCGTCCGTTTTTCGAACTTAGACTACGGTAAAATGCGATCCGTATCTTCCCAAATCAGGCCTCTGTCGAAACATATGATGGAAGCCCTTTTGGCAGAATGGCACGAGAAATAGTCCTCGGATTGACACTATCTGGACATGAAAGCATCCCCTCGAGAAATCCCGAATTCCGGTGCGTCTTCGAAGCGCCGAAAAATTCTAATGGACCCATGGATCGAAGTCGGCTCACGGCGGATTCTGAACTCAATTAAACTCATGCCCGGATTGCTGCTAAGTATCTAAATTCACTATATTGCCAGAGCACACGGATAACTGCACGCCCCGTCAATTCTGTTTTTAATGGAAATATCACCATATCCTGTCGTTGATCTTTTCGCAGGACCTGGCGGATTGGGCGAAGGGTTTACTGCCGCCACCGGCAGCAATAAACAATTTACCCCCCCCCCGATTTTTTCTAGCCGCATCTATTGAAAAAGACGTTTGGGCGCATAAGACGCTTCGCCTAAGACATTTCTTTAGATCATTCCCACTTGGTAAAGCCCCAGAAGCCTATTATCGCTATCTGGACGGCGCTATTGACTCTGCTGAACTCTTTGAGTCTCATCCTTCCGCCTCACATCATGCCGAGAAGTCTGCTCTGCATATCACACTCGGACCTCAAAATCATGACAGTGTCCGCAAGATCATCGCTGAGCGATTAGCAAATGTCCCCCTATGGGTGCTCGTCGGCGGGCCACCATGCCAAGCATACTCAGTAGCAGGCCGGTCGCGTATGCAAAAAATGCCCGGATTCGAGCAGGACGAGCGCCACCTTCTCTACAAAGAATACCTGAGGGTTATTGCTGAGCACAGACCTCCCCTCTTCGTGATGGAGAATGTGAAGGGACTCCTTTCTGCTAAATATAACGGGAAGTCCATGATCCAGATGATCTGGGAAGATCTCAGGAATCCATGCCGTGCATTGGGGGCATCTACGGATATATCTCCGACGTATGAGCTGCACGGACTTTACTGCCCAAATCAAGTCGGCTTGTTCGATGGAATTAAGCCACATGACTTCCTGATCAAGTCCGAATTGCATGGTGTACCACAAGCCCGACATCGAGTCTTCGCCTTGGGAATCCGTAGCGATCTTGATATTCAACCTCCGCAGCTAACATGTGAAAAACCTCCAACCGTGGAGCAAATTATCGGGCAACTGCCCAAAATTCGCAGTGGAATTACAGATAAGCCAGATACTCCTGAGGCATGGACAAAAGCAATTAGCTCCTTGGAGGAAGTAGATTTTACAGATCATCCTCACACTGAAGCCATACTCAGCAAAGTGGGGACTCTCTTCAAATTCACTCCACGCCAGCTGAAGCGTAAGGCAACCTCTTATCCCTCGCAGTCAGTGCATACAGGTGGAGCAGTGGAATTTATATATGATCCGCGCATACGCACATTGACGGGGCACGATGCGCGTGCACACATGACGGCAGACCTCAGGCGCTATGCGTTCGCGGCAGCCTTTGCTCATGTGACCGGCAGGAGTCCAAAATTACAGGACTTTCCACCGGCTCTGTTGCCGAATCACCGTGATGTTGTAGATGGAAAGGTAGGGGAAAAATTCGTGGACCGATTCAAGGTGCAGTTGCCAAAGCGGGTTGCCTCCACAATCACAGCGCACATTGCTAAAGATGGTCATTACTATATCCACTATGATCTGGCACAATGCAGGAGCCTGACTGTGCGTGAAGCAGCCCGGCTGCAGACGTTCCCGGACAATTACAAATTTGAGGGACCCCGAACCGAACAGTATCGCCAGATCGGGAATGCTGTACCGCCATATTTAGCTCGCCAAATTGGGGATGTCGTCGCAGACGTGCTGGATGTTGCCAGAGGGAGAATATGATGGCAGATCACCTCTCCAAAAAGCAACGCAGCTGGAATATGTCCCGCATCAAGGGACGTAATACGGAACCAGAGTGCAAACTTCGGTCAAGCCTTCATAGACTCGGGTTCCGGTTTAGGGTTCATGAGACAAAACTGCCAGGAAAGCCCGATATCGTGCTACATAAATACCGTACGGTCGTCTTCGTACACGGTTGTTTCTGGCATCGCCACGATGGTTGTAAGCACGCGGCCACCCCAAAATCCAATCAGGCCTTCTGGCTGAAAAAATTCCGCAGTACACTCGAGCGGGACAAACGGAATGTGGAGGCACTCAAAAACCTAGACTGGCAGATCATCATTGTCTGGGAGTGTGAAATCAATGCGGACCTGGAACAGGCCACTCGCCGGGTAGCATGCCACCTGCAGGAGGTCGAACATGCCACGTGAAATACGCCTCCCGCCAAGTGCAGCATCCCTGTCTGCGTCCATGCGTGATATCGGGTACTCACTCGAAACTGCGATCGCGGATCTGGTGGATAACAGCATTTCAGCCGGCGCAGGAAAAATAGATGTTTACTGCATCCCGGATGCCGACCAGCCTACGCTGGCCATCATTGATAATGGCCAGGGAATGGGGAATAATGAAATCATCCATGCCATGCGGCATGGCGGTGCTGACCGAAATCGAATGAGATCTTCTCATGATCTCGGAAAGTTTGGACTGGGTCTGAAAACAGCCTCCTTATCCCAATGCAGGCATCTTACCGTTGTGAGTCGAAAAAACGGCCAGCTAAACGCGGCCGAATGGAATCTTGATGTAGTGGAACACTCGGACGACTGGATTATCTCCCTTCTGGATGAGGAAGAGATTTACAGCCTCCCATTCTTTGATGAATTACCCGAGCAGGGGACGCTAGTTCTTTGGCGTAATCTGGATCGGCTTTTCGGAAACACCAAAGGACAGGAACGGCAACGGATTGTAAGCAAGAAATTGGCTGCGGTTACACAACATCTTGCGCTGGTGTTTCACCAATTCATGAAGGGAGATGTCCCTTGGTGCAGTCGGTTGAAAATATCCGTAAATGGGCACCGTGTTAAGGCTTTTGATCCATTTTGTCGAGATCATACAGCTACGCAGCGTCTACCGCTTGAACGCATTTCCATTGGATCTCATGAGGTTCGGCTGCAAGGATATATCCTACCCCATCACAGCAAACTATCTGTGCAGAAATACGACCTCTACAAGACTTACAGCAGTTTTTTTGAAAACCAGGGAGTTTATGTGTATCGGAATTGCCGTCTGGTTGCATGGGGAGGATGGTTTCGGCTTATTTCCAAAAATAAAGCTGCCCAACTGGCACGAGTTCGGATTGATTTTCCCAGCTCTCTTGATCGCTGGTGGACCATTGATATTAAAAAATCGCGCGTTCAGCCTCCCCGCCCGGTCCGTGATCGTCTAAACCAGATTTTGGATAAAATTACTATCCGAAGCAAGAGGGTCTACACGGGACGGGGACAGCGGCTAATCTCGGAAAAGAATCCATATCCACTGTGGGAGAGGTTCTCTGATTCGACCAAAGGAGTCCGCTATGTGCTTAATGCAGATCATCCGCTGGTACAGGAATTGGATCAGCAACTGAATCAAGTCGGGCAATCGCAACTGAAGCTGCTCCTCGATAGAATTGGAGAAGATCTTCCAGTGGAGATGATCAGCATTGACTGGAATGATGATCCGAAGCAGGTCCACACGTTAAGCAGAAAAGAAAAAATCGTCATGGAGCGACTTCAGCTGCTGAGCGACACTCTTCCGGAGCGTATATGCTCTGACGCAGACAAGTTTCGTGATTTCATCCGAACGACACATCTCTTTGATCAGCATTGGAACATCGTAGAGAACTATCTGGGGGGGAGGCAGACATGATGGCACATACGCTTGAATTGGAAAATGACCTTGTGAGCACGCTGATTAAGGCTCTAAATCATGCTTTTGACTCTACGCCATCAAATGAGGAAGCCAGATCCAAAGCAGAGCAGCTTGCAAAACCCTTTGGATATGGAGGAAACCTGAAACCGATCGTTGACCGGGCACTTATGGCAATCACTACCCGGATGGGAAGTGGAGTTTCCCTGATTCAGAAGGACACCGGCCATGATTCTGACTGGATTAACAAACGCACAAACATTGATTGGATCTATTCGGATGCTTATTTCGACTATTTGGACTCTTCTGGATGGTCTAATAGGATGTGCCAGTCACTGCGAGACGTGAGTGAGAAAATCCTCGGAATGTTGCAGAACCCGATCTCTGATGGCATATGGGACCGGCGTGGCTTGGTGATTGGCAATGTACAGTCGGGGAAAACAGCAAACTATCTTGCACTGATCACCCGGGCTGCGGACGCAGGATACAAGTTCATCATTGTGATCGCCGGAATCCATAATGTGCTCCGAAGCCAGACTCAACAGCGCATTGACGAGGGATTTGTAGGGCGGCACTCGGAATCAAGACAAATAATTGGCGTTGGAAAAACTGATCTGGGGCGAACCTCTCAATTCCCTCACCCAGTAACACTTACTAACGTTAGCAACGATTTTAATAAGCAAGTAGCCCGACAAAGCGGGTGGCGACTCAATGACTTTAGCAGACCGATTATTCTGGTCGTCAAAAAAAACGTGAATGTGTTGACCTCCCTCTATCACTGGCTGAAGGATATGAACGCCCAAGGGGCTGACCAAATCGAAACAGTCCCGATGCTTCTGATTGATGACGAAGCAGATCATGCTTCGATCAACACGAACAAACTTGAGCATGATCCCACCCGGACCAATCGGTTAATCCGACAGATCCTGAGACTGTTTGCAAAGTCCAGCTTCGTAGGATACACCGCCACACCGTTTGCAAACATTTTCATTAACCCGGATGCTTACGATGACGAGGTGAGAGATGATCTGTTCCCCCGCGATTTTATCTACTTCCTAGATGCGCCAACCACCTACTTTGGACCAGAGAGAGTGTTTCTTACTGAAGATGTCCCCAGTCAGGTGACCATCCCGGTCACCGACTGCGATGATGTATTGCCTTTGAGCCACAAGAAAGATCATGAAATTTCTGTGCTCCCTGCCAGCCTATACACAGCCATAAACGAATTCATCGTTGCAAGAGCCATTCGAAACCTACGGGGCTATCAGGCACACCACTGTTCCATGATGATCAATGTGTCTCGATTTGTCAACGTGCAAAAACAAATCCGTGATTTGGTAAGCATATATCTGAGAGAAGTCAAAGAGGCTGTGCAGGCGAATTACGCAATGCGGGATCCAATTTCCTCCCGCAATGCAAGCATGCAAAAGCTGAAAAAGGCTTTCGACCGGGCATTCCCGTATTGTGGTCACTCTTGGGTAGATGTCAAGGCTGAACTCCAAAAAGCAGCAACCAGTACCCGCCTGTTTATGATTAACGGTCAGTCTGATGACAGGTTGGACTATAAGAAACATGAAGCCAGTGGAAGTGGACTTACAGCCATCGCAGTTGGAGGATTGAGTCTTTCGCGTGGACTCACTATTGAAGGATTATGCGTGAGCTATGTCTATCGCAACACCCGTATGTACGATACCCTGATGCAGATGGGACGATGGTTTGGATACCGGCTTGGATACGACGACCTTTGCCGTGTCCATCTCTCTGGAGATGCAATTTCGTGGTATTCACATGTAGCTGAAGCTACCCGCGAATTGGTAGATCAGGTTCGCGATATGCGCCAAATGGGCAAGACACCCAGGGAATTTGGACTATATGTGGAAACGCATCCCGATCAGCTTCTGATTACTTCACCAAGGAAAATGCAAGATGCGGAGAAGCGCACTCTGCGGTATAATTATAGCGGACGACTTCAGGAATTCACAATTCTGCCCACGGACCCTGTTCTGAATTCCAAAAATGAAGAACTCATATTGGAGACGTGGACAGAGGAAAACCGTGAGCGCGCAAAGAGACCGGGTAAGGGAAGTACTAAGGGATGGATCGTGCGCGATGTTCCTACAGAGAAGGTTGAGCGCTTCCTAACTCAATTCACCACTGATAAGTCTCTCGAACACAAAAAGACCGGTGTTATCAATTATTTGCGGAAAACATCTGATAAATATCAGACATGTGATGTCGTTCTGGTTTCGATTGAAAGTAGAGAGGATCCATCCAAATTACTACACTTGGGAGCCCAAGAGAGAAAATCTACGATTAAAGACGGGAAGTGGGTTTTGAATAAAGGTCGGGCCGCAAGCCGAGGAGACGAAGGACTTGGACTTTCAAAGGAACAAGTGTATGAAGCCTTTGATCGAGCAAAACAGAATAATCGCGTAGGAAATGTCATTGACGCGGATTATCGTGCAACTCGAACATGCCCCCTTCTTATGATACATGTCTTGACTGGAAAAACCGGTTCGTCACTGGAAAATATCCGTATTCCAACAATTGGCATGAGCTTTCCTCCAGATGATTATATCACCGAGGTGGAGATCGTAGCAAATCCAGTTTACATCCGGTTGGAATTATTTGCCACCCATGGCATGCGCGATGATGATTTCGATGTCGGTGAAGATTAAAACCTGATCATGAAAACGAAGCTAGTCTAAACCGAATTTATGGCCTATTCCACTCCTTGGGACGACATTCAGCAGCCAAATGTAGACTACAACGTCCGAAGAATCAATGCTGATGGACTGCTTCCCATCTATTGGGGTAAAGACGTACACGGACACTGTCTCCTGGTTGCTGAACTTGACGGAGATCACCGAAATGCTTTCTTCAAAGCAAATATGAACATTCAGGGAATTGATATTGATCTTCGGCAGCGCCCCAGAAGCCATGCACAAACCTTGATCATAACATTGGTCAGCCATATCAATCTTGACCTGTTCCATGCTCTATGCAAAACGCTGGTGCGGAGTCTCAGCAATACGTCTGACTCCAGAACTGCTCTGACGACCGCACTGAATCAATTGAAGCGCTGGCAACGGTTTCTTGCTGGGGAAAGACCTCAACTTTTGTCGCCCGCTGAGGTGAGAGGCCTTTTTGCAGAGCTGTACTTTCTTCGGTCCCTCTACATCAATAAGCTCAGCCAGAGTGATGCGTTGGATGCATGGATCGGACCAAAGGGTGGGAATCAGGACTTTGTATTCGAGAACGCGGCTGTGGAGATAAAAGCAATTTCGAACAAAGGTCCTAATCTTGTCCATATCTCCTCTGAGGACCAGTTGGAAAGCCCAGCCGAGTGGCTGTTTTTGACGGTAGAACGCATTATTGAGAGCACTGAGTTACCCGCTGCCCTGTCTCTCAACGAAATGGTACGGAGAATCGAAAACGATCTGAGCGGGGATTCTACACTCGATGAGTATCAGATTAAACTGGCTACAGCAGGTTATGCAGAACTCCAGCACTACGACAGCCCTTCATTTCAAGTTGCTGAAACATGTGTCTATCGGATTACTGATGAGTTCCCTCGAATTGTCCGATCCGAACTGTCTAGAGGGCTTCAAAATGTAAGATATACACTACAGATTGATGCCGCAGAACCTTTTATTTGTCCAATTGAAACTATCTGGAATATGAACAAATGCAAATGACACGTGACGAGTATTTTAAGGAGTTCCATCAGCAATTACAGATTGATGCAAAAACCCATGGGGAGTTTCAGCGCAATGCTTTTCTTGACAAAGTCTCGGAAGAGTTGATTGAAACTGGTGATTTACATGGATTTGAACACTGCCATTACCGTCGAGGCCGTAGGGGTAGTATGAAGGTCGACGGATACTTTTTCCATGAAGGGAAGACTATCCTGGATTTACATCTTGCAGATTTTGAGAACAGACAAACCCTTGAACCACTCAATAAGAGAGACTATGAAAATGGGTTCAAACAAATTCGCCGGTTTTTCCTCACTTCGAAAAATGATCTACTCTACCTGGATTTTGATGAAACATCACCTGAGTATCAATTGGCTCGCAGGATCTATGATCAAAAGGACCGGATTCGACGCGTCAACTTCATTTTATCTTCCGAGCGATATCTCAGTACTCACAGTAAGGCAATCGAAAATCAGGATTTGAGCGGTGTTAAAGCGGTTTACTCTATCTGGGATATTTCACGCCTGCATCGCCAACACTGTTCACGGGGCGGGCGGGAGCCACTGGATGTGGACCTTTTTGCCGTGTTTGAACGAGGGTTACCCTGTCTTAGAGCACATGTGGGCTCCAACGCTTTTCAAGCATATCTTGCCGTTATTTCTGGAAAAATCCTAGCTGGTTTGTATGAAGAATATGGAGCCCGCCTTTTGGAGCAGAACGTGCGTTGCTTCCTGCAGGCACGCGGAAATGTGAACAAGGGAATTCGTAACACGATTCTGAAGGAACCACACAGATTTTTTGCCTACAACAATGGCATAACCGCCACCGCACGGGATATACAGCTCAATGAAGACAGGAGTCAAATCATTCATATTCGTGATCTCCAGATTGTGAATGGAGGACAGACAATGGTATCACTTTATCACACATCCCAATTAAAAAATGCTCCGGATCTATCACAGGTTTTTGTTCAGATGAAAATTTCCGAGATCAGTGATAACCTTGGTCCAGAAGTAGTACAGAATATCGCTAAATATGCGAATACACAGAACAAAGTAAGCATCCCGGATCTCCGATCAAACCATCCATTCCATATTGAAATAGAAAAACTCTCGCGGCGCATATGGGCACCCGCTATTGAAGGTGAACTAAACGAAACTAAGTGGTTCTATGAACGCTCTCGGGGGCAGTATGCAGACGCACAATCCAGACTAACACATGCAGAAAAGAAGCGCTTCAGGGCTAAGTATCCCAAAAAAATCACAAAAACCGACCTCGCTAAATTCGAAAATGTCTGGGATGAAAAACCACATTGGGTAAATCTGGGAGCACAGAAGAATTTCATCCGGTACATGCAGCGAATAGAAGAGAAGTGGGAGGAATCTTCTGAACAATTCAGTAAAGATTATTATCAACGGATCATTGCCCGCGGCATCGTTTTCAAGGCTACCGAACGCATGGTTTCACGTCAGGATTGGTACCGCAATCGAGGTGGCTACCGGGCCAATATCGTTGCCTATACGCTCTCAACAGCCAGTTCTCTTGGGAAAAATAGAGATATGGTCCTAAATTACCGAAAGGTCTGGAAAGAGCAAATTGTCAACGACTCATTTGTAAGCCAACTTGCCCTGATCGCAAAAACTGCCAAGAATATCCTGTATCTCGATGATAGGCCAATTCAGAACCCTTCCGAATGGGCAAAGAAGGAAGACTTCTGGACTTATCTCGAACGATATTTACCCGAAATAGACAAACAATTGACCGGAGATTTCTGGTGCTACTTCATGCCAACAAAGGAGGGAATCTCACCTGATACATAATCTAAACTCTGCATACGATTGCGTAGCTTTTTTACACTCGAAGAGATATTCAGTCTGTCCATAAGTCTGCCGTGCCAGAAATTTGGATCAAGAAAGCTACCAGATGATCGAGTTTTGACATTCATTGGGCTCAAACTTTCCGTGTTCTCAATCCTGCCTAAACGTATTCGATTGAGCTACGTGCTAATCGAAATATAGATCATTCGACCCCGAATAACCGGAACCTGACAACTAAACTAGTCCTACCCTTGTCGTACGGCAGCTCATGAGTCCTGCCTGATTCTTGCACTCCATACATTCGTGGTCGCTGTGTTATTATCGAAAACTCGTTTGTCATGCCGGCAACGGTACTTGAAAATTTTAACTCAATTCTCAAATAATCGCAAATCGCCTGAACTTTGAACCCGGCTAACGGAAGATCTCCACCACGGAAGTCGAGTTCCCATTCGCTGCACCTACATGGGGCCCTTAGCCATCCTAAGGATCACAAAAAAAACGAATCACACTACCTCCTTAACAGGATTCCGTCCAATAACAGGATATTGTTCTAAATCCATAACCGTACCACTTATTGGGCGGGAGTTATCACTCAGCCAATAGACCGCAGCTGCAGCAATGGTTTCAGGAGGGACCAATCCTCCTGAGGGAGCTATATCGCGCGGTATTCGGCTCGGCCAGTTTTCCGGTAATCCGTCGGCCACCTTGATCTCGAACTCGTGGTCGGTCAGAACCCAACCCGGATTGATCTGATTCACCCGTATCCCGTATTCCGCATGCAGGCTGTCCCCCAGATTCCGCGTCATGGTCATCAAGGCACCTTTGGACATACTGTAGGCCAACAGCGGTGGCTCTCCACAGTACGCATTAACTGACCCGATATTGAGGACACTTCCCTTACTTTCAGTTAGGTACTTAAGTCCTGCCTGGATCAGAAGCATTGGGGCCCTGGCGTTTACTTTAAACACCCTTGCAAGAAGCTCCGGGGTCGTGGTTTCAATGTTGGATCTTGTTAAGAGCGCTGCATTATTCACTATCCCATGAAGCACGCCAAAACGATCCACCGCAGCTTTGACAATACGAGTCGCAGATGCGGTATCCAATAGATCATCAACATACACGCTGCTGCGCTGCCCCAATATCTCGTTCGTCTCACGCAGGCCAACCTCATTACGATCCACTAAAAGCACTTGCGCACCCTCCTGGACGCAAGCAAGTGCAATAGCTCGACCTATACCACCTGCTGACCCTGTGACAATTATCGTCTTATCTTTTAACTGCACGATCTCTCGGTCTAATTAGCTGAATTTTAATGGTCTGGAGCTCGCACTGACTGGTGATATTTGTCGAAGCTGCCCCTGCGGCCCAATATAGGCTTCATTGGGATCACTATTGTTAGGCACTTCTCCACCAGAGACCATAGACGACGGGGATCTTCTCGGGTAACATACTCTTTTATCTTTTGGCCCTGTTATGATTTTAGTCGTTCGGATGGATAGCAGTTGCGTCTATAATGCCGGATGTGGACGTTGCATGTGTTACATCCCCAGCCACGACTGCATGTGCCTTAGTCCTTGAGATATTAAATGACCAATCGGAGTCCATTGAACTACTTGTCGTAAGTTTCCTTAACAATATCGTTGCTCCGAAGCCTGGTACGGCCAATGCAACCTAAAAACCATCTTTCACGACGTGATTTCCTGAAGCTCTCGGCCTGTGGGGCCGCCCTTGCAGCTGGCTGCTCAGATTTAGGATTAGACGAGCCCGCGCCGCTTTTTGATGGTCCGGAAATTAATGAGGATGAATTCATCTCGTTCAATACACGTTATTACAACGAAGGCATCGACCCTACAACCAAACTGCCCTTCAGCGCAATCAAGAATGGCTCACCCTCTGCTGAAACTGATCCCCTTGCCATAGCCTATCGCCTCCAGCAACTGGTGGACGAACCACTGCGAGTGGATGAAGTCGATGCCCTCCTTACACAGATCCTCACAGCGCAAATATCTGATCGGCCACCAAGGAATTACCGCAATATGATCCCGCGCCTAAGTCTAGCGAATGGTACAGTCACGCCGGCCACAACCCGATATTCGATCGTGGATAATGCTGTTCTGGCTGCACGTGTGGCAATGGCGGCACAACGATTCAATGGAACGTCCACCGCGGATAAAGCTCTGACTTTTCTGGAGAAACAAAAATCGGGCTACAATCAAGCTCTCGCACAAGGACAAGGGTTTCTTCCGTTCGATGCAGATGCGAGTGTCTTTGGTCTCAGTCCCACACACATGGATCTGATTTTTGGCGGCTATTACGCGAGTATAGCTTTCGTATTGTCCTACGCTATCGGCGGTACATCTGAGGTACCGGACACTAATGCAGGACGAATTTCATGGCGCAGTATGATCGCAGAGCAACGCAACTACATGGGCGAGCACCAAGCTTCAACTACAGGTGTACATACTATTCAGACCCCTCTTGCCAAAAATGGCAGTGCTTTCCAATTTTTTCATGCACTGCTAACTGTTGAGCGTGAAGCTATTCCACAGTCACTATACAATGGTCTGTATAATGCACTGTACTCCTATCTTGATGCTGCAGTGTTTGATCGGGTGCCGGGAATCTATTCAGCGGGCCCCCATAACGGCGGATTCTTGCGGGACAATGGATTGGCCCGACTCTCAGCCCGCCAGCGTTTTCAAAGCACTCAGGAAACCATAGTGAACATCGATGCGCTCGCCATTGCACTCAAACTATTCGACGAGGATTCGGACGAGCGAAAAACGATTCGTGGGTGGATTGCGTTATTTGCTACCGTTGCCGAGGCTACGGGTACGCTTGGATACTTTGGCGCAATGGACCGTGATGGAAACGTGACCCGGGATTTGCATCTGCGCCAGAACGGCGCGATGATCCTGCTAAAATCCGATGGTCCTGTACTGCTTGATGCATTCCTGAAGGCTCAGGGGAAACCAAGTATGCGAGAGATGATGAGTGATGTCGAGCTGGAGTGGGAGGACGCTCCTCTCAACCGAATTGACGACACCCTGCCGCTCCCAATAAGATCAGAGCGACTTTTCACGTCTCGCTAACACTCAGACTGCCTTGGTACTATTCCCTTCATGATGGACTTGATACTGCTCGACAAATTCATATTTGTTCAGCCAGTACACCCCACCATTTGCACATGAATTACCCTCCCAGTTCACACTCTTGATTCTTTCAATCAATGTCTGAACCGGCACCTTGCTTCTCAAATAATACCCCCTGTTGTTTGGCGTAGGGTTAGTAATTACACGCCTAGGAGAGGCCCCAAAAACGAATACATCAAAATTTTTGCGCGTGACAAAATCAAAATCCTGTGTGCCCGTAACCTTATCGGGGAGTCGAACCCTTAGATCTGGCCCCTCTGACTTCTCCATAACAAAAAAACTGGTCGGTACATGATAGTCCCCACCGTCCAGTGTGAAACAGTCACGCCCTAAACCTGTGATCGACACAATGCGCCATTCCTCCGGAATTATGCGCTGCCGTGTGTGTTTTCGGTACACATTGGGCAGAATGAAAGCAATGGTGTGGATATTGGGAAATGACATAGCCCGTCGAAGGAAAGCAGATGACAGTTTATGGTATCGCCCGTAAGGTGGATTACCAACGACTAGCACACGTTTCCACTCCTCATCTACTTCGTATTGGAGCCAATCTGCCTTCAATACATCCCCGTGCTGTGGATCTATATCGATCCCGACCTTGTTAGGGTGATTGATCTTGTTGAGGAATGCACCATCACCTGCTGCTGGCTCAAGCACCAGATCAAAACGAGAAAGGTCGTCTAATTGAGCGAGGCATTGGCTAACAACCGCCGGCTTGGTTAAATACTGATCCAACGCGTGACTACTTGTAGTCGGAGCGATTCGTTTCAGTTGATGCATTACACTGGCTTTATAGCAAATACACCTCTCCTTAAATCCGTCGAGTCACTATTCGTCAAAGAAGGGAAACAACGCTTTTAGCTCTTCCCGGGTCGGTTGACTTCCGTACTCAGAAACTTCGAATGCTTCAGCAAATTCTACAGCATTGCCGCGCTCAGTCCCGTAATACTCTATCAGTAGATCCCTGTAATCATTGGCTACACGCGCATCCCGCGCCTCAAAGCGTTCACGGATCCAGGCTTTCCGTGCTTCCTCTTCCTCGGGCACCTCGTCGTGGTAACCACCAAGCCATGCATTCCAATCAGAAAACTGACTCCTGAGTGCAGCCATACACGCATACTTCTGATCCCCTACTGGACCAATATCAATGGCAATATCTGGATCAAATGGATAAGGCCGCTGGAAGTGGTCATGGTAGTACAGAAACACGGGATTCTCTTCTACACGAGGGACGGTAGGTGTGAAATATGGCACCGTAACCATGAAGGCAGCATCTTGAACGAGTATTGCCGTATACCGGTGGTCTGGGTGGTAATCGTTCGAACGCGGCGCCAACACGATATCGGCTTGCCACTCGCGTATCAGCCTCGCGATTGTTTTGCGATTTTCCAGCGTGGGCATGAGCTCACCATCATGATTGTCAAGCATGACCGATTCCTCAATTCCCAGTATCTTGCCACATTCTTCGATCTCAGCCTTACGTGTAAGCGCAAGTGGACCACCCGCCATAGCATAATGACCGATATCGCCGTTTGTAACCGAGACAAACTTTACCTTATGTCCCATTGCCGCCCACATAGCAGCAACTCCGGCAGCACGCACCTCGCAATCATCTGGATGCCCACCGAAAGCAATTATTCTGAGTGGATCCTGTGCTACAACTGAACCTGCAAAAAATATTGAGATCAGTAATAGACCAAGAAGGTTACGTGTCTGCTGAGCTAACTTTTGAATCTTCATCGACCTGAGTTAAATTTTGGTTTCACCATCCAATCCTAATGGTACGCAAGATTTTAATTCTATGCTTCCTGACCTTCGGCCATCTTGCCTTCGGCCATCTTGCCTTCGGCCAGTCATTGGAGACCCAAGTAGACTCATTGTTCTCTTCCATAAACAAGCCCGATGTCCCCGGGGCAGCTGTCGTGATAATGCGTGGAGACAGCGTACACTTTTCCAAAGGTTACGGTATAGCCAATCTCGAGTACAATATCCCTGTCACCCCTGAAACGGTGTTCCTGGTGGCGAGTGTGTCCAAGCAGTTTACAGCGTACGGTATTGCACTTCTTGCCTCACATGGCAAAATCTCACTCAATGCCCCCGTGACAGACTACATACCTGAGCTAAATGCATTCACACCCCCCATTACCACAGAGCACCTGGTACATCACACAAGCGGACTGCGCGACGAATTTGGGTTACTCTCATTAACCGGGTACCGTATGGATGATGTAATTACGAAGGAGGATATCCTGCGCTTGGTCTACCGTCAACGTGCCCTCAATTTTGATCCGGGAACAGAATACCTGTACAGCAACTCCGGTTATACGCTGTTGGCAGAAATTATTGAACGTGTGAGTGGACAGTCATTCAGCGACTGGACACGTGACAGTCTGTTCCTGCCTCTGGGGATGACCAAATCCCAATTCAGATCGGAGCAAGGGACCGTGATCCCCAATGTTGCCTCTGGCTATATCACTGCACCTAATGGCTATAAAGCACAGCGTGTGAACTACTCCAGCGTCGGTGCAAGTGGGTTGTATACAACCGCATTGGACCTGGGGAAATGGCTGACTGCGCTGAAGCATGGCACAATCGGTGGAGAGAAAACACGTGACCTGGCACACACCCGCGGTATACTTACAAATGGTGACACGCTTGCATATGCATTTGGACTCACCCATGGACAATTCAGAGGCACGCGATCCATAGGGCACAGCGGCTCCCATCGAGGGTTTCGCGCCTGGGCCGGTCGCTTCCCTGAGTACGATCTGGGTATTGTAGTGCTTGGTAATCTAGAAGAATTCAATCCCTCTGATATGGCAATGAAAATTGCCGCTTTGTTTATCGACGACAAGCACCTGAATGCGTACGAGGGCACTTACTACAGCGAGGAGCTTGGCAGTACACTATACATCACCATGGAAGCCGATACACTGCACTTGGACTCCCGCCGGGGCAGGCTGGCAACACTGTCGCGAACTGGATTGAATTCTTTTGACAGTGACGCTTGGTACCTGAGGACTCTTGAGTTCAAACAGGAAGGGGACAGTTTACTCGGTTTTAGCGCCTCATCCGGGCGCACCCATAAGGTTTGGTTTAAAAAATTGAATCAATGATTCGGGTCCTAATTTGTCTTTTCCTGATTGCACATGCACCAGCCTATGCACAGGTGGATAAAATTTTCAGTGCTTGGGATACGAATAAAAATCCAGGGGCCGCAGTAGTCGTACTCTATCGCGGGGCAGTCCTGCATCACGAGGGATATGGCATGGCAAACTTGGAACACGGTATACCCATCACATCAACTAGCGTTTTCGATGTCGCCTCGGTATCGAAGCAATTCTGTGCATTTGCTATTGCACTTCTCGTTGATGAAGGGGTGATTGCACTTGACGATGACATCCGGACGCATCTACCAGAGTTGCCGGATTTTGGGCATACAATCACCCTTCGGCATCTCATTCATCATACCAGCGGTCTTCGAGACTGGCCAGGAATGCTTGCAATGGCAGGACGCAACATGGAGGACGTGATCTCCATGGAGGAAATATCCACTTTTATCAAACACCAGCGCACATTGAATTTCGTCCCAGGCACGCAATACAGTTACTCCAATACAGGTTACACTATCCTTGCATTACTGATTGAGCGCTTGAGTGGAAAATCCTTCCGCGCCTTCACGGAGGAAAGAATATTTACGCCGCTCGACATGACACGGACGCATTTTCAGGACGATCACGAAGAGATCATTCCCGGACGCGTAATCAGTTACACCTCACAATTCGGCGAAATCCAGCGAATTGGTAACGGACTAATGGCCCTCGGATCAAGCTCCTTGCACACGACGACCGAGGACCTCATAAAATGGGTACGGAACCTTGAAGAACAAAAAGTAGGGTCCCCCGCTGTACACGCTATGATGAACTCGCAGGGACAGCTGGACGATGGTACTGAAATTGCCTATGGCTTCGGGCTTGTTAGAGGTACTTACAGGGGATTGAATACAATCTCGCATTCAGGCGGATGGGCAGGTTTTCGGACAGTGATCCTTCGAATACCCGATCATGAATTCACCGCAATTGTGCTCAGCAATTCGGCCATTATGAACGCTCCAGCCATGGCACAGCGCATTGCAGAGCATTACCTGGATGCATCCATGGCTCCGCCACATCAGCCTCCTGTTACTGCGAGCGATGTACCTCCACTAAGTGATTATGCGGGAGTTTATGACTTCGGAAAGGCATACGTTCTGCAGTTAATCGCCAGAGGAGAATCACTTTCCGCTCACTGGCCTCCCACCCCCCGTGTGCCCGTTCAAGCAATTGGTGTAGACTCCCTCCGCATTCCAGCACTCAACCTGACGATCACATTCACACGCGATTCTTCGGGTTCAGTCATCAACGCATCTACACAGGGATTAAATGCCACACGCCTTTCACCGTCAAAGGACACGATGCTGTCTATGTACGAAGGATGCTACACGAGCGAAGAGCTTGGCATATCCTACTCGATAAGTGCTCAGGACAGTGTACTGGTCGCAAGTGGTCCCCGTGGCAAAAAGCTAACTTTGACGAAGGCTGTTGATCATGTCTTTGTAAGTGACACTTGGTTCATGCCCGTCATCCGCATGGAAACGGATAAGACCACGGGGACGGTGATACGCTTTGAAGCCAGCAGCGCACGTAGTCTGCACGTACAATTCTTAAAAGGCTGCTAAATCCGCTCCAGCTTGATAGGATAAGTCTTGCCCGCATTCCACTGACAAACATACAAGTTTTCGTCTGTGTCCACGCAAACATCGTGGCAGTGGTTGAAAATGGGCTCATCCTGCAACATGAGCTGGAGAACCCCATTTTCATAGACGGGCAGGGTGCCACCAGGATTCGAAACCACGCGATCGTTCTTGTCCAGAATCGTTACGAAGCCGGAATCAGGCGTCTGATTTAAGTAACGCAGCCTCGACCAACACACACCTGAATACAGCATCTCTCCATGAATCACTGCACGGCACACATATGCACCAAGCAGAAAGATCGTCGAGAGATAGTCTCCATCGAGAGAGAACCGCTTAAAGGCATTATGCGCCCGGCTCGTGCATATCAGAGATGGTGTATCTGGATCACGCAGATCTACGCATACACCGTGTACCGTTTGAAATTGATGATCGTCATCACCCCTCCCTCCAAACTTTCGGATGTACTCGCCAATGGAATTAAACTGGAGAACCCATTGTGAACCATAACCATCGGCCACGTAAATATCCCCATTCGGTCCCACAGCGGTTTCTGTTGGATGATAGGCGTCAGACTCTGCATATGCTCCGACCTCGCGTGGATGGGGAAGCCTAAGAACTACCTGACCATCTAATGTGGTCTTAACAACTTGCGGGTTTCCATCGAAACCGTTATCGCAAATGAACAGGAATTCCTCTCCACCAGCATCCCAGAGCGTTAGGCCATGCCCATAGGGATACTCACTGCCCCACGTATCAAGTATCTTACCTGACCTGTCGTAGATCAACACATTATTGCGTGTTTCGTCGCCAATCATAATCAGGCGTCCTGCGCTGTCCTGAACCATTTCGTGGCAGTTATTAACGGGCACGAGGCTTGGGTCCTGTTGCCCCCAGATCCTGTGCACACGGTAACGGTAGTCACCGTGACCAATGATCTCGTCCGGTTCAGTCTGTTTGATGAGAATATTTGCCGGAAATAGGGCTAAGCCGGCGGCTTGGACTGTACGTTGTGTAAATTCGCGTCGATTCATGATGATTTTTTTGTACCCATCTGAAATTAATCACTGGATCGTTCGCAAGTCCGACTGTGGGGGAGCATGATGGCTAAAATCTGACTTAGCTCTTACTCTGTAGCTTGCATTATCTGATCCCACAGGACATACGGGGGATGCGCCCCCTCTGATGGGTTAGTTTCTTTGGAGATTGCCAAAATAATCCGTACAGAGGATATGCATCCAGCAAAATTAATATCCACACAAATTTTTGTGAAACCAACAATTACACAACCACTAACCAAGTTATTCAACCCAGTACGTGCGACGTTGAAATGGGTAAAGGGGCAGGGAAATACGATCGCACCACCTGCCTGCGAATAGTTCTGTAAAATCGACGCTGAGCCCCGCTTCATACGCAGCAGCCAACGCATAAAGAAAGCCTGTAGCCGTATCTCCCTCCTTTTCACATTCACCTTTTATACCTGCGATCAGTACAGGCCCTCCGATGCCTGATTCCAACATTCTCTCAGAATTGGACTTGGAGGCTTCTCCGGTATCCTTTTCCAGACTTTCTTGCATCCCGTTCATGTCAATCACTACATCAATTGAATGCTTTGTTAGTAGTTCAGCAAGATTGTCATCACTGGTGGAAGAATGTAGCAACCGATCAATCCAGAGTTCTGGGTCCATGCTTCGCCCCATTTCTACGGTGTCCTTAGGAGATTTTCCAAGGATAGTTACCTGCGGTACAGACCACTCAGCCTCATCTAAAATTGTATTTATATCCTGTGTTATAGATCTCGTCTCCTTTACATCGGAAACACTGAACTCGCCATATCGAACTGCAATGCGAATGCCCGTATCCAGCGAGATCACTCCCGCTGCATAGGCCGATACTATCTTCCCGATCCCCGTTCCAATCACGAATGATGGTAGAACACCAACGCGGTTCCATAGCTCGGTAAGACATGCATGTGCCAAGAAGTGGAAGACAGGAGACAGTGCGGGATCTTTTGCATCACCAGATAGAAAATCGGATAAGGAAATATTATGGATTTCCTGTATCACTTCATCAATACGATCCGTGAATTGGCTGGATATTGGCGGCAATACACATAATGCGTTTGTACGCTGTGCGGCATGGATATTCTGCTCACCGAACGTGAACGCAACGGTAGATGACGCAGATGTAACCTCTCCATCTTTGGGGGAGTTGATGAGGTGGTTCAAGCGCGCCCGAAGAGATGAAACGGAATTAAAGACAATGCCGGCGCGACAAGCAAAATGACTGCGGCCTGTACACGCTGTCCATGCCATATCGGACAACAGTTTTGTACCTATCCTCTCATCTCCCATGGCACTCTGAGCACGTTGATTCAACCAGCCGATATATCGCTGTCCAAGTTCTTTGAGCGCAGGATATGATTTCGCTGAAAGCGGCAAGAACCACGCTTCAGTGCAATTTTGTTCGCTCTGTTCAGGCATCTGTACCGCAAAACGACCTCCCTCTGCAATTGAACCCGCACCAGGCTCATCATAATCTTTGAGATCCGTATCTGCGTACCCCTCTACGATTACATGTGCATTCGTGCCTGTGATTGCGAAACCACTCACGGCCGCCCTGGGTGGACGATCCGTGGCAATGGGCCAGTCCAACTTCTTAGCCACCACGCGAACGGGCAATGCATCCCAATCTATGAATGAACTCGGATTGTTGAAGTGAAGGTGGCGTGGGATGACATGGTGATGCATCGCTAAGATCACCTTGATCACTCCAGCGATTCCAGATGCACATTCTAAATGGCCGATATTTGTTTTGACCGTTCCAAGTAGAAGTGGCCGATCCGTCGGTCTTTCCTCTCCGTATACGGCGGAGGCAGCGCGCACTTCAACTGGATCACCTAGTTGAGATCCACTTCCATGTGCTTCAAGATAATCTACCTCGGAGGCGGCAAATCCCGCCTGTGAGAGCGCATTGCGAATCACTTCTTCCTGTGCGCTTCCGTTGGGTACCGTGAGTGCCGCGCTAGCTCCACTCTGGTTAACAGATGCTCCCTTGATGATGCCCCATATACGATCCCCACTTTCCCGGGCGTCGCTGAGTCGCTTCAGGATCATCATGCCACACCCTTCTCCGCGCACAAAACCATCTGCTTCGCTATCAAAGGTTCGACAACAGCCGTCCTCCGAAAGCATCCCCAATTCCTGCATGAACTGCGTCACTGGATTAGATAGGTTTGCCTTTACGCCACCCACAAGAGCTAAATTTATTTTTCCGTGAATGAGCGCAGAGTTTGCCTGGTCAATGGCGACTAATGAGGATGCACAGGTCATATCAACGGACACGGCAGGCCCCGTGAGCCCCAGAAAAAAAGAAAGCCGACTGGGGATAATACTTTGCATCGTTCCGATCACCCCGTCAGTGCGCCCCCGTATCCTCATAACCTCACGATACTCACTGTTGCCAGTTCCGATATAGACCCCCGTGGGGCTGCCCTTTAATGTCTGCGGATTGATTCCAGCTTCTTCAAGTGCATGCCATGCAGTTTCGAGCACCATTCTCTGGCATGGATCCATGGATCGGGCTTCAATCGGGCGAATATCAAAGAACTCTGCATCAAACTTCTCAATTCCCTCAACAAATCCTCCTTTCCGAAATATATCCCGATCGGCTGCCGGATCTCCAGTCATTCCATGCCAATCTCGATCTGGCGGACGAGAGTCCGATACTGCATTTCCACCTTCCTCAAGCAATTGCCAGAAACTTTCCAGATTTGGAGCACCTGGAAAACGACACGCCATGCCTACGATTGCGATTGAATCCGAGTGTACTTCATAGGACAGTACCTCGGGGAGGGGAGCAGTCTCTACATCACATAGTTCATCCACCAAGTGGCGTGCAAGACTGGTGATGTTGGGATAATCAAATATGATGGTGTTTGATGCAACATATTCCCCGGCGAAGGCACGATTGAGGCGGGTGCGTGCTTCCACCGCCATCAAGGAATCCATCCCTAAGTCAAAAAATCCCGTCTCCGACTCAGGTGCCTTCGGAAGGCGAAGCACCGCTTGTATCTCTTGTTGCAGGAAAGAGATTGCGTGGGCTTCCCGTCCCGAATCAGGCAATTCGCGCAAACGTGTAATAAAGTTGCCAGCAAGGACTGGTTCTTCTTGCTCGGGCTGCGAGATACTCTCAAACAGTTCCGCCAGCAAAGGGGTTTGTACAGGCATTGACTCGCCGAAAACTGACCAGTCTACAGAGGTCACAACCGACGTACATAAGTCCTGCCTAAGCAGCGTATCAAGCGCTTCAAAGCCCATCTCGGGGGTAATCCAATTTACACCGCGCGCAGCCAAGCTCTTCTCAATCCGTTCCCGATGTTCTTCTGCTTCCCCAATTCCAGACCATGCTCCCCACGCAATAGCTTGCCCCGGGAGTCCCATGGTGCGACGCATAAGTGCAAGTTGATCCAAGAATGCGTTTGCAGCGGCATGATTGGCTTGTCCCCGGTTACCGATTACACCCGCGGCACTGGAAAACAATACAAACATGTCCAAGTCATACTGCATGGTCAGCCTGTGTAAATTCCATGCTCCGAGCACTTTGGGCCATAGGACATACTCGCACTGTTCCCAACTCATATTTGTGAGCGATGCATCTGATAATACCCCCACACTATGAATCACTCCGCCAAGGGGAGGTAAATCCCGCTCCATGCGCATCAGCATATCCTCAAATGCAGCACTGTCAGTCACATCGGCAAGTTCCACATGCACAGCGTGTCCCTTGCCTTGAAGCTCACGAATCATCTCGCTGACGTCAGGATCTGGATCACGCCTACCATTCAGGACAATCGTCCCTGCGCCACGCTCGATCAGGAAGGGAGCGAGAGCTGATCCGATTCCGCCTAGCCCTCCGGTGATGAGATATGTACGATCTGCTCGCAACCTACCGCTTTGCAGAGGAGGCATTGCGAGCACAATTTTTCCGATATGGCGGGCATTCCGCATATGCAGCATAGCCTGTCCCACACTTGCGATAGGCCACTGTGTGTGCACAAGTGGATTCAACTTGCCTGTTTCGAATCGTCGGATCACTGATTTCAACGCATGACCAACTTTCTCTGGAGCGCTTTCTTTCAGAACATCCAGCATAAGGATGGAGTACTGCACATCTGGCCGAAGCTCGGCCATCTCCTCTTCTGTCAAGATATCTGCTCTTCCCAGTTCAACAAAACGCCCGCCATGAGTCAGGCATGACAGACTCGCCTCAATGAATCCAGGGCTGGTCAGGCTGTTCACGATCACATCTACACCACAGCCATTTGTGATATCTAGAATGTCTGCGCCGAATTCAATCGTACGGCTATTAAGTACATGCTCCACCCCGATGGAGCGAAGAAATGCTTGCTTCGGCGGGCTGCAAGTTGCAAACACTTCGGCACCTGCATCCTGTGCAAGATATACCGCGGCCATCCCGGTTCCACCGGCACCTGCATGAACAAGCACTTTCTCTCCGGGAGCGATTCCACTTAATTGATAGGATAACTCCGCTGAAGCGAAGGTGGTAGGAATCGTTGCGGCAGCTGTTTTAGAGATGCCACGCGGCGCTGGGGCAAGCATGGCTTCGTGCGTGATCACCTCTGAGGCAAATGTGCCAAAGGCAAGGCCAACCACATCATCACCCACAGAAACCTCTGATACATCAGGTCCTATTTCCACGACTTTTCCGCACATTTCGCCACCAAGGAGACCTTCTTGGACCACATCAATGGTGCGGAACAGGTCCCAAAAATTCAGTCCCACTGTCTCAATTGCTACGCGTACCTGTCTCCCATCCAATGGCGAACGTGAGAACAATTCAATGGCCAGATCATCTATGGATCCTCCTTCATTCGGTTGAATACGCCAAGGCTCTTTCTGAGGTAAGATCAGATGATCAGTATTGTTCGCCGTACGCACGAGTCGTGCGGTGTGCCGCTTTCCATAGCGATAGGCAATATGATTTTCATCCTCTGGATACAGCAGTTCATTGATCAGCACTGGGAGTGACGATGAATCGCTTGTTTCAAGATCAATGAGTCGAGCCTTTAAAGAATCTGCCTCATGCGCGATCACCTTGCCAAGACCCCACAATGCCGCTCCAGCCGGTTTACCTCCTTGCTCTTTTTCAAGTATTTGTGCTCCACTCGTCACATAGAACACCCCCTTTTCCACGGTAATATCTTCATCAACCAGTGCCTGTGAGAGTGCTAATGCACTTGCTACCTGCTTTTGCACATCATCTTTTATATCTGATGTTTCCGCCTCAATCCCATGTCCATTAAGGGCCACTAGATGCACGATCCCATACAATGGAATATCCGATGGTAGGTTGGAAAACATCTCACTCCATGCTTCTCGAGATGTAGACTCTACATAAGTGTATCGAACAGAATCGGTCTTCTCTTGTGACTCTGGTGAGGTAATATTTTCTCCTGTAGCGAGCACTACCTGCTGATTATTCGATACTAACTCGGTGGCTAGTTCCCCAGCCATTCCTCTGAAATCGCCCAAGAGCACCCACATGCCAGCAGGAGGTAGGATCGTTGCAGCGTTCTGAGCCATGATAATACCGCGGTCTGGCTCATGTTCAGGGTGTAGACCGAATGCAGCAATGTCTACAAACCCTGCATTAAGCAGAGCCTCCTCCCAAACATCAGGACTGGCTAATGCATGGTGAGGACGGTATGTATCAGCAAATCTCCACCAACCATCCAACTGCCCAAAGGTCAAATCCAGCCATCCCATTGGCCGAAAGTTTTCCAAGGCTAAAAGCTGTCCCGATGGGGCTAACAGCATGCGGCAATGCTTCAGCGTGTCATCCAGGTATCGCGTGGCATGCAATACATTTGAAGCAATGAGCAGATCATAACCATGCGCAGAGAATCCTTGCTGCAGCGGATCTTTTTCGATGTCCAACATTCCGTATTGCATGGACGCTTCTTCTCCACCGAAAAGTGCTTCAGCCTCCGTAAAAAAGCCTGCAGATATATCCGTATACATGTAGTCATAGGAACATCCTGATAAGCAGGGTAATACTGCAGTTGTTGCAGATCCTGTGCCTGCGCCAACTTCGAGGATCCGCAACCTTCTCCCACCTGGAAGATTTTCAATCGCAATGCTGACTGCATCACTCAATACCTGGTTCACCGCACGCGCAACCGGGGCTTTCGAGTACAGATCTGCCGGTGTCGGCTCTTCGCCGCCAAAGAGGACCTCCAAGGGATCTTCATTTCCGATGAGAACACGATGAAGTACCTTGGCACAACGCTGAAATAGCTGGATTTCAACAGAGCCATGCGGATACTGCGAAAGCATATCCAGTGCAAACTGCTCTTTGTCAACCGGTATGATAGCCGGAAGCGGGTTTCCAGTCGGGACCAACACACGGAAGTGACGATCCGTCTCCTCCAGTAGGCCTGCACTGGACAGAAGCTCCAGGATTCGGCGAAACAGTCGCTGATGAGCTGGTAAGACCCCCAAGGTTTCTCGCAGCGCTTCCGCTTCCCAAGAGCCGTTTTGTATGCGCTCCCATCCAAGTTTTTTTAATGTAGATAACGCAAATGCATAGGCTAGTTTTTGGAGATCGTGCAGCAGTCCGAGGCGGCTATCATATCCCACACCGAGGGCCTCTAGATATTTGGCATAGGGTTCAGATCTATCAGCGGCAAGCGTTGGAGTTACAAGAAAGTCCGCTGGCTGCGCTCCCGTGATCGCAGCCGTTTCACGCCAGACCACTTCATAGAGAAGATCTGCTCTGGTTTGTGTTGCGGACATCATGGTGGAACGTGTTGCGCGCCTTGCGACGAATCCACGTACCTCTCCAATCATTTTTCCGTTCAGATCATAGAGCTTGAGTTCACCTGTGAGCACTTCTGGTGTCGTGTCCAAGCCATTCTCTGAACTATGATGATCTGGAGTATCTCTGAGGCTCGCATGACAGACAATCTGTTCAGGTAGAGCCGTAAAGAGGATTAACTGTTTCCAACCGAATGGTAGATAGGCCGTATCTATTCCTTTGCGCACTTCGCTGCTGGCTGCGGACATAACCTGGAAACAACCATCTAAAAGCATCGGGTGGAGTACAGTACGAAGGGGACTTGGTGAAAGTGATACTTCAGCAACTGCCTCCCCATTATCCTGGTAAAGCTCATTGAGTGTCCGAAAGGAATATCCAAGATCAATTCCAACCTGGGCTTTTGAGCTGTAAAAGTCCGTCAGATCGACCTTCGATAGGCTATCAGTGAGTGAATCTAGAGAGATATCCTGCGACGATGGGAATGATTGCGTATTTCGTGACAGGTGACATTCTGCATGTAACGTCCATGTATTCTCTTCATCAGACGTACTGTATATGCGGAGGGTAGCCGGTTCATCTTCGGCCTCTTTTTTAATAGATACCTGCACTTTTCGCAGCCGTTCTTCGCCATTCTTTGGTAGTGCAAATAACATGGGACTATAGAACTGCATCTCTTCAATGACTACTTGCCCATAGTTTTCTTCTGAGATGACTGCAGCCGCTAACGCCCCATAAAGTGCACCGGGCGCGATGATTTGTTCATATACCAAATGTTCGGAGAGCCATGATGGATCGGAGGGGGAAAGCTCGGATTCAAAAATAATTTCGCCACTTGCAGATTCATGCCTGCTTCCGAGCAAGGGGGAGCCAGCACCTCGCTGTCTTGACTGCCGGCGTGAGATCCAGTGATATTCACGTTCAAATTGATACGCGGGTATTGAGATTCGACGCCGTGACTCGCCAGCGTAAAGTCCTTCGAATGTAATGGGAAGCCCCGATTCGTATGCCCGCGCTACGGCATGTAAGAAATCAGTACCTACGTGGTGATCAGATTCACCTTCTTTATTAGACGGGCGCACTACGCTTGGTAGTGTGACGGGAGGAGACGGAGGTTTTGTGTTATTTCCTGATGCATCCGGCCACGCAAAGAGAAGCATGGGACCCAATACCGAGTGTGGGCCCACTTCTATGGCAATATTCACCCCCAGCCCGGAAAGCGTCTGCACACCTTGAGCGAAGTTGACTGGCTGCCGTGCATGCCTACGCCAGTAGTCAGAATTTAATCGTTCATCAGATGCAACCAATTGTCCCGTCACATTACTGATCAGAGTCTGGGATGGAGGGCGTATTTCTATCCCGTCAAATATGTTTTCTAATTCATCCAGAGCAGGTTCGACCAGTGGACTATGGAATGCGTGAGAGGTACGGAGGCGACTTACCCGCACATTGTTGGATTCAAATTGTTGTAATATTTGCTTGACCGCTTCCGGTGTTCCACTAATGACCTGATGGGCCCCATTATAGGCTGCGATGGAAAGCTCTTCAGGTTGAACCTTCATGTTGTAGGCCTGAACACTCTCTTCCACCATTGATCTTGGCGCGAATATGGCTGCCATGACCCCTGATCCGGAAAGCGAATGAAGCACTTTGCTTCGCCGCGTGATGAGACGCATCCCTGCTTCTTGGCTGAAAATCCCAGCACTGGAAGCTGCAGCAAATTCTCCCACGCTGTGCCCTATTACCACATCCGGGTGGACACCTAAACTCTCCCAGAGTGCTACGAGCGCACATTCCAACGCATAGATGGCCGGCTGAGCCCACTGCGTCGCACTGATATCCTGGGTACTCCGCCCAAACATGACATCAAGGAGTGAGACTCCCCTCTCTTCGAGAAATACTTCTTCCAGATGCTTTAATACAGAGCGAAAGACAGGCTCACGCTCATAAAGCACTTCACCCATGTGTGTCCACTGGCCGCCTTGTCCTGTGAAAAGAAAGGCTACCTTTGGTGATGTGTAGGACTGTACCTCAGGGCACTTGCTACTCAATTCTTTTAATTTCGAACACAACTGTGCAGTGGATTCAAATACAATACCACAGCGGTGTGGAAAATGACTTCTGCCTACGCTAGCCGACCATGCCATGTCAGATAGCAATGAGGATGGAAGTCCATTCCCGTTAGATTGATCGTTTTCAAGCGTCTCAATCCACTCTAGATAATTCGCGACACCTGCACTTAGAGCCGTAGATGATTTGGCTGCCAAGGGAAGTAGGCGCACTGTGCGCGGAAGATAGCTTTGCTCTTTGCAGAGCGGTAGTTCTTTCGGAAGTATCGGTTCAACAGTGATTGCACGTCCAAGAGGACTCGCCAGCTTATCTTCCTGAGTTTCGGGGCAAAATTCTTCAAGAATGAGATGTGCATTTGTGCCAGACCAGCCAAAGCCGCTAATCCCGGCACGTTTTGGACGCATACCTTGGTGTGGCCATCCCATAGAAGAGGAGACTACCTTGAGGGGAAGTTGAGCCCAAGGTATTCGCGGGCTTGGGGTGTTAAAATTGAGGTGCTGTGGAATGAGTCCATGCTGCATGGAGAGGATCACCTTGATGATTCCTGCTACTCCAGCGGCTGCCTCTAAGTGACCAATGTTTGTTTTGACTGAACCTATGAGTACAGGATTGCTATGATCGCGCCCGTCCGAATATGCGGTTCCAGCCGCTTGCGCTTCAATTGGATCACCTACCTCGGTTCCCGTCCCATGTGCTTCTACATAGTCTACATCCGTAGGTGCAATACCTGCATTGCGCAGAGCCTCAGCAATCACCTGTTCCTGGGCTTGCCTACTTGGCACAGTCAAGCCTGGACTTGCTCCGTCCTGATTAAGGGCTACGCCGCGGATAACCCCCCAGATGCGATCTCCATCAGATAACGCATCATCAAAACGCTTGAGGACGACGATTCCACAGCCTTCTCCCCGTACGTATCCATTTGCTGCCGCATCAAATGTGGCACAGCGTCCATCAGGTGACAGCATACCGGCATTTGCCCGAAACTCCAAGAGCTGCCCTGAAAAAATCGTGTGTACGCCGCCAGCCAGTGCGAGATCTGTTTCTCCTTGCTGTAGCCCAGAAACGGCTTGATGTACTGCAACAAGCGATGAAGAGCACGCTGTATCCATCGCTAAAGCAGGTCCTCCTAGTCCAAGAGCGTATGAAACGCGTCCTATAGCCGTATTCAAAGAGGTTCCAGTTACTGCATACAGGCTGGTAGCTGGATCATTAATACCCGACGAATTAAGGACTAGGGCTCGATATTCATTATTGCTGATTCCAGCGTATACCCCCGTACGACTTCCCTGCAGCGTCTCGGGATTGATGCAAGCATCCTCTAATGCATGCCAGCAGACCTCCAACATTAGACGCTGTTGTGGATCGAGGAACTGAGCTTCAACGGGTGAGATGCGAAAGAAAGATGCATCGAAGAGCTCAAGATCAGAGAGATAGCCGCCAAACCGACATGCTTTATTTTCAACGGGATCTGAAAATAGCTCACCGATGCGTCCCTTCCCGGACCCTGGGGTACCCTCTGTTATTCCACTTTTACCGGTGCGAAGCAACTCCCAGAATAACCGTAAATCTCCAGCATTGGGAAAACGGCATGCCATGCCAACTATGGCTATGGGCTGCTGCTTAGGTTTATTGATCATATTCCCCGTGGTGCTTACAAAAGTTGTAAGGATTCTAGCTCTTCATCTTTTTGTCTCTCATCCTTATTAGTGATAAAGATGAACAACTAAGCCGAATGGCTTTAATCATCGTAGTCACACCCCCGATCGTGACGCCGACCAACAGCCAAAGTTAGATATGCCTCACTTGATTCGACAGTCCCCATCACGATCATCGCATTCAGGGAGGTTGTTACATCCGAAAAAAACCAGCACCACTGCGAGCGACTCTGTTATAATTGGTTTATTACAATGTCTTGATACCATATTTCATATGGTCCTCCTGAGTGTGCTTGTAAGCATATACTACCGTTTGAAGGTATATCGTAGGTTTCTGCAAATTCAGCCGTTGTAACTCCGTTGATTTTAATTTCAATTTCTATTCCAGAGGCCTTGATAGCAATCTCATTCCAATCATACGGGTCAATAATTTCCTCAATCAGCTCTTTTTTCGCCACCTTAAGGATTATGGCAGGAAAAATATCAGGTCTCGGGTATCGTGTGATATCATCCCGATTTTCATCTACCAAGCTACCCCATAGAGGATACAGGCCTGTTGTATCAGCAGGTGTGTAATCAGAGAATATGGGGATCGCATTGCTATCCAAATATCCTATGTCAGCTTGGTATCCCATTACTTCATTGGAGTTGGTCACGCGTTTAGCTCTAAAGCTTATGCCTCCATTAATATTTGCACCATGAGTTACAAATTTTGCGGACAACGTTAAAATAAAATTGTCATAGGTCTCTTCCGTACACAAATAACCAGTTTCATCTAAAGGTACTTCTAAGGTGCCCCCAATAATGGCTCCCTGCTCCACCCTGAAAACAGTAGGTGGCCCCTCCCAGCCTTCAAGCGACTCTCCATTAAATAATCGAATTTCGTCTGACATCCCACATGAAGTAAACAATGCAATTGAAAAAAGCATCCAAGTGGCGCCTCTTCCAAAGGTCCATATATTGAAGGTCAACGTCGTTCTGAGAGTGTTTGAGGGCATGTTTTCAGTGTGAATGATCAGTTTCTCAAGAACCTCGTAGTGGTTACAAAACATGGTTCTACCGCGAATATTGTGGATATAGGTCTCAGCAGAAAAAAGAATTGCGAATCCAGAGTTTACGAATTTTCTGTATCCTCTGCCTACTGTTCTGACCTCATGGATCTTTCTATGGATTCGCTCGGCTCTGGCACTGGATTGTTCATGAAGAAGTGCATTACACACGCCAGCGAGATGGCGTTGAAACATCTCCGCCACTTCGTGATCTCCTTCACGCCCGCTTCTTTCCCACTAATTGCGGTAGAGCCCTCTGAAAACCTCTGGGCGTGCCACTCCGCAATATGTTCGCCTTAATAATTCCTGACTGAAGGCCACCCCTTGTATCAGCATCCGCTTTAAGATCTCTGGCTACAACTTCCTACCCAATGGAATATACTTTCAGGAGATCTTCGGGAACGAACTCTCTCCACTTACCTACTTCATCCTGCTGAGCCGTAAAATAAAATACCTGACGGTCAGCAGCTAAGGTTGTCATCGTTTTGATGGCTGCCCGTGCACGCTTGTCATCGCTGTTGGTAAGCGTTTCATCCAGAGTGATTGGCAGGCGGTAGTTGGTTTCTCGAGTCTCAACGAAGGCAAGCCGTACAGACAAAAGGAGTTGGACTTTCGTAGCACTGGATCATTCAGTTAAATCAAAATCGCGCTCTCGCAGATTATTCCGCGCTCGGAAGCTGTTATCTTGTGGAATAATGAGCGTGTAGCGATCATCGGTGACTCGCCGAAAATTCTCCTGGGCACGTTGAAATACCGGCGGGGCATTTCTGAATGACTTAGGAACCGTCATGCAGATGTACCTCCTGAGCAGAGTTGTGGCGAGACACGACCCAATCCCTGCCCTCGATTGCCATTGGCTCCTGTTAGTGGTTTCGCCATTCTTCGACAAAGTGATTCAGGATCACAAACGAGCGGCACCTTCCCGCACTCCTCCAAACTCCTCGCACATCATAACCAGCAGCATACGCTTCGACCCGATACCCCCTGATACAGGGGGTATATGACCTCGCTGACTATTACCAAGCAACGATACTACAGGAGACCCCCGCCTCCTTAGGAGAATCACCAAGGAGGAATCTACGAGAAATAAGACCCCGTCACCAACAAGTACTAACCAGTGGCTTCAACATAGTCGACAGCCGCCTGCATGCTTTCAAATTTTGCAGCATCCTCAGGCTTAATGTCAACATTAAACTCCCTACAAACTTCTTTCAGGAAAGCAACGGCATCAACGGAATTGACCCCCAAGGCCGAGGGCGTGGAATTCATTGCCCCTGGATCACTTATGCCAAGGTGCTGCTCAAGGAGAGATTTAAAGCGTTGTTCTACTGTGGCCATTCTTTTTGCTTTTATGGTTGTCAGACCGGCACTACTACGAGGGTTGCGGATAAAGGTTCAAGATCTGACGAAAAACGGGCATGTGTTTTATCAAGCCTCATGTCTTTGGTGAACCGAAAAAACAATCATCCACACGGAGTATCAATTGAACCGTCGTATCTCTCCTGTCTTGCTTTCGAACTATCAAAAGGAGAAATCTATACTTAGATCCAATACTTGTACGTGCAATGGTGTGGTCTGGGTAACACGCCCACTAAAACCTATTACATCTTCCACTGACAGCATCGGCACATCCATAGGCACAATTAACCGAATTTCATTGCCCTCGTCGTCCGTAGCCACCACCAAGTCTTCTTCAAAGCCCGTAATAACACAGTCCGTCATCAAAATACGCCCCACACTGCGCAACGAGTCCGCCTGCACTTCGGAAATGCTCGTATAATCAACATTCCAAGTCAGCGCACCGGCCTGGGCCATCAGCAACCTAAACCCAGTCTCAAAGCCCGCCCGGTACTCTCCTGCACCAAACAAATTCGCCATCTCTACCTTGATCGAATCCAGCACCTGGGCTGACAGCTCCCAAGCCACACCATTACCTACTGTAATGTGAACTAATCGCTCCACTGGGGCAAGAAGAACCATAATGCCGTTATTGGTTTCGGGTGCACCCAGTTCCCATGAGGTATACAATGCTTCTGTGTACGCCTCTATGGACTGCTGCTGTAAGGATTCCACAGTTACTCCCACGAGTGCAACCGACGTGCTGTCGTAAAAACCTGAAAGCATGTCCATCAGTGCATACTTATCTTCCGCCTCCAGCACGTCCGCCTGATCAACTATCCAGTCTGGTTCGAGCGGTTGATCAGTAGTCAAGCAGCCAATAATTATGACAGTAGGTACAAGGCAAACGACATGTCTCCACATATTCATCGGACGAATCCTGTTGGCAACATTAAGAAAATAACATCAAAAATTTGTCTGTCGTAATGAGATTTGGACACTCCCTAACCAAAACTGCAGCGTTCTATAGACGCAAGATATATAATGCAACCAATGCTAACACACAGTGCTGCCTTTTGATATACCTCCAAGCGTATCCAACAATCGGTTGGATTTCATGCTTCCAGCTCCCGGTGGAAACATGTTCTGGCCCCAGTATGACATGCACCACTTCCTTCCTGCTCCACCTCAAACAGTAGCGTATCTCCATCGCAATCTAATCTTACGGATTTCACCTTTTGGAACTGACCGCTCGTTAGCCCTTTGACCCAGACGCATTTCCGTGATCGACTCCAATATGTCATAGTGCCTGTTTTTATCGTTTGCGCCAGTGTGGCCCGATTCATATAAGCCATCATCAACACTTCACGTGTGTTCACGTCCTGAACAATAGCCGGTATTAGACCATCTCTGGTGAATACCACGTCGGCCATCTTTGCGGTTATAAATTCATTCATTTTCGGATCTTCATGGTTCGTGGGGACCTTTATGCAAAAGAAATGTAGGATTGCGTAGTCCTTACATCACGGCTAGTACCGGCGCATGGTGCGAAAGTTATTCATATTACCAATACGGGCTTATCAGTTGCTGATATCTCCACATCTGCCCAATTCATGCCGCTACATACCTTCATGCTCAAATTATGCTATTCAGGCCATCAGCCGGTACGGTATACTCAAGGGTATAGTGCTAGGTATCTGGCGCTTAATGCGATGCAATCCGTGGGCAAAACACGGGTACGACCCCCCGAGATGGTTCGGTGAACATACTGCTGTGGACTAATGAGTTGTCACGAATCCAATGCGCCCGCCATATTGCGGTTCGCACTGATTACGGTCAGCGACACGCGAACGAAAGCCACAGACGCAAGTGGCCCCCATATGGCAAATTTGATCACAGCCAACGGCCACGAGATAACCTCACAATCAATCGTGCCGGACGAACCGGCAGTAATAAAGGAAGTCATTCGTGCACAATCCGGGTCGGCAGACGTGGTATGCCTAAGTGGTGGAACGGGCATAAGTCGCAGAGATCAAACTTACGAAGCAGTTAGTGCACTTCTGGACAGAACCCTGCCGGGCTTCGGCGAGCTTTTTCGCTTGCTTTCCTGGCAACAGGTCGGCAGTAAGGCCATGCTCTCCCGAGCAATTGCTGGAGTACTCGATAATTTGATCATTTTTGCTGTTCCGGGCTCTCCAAAGGCCGTTGCGTTGGCAATGGAACAGTTAATACTCCCCGAGGCCCGACATTTAGTGTCTGAATTGCGTAAGCACTGATCGATGAAAAACTTCGCTGGATTTTTGCTTGCTGGTTGCTGGAGCTTGTTTCCTGTACTTACGTCATCAGCACAAGAGTTGGCTACAAACGCACAGGTGTTCGAGAATTTGGGGCTTAACTGTTTGGGGGATGTCCCCCATACGGCAGACTCTCTGACCTTAGTCCCTCCCTCAAACCTGCCCTATCTGACAACCACACTGATTCAACATTGGCAGCAGCAAGGTACTGAACTCTTTTCTACTGACTCTCTTCGAACATCGAATTCTTACTATTCGCTCTCTTGGGAAATTTCCAAAGCGACCATAACCTATACGCGTGCAGGCCGCAAAACGCTTTCTCGTTCGGCCGAACTGGATCTGCGTTACACGTTCTTGGGGAAGGACGGAAAATTTCTCGTACATGACACCTGTCAACGGGCTTTCTCGGATAAGATTCCAAGGAGTATTGTCGGACAGCTTGAGTCGCCTGCTTACCCCGAAACTCAAGCGGAGCTCGCCCCAGATAACTGGGTTCGTCGCTACCTGGAACCAGTCATACTGGCAGCAGCGACAGGCTTGGCTGCATTTCTGTTTTTCAACCTGCGAAGCAACCGTGTCGACCCGTAGTTTCGTACTCACAGGATTGATCCTAGTCTGTGGTTGTGCAGATCCTCGTCCTCCGACAGGAGGACCGCGCGATGAGACTCCACCTCAACTCGTATCCGTGGAACCCGCACATGAATCGGTTGAAGTATCTCCAACAACCCGGTTAAGATTAACTTTTTCAGAGTATGTGAACCAGGCTTCCCTAGCACGTGCACTATCTATCACCCCCGCACCTCAAGGCCGCTTGCGTTTCAGATGGCGTAGACGATCGGTTACTATACAATTTCCCGAACCACTGCGGGACTCTACCACTTACGTGATAACGCTTAACGATGAGTTCAGGGATTGGCATGGAGTTCGACTCACACGTCCGCTATCCTACGCCTTTGCCACCGGATCCGTGATTGACCAGGGCAGATTGTACGGCCGCGTTATTGATCCCATAGAAGGCAATCCCGTCGCCGGTCTACCAATTCTTGTTTATGACCCCGGCGAGGAAGTGGATGGTGTGCCAGTATACCAAACACAAACTGATACTGAAGGACAGTTTGAACTCAGAAATGTACGTGAGTCTGATTTTTTCATTTTGGGATTACGGGACGCCAACCGCAACCTGAAAGCGGATGATGGAGAATGGTTTGCCATTCCGCCGAATCCGTTGATTAAAGCCACTCCTGATACAACTGAACAATATCTGGACTGGATGTACACAAAAGTGGACACTCTAAGACCTATCGTGGAGCGAGTTCAAGCCACTTCAAACAGACTGGTCGAAGTCCGGTTTAGCGAAAATGTAATCCTGTCTAATCTGACAGGTGAGTCCTGGGCAATCACGGATTCGGTTGATAATACTCCCGTTGCCGTGCACTTCAGCTATCAACTGGAATCGAATTCGCGCGTTATCTATCTGATGACTGATACTTTACAAGGACGGCCCTATGCATTTCTCCCAGACGCTTCCGTGCAGGATTCAAGCGACAACGCTGTGTATTTAGATACAGTCTATTTTGCAGGGAGTACACGCATACAGCAAATTGAACTACAGTTCGAGCGGTTTCTGCCAACCAGTACAGAAGATCCATATGAATTGGCACCTTGGGAAACACCAACGATCGTCTTTAATCGGCCGCTTGCCCTAGCAACTCTGGACAGTCTGGTGGTCGTTCAGGACTCAACCGGAACGCCAGTAAGCTTCGAAAGTCCATCTTCCAACGGAACGAGTTATAACTTAACATCTCTGGATGATCCAACACAGGTTTATCGCATCGCCGTGTTGGATCCAGACAGCACCCGGGTGCAACACTTTAGAAGGCTGGGACCCCGAGCACTCGGAAGCTTGAGTGGAATTACGGCTCCATCTGGAGACAGTATCATGGTTACACTTACGGATTCAAATGGTCTCGTGATTTCGACTACTTACTCGGATTCAACCGGCGCATTCATGTTTGGCGATCTTCCCCAAAACACCTACCGATTGCGTGCCTTCATTGATCGTAATCGAAATGGTAACTGGGATGGTGGCATGATCTACCCCTACATGACCGCTGAACCCATCACTTGGACACCAGAACCCGTCACGATCCGCCCGCGCTGGGACACTGTCTTAGGAGATACACTCCATATCGGCACCTCGCCTGTGAGTTCTGTATCATTCTCTGAACAGTAAATCTGTCAAATGGAATTACACCAAGGTGAAAAGTCTACTCTTGATGCCGACCCACTGCGTGCAGGATTCCTCCCACTCGTGTGCGCAGAGGTCCAGAAAGTACTTGATAATCTGACCATTGAAGAGTTTGGAATACCTCCGTTTACATTAATGGAAAATGCAGGACGGGGCGCAGCACTGATCATTGAGCATAATTACGGTCCGATGCGTGGACGCAAGGTGGTCGTGTACTGCGGCAGCGGCAACAACGGGGGGGATGGTTATGTCGTTGCACGCATACTGTATAACCGGGGGGCGCATGTATCTGTTATTTCTTTGAAGCCACCTTCCAGTCCTGAGGCAAAAAATCACTTTCTGTTGCTCCAAAAGTTGAAATCTTCCGACCATTCGGATCGGCTACAGCTTAATCCTGCTATTCACGAAGAACCTCCAACGGCAGACCTGTATGTAGATGCCCTCTTCGGGATAGGGATTAACCGCCCACTGAAAGGCATGGCTGCTGAACTGGTTGAGCAGTTGAATGCCACAAATTCGCCCGTGATCGCATTGGACACCCCATCTGGACTGGATGCCGATCTGGGGTTACAACATGGAACGGCTGTACGTGCAGACTTAACGGTGACTTTTAATTCGCATAAGCCGGGATTCCTCTTGGGAGAAGGGCGGATGTATGCAGGCAGTGTGAGAGTCGTCAACATCGGTATTCCTCCGTCATTACTGACCCATGATACAGTGTGTCCAGTGGACTGGATTTCCACCGATCAGGCAATCTCTTCCGCTATCCCCAGACGAGACCCACAGGCACATAAATACAGTGCCGGAATGGTTCTCGTGATTGGTGGGTCGCCAGGATTGTCCGGAGCCCCCATGCTGTCTGCACGCGCCGCCGCGCGTGTTGGAGCAGGTTATGTAGCCTGTGCTGTACCAAAAAGCATTCAACCTATTCTGGCAGGGGCAATGACCGAAATCCCGGCAATCGGTTTGAGTGAATGCTTTGACGGTGGAATCAACACCGAGGCTGCAATGCATACTCTACAACCATGGCTTGCCAAAGCGAACGCCTTGGTTATTGGCCCCGGCCTCGGCCGTAATCCCAACACACAGCAGTTTGTTCGCTCGCTGCTGCGGGAATGCTCCACTCCTGTTGTCGTGGACGCAGATGCGTTGGCTTCTGCAGTTCAGCTTCTAAACGCTCCAGGTGAAACCCGAAACTGGATACTCACACCTCATGCCGGTGAATTTAAACGCATGACCAAAAGCAAAGAACTAAGCCGTGACCGACTTCACCTGGCACGCGAGTGGGCATCCACTTGGAACTGTACGCTGATACTCAAAGGATTCCCCAGCATTATCGGCCTCACAAACGAACGGGCTGTGGTATGCAGTAGCGGAAATCCGGCGCTCGCTACAGCTGGAACAGGAGATGTATTGTCTGGCTTATGCGGCGGTTTGCTTGCACAAGGCTGCAATCCATCAACCGCCGCAGTTTGTGCGACCCACATTGGAGGAAAAACTGCAGATCAATACGCTGAAAAAAATCACCCCGGCACGATGATTGCTGGAGATATGGTTGACCGAATCCCTAACGCACTGAGCGCGTTACTAAGGGAAACATGATGGAGCCTGTTTCCTTCCCCAGCGTAGGACCGCGCGTTACATGTTTTCGGTTTTTGCCTTAAATTTCAGATAGATAACCCAAACCCCACAAATCATGGCATTGCGCAAATCCCCTAAAGCTGATCTGAAAAGGACGTATGGTTTTTTCGTGCAGGTCGGCATGATCGCTTCGCTCCTCCTACTGGTCTTGGCATTCAACGCGAATCTGGAACGCGGAGATGCTATGGAGATTGAGCAGGTCGAGCAGGAAGTCGTCCAGATGGAAGAAATTCTGCAAACTGAGCAAATCCAAAAACCACCTCCACCACCACGCCCACCGGTGCCTGTAGAGGTTCCAAATGATGAAATCCTTGACGATGATGACTTGGATCTTGATGCCTCACTGGACTTAGATGCTCCAATCAACGTACCTCCACCGCCCCCACCGCCAGAAGAAGAGGAGGTAGAAGAAGAGCCGGAATTTTTCGAAATCGTTGAACAGGAGCCAGAGTTGATCGGCGGTATTGGTCAACTCCAAGCCCATGCGAAGTATCCAGAGATCGCCAGAAAGGCGAATGTTGAGGGCCGTGTCTTTGTGCGGTTCATCGTAGACACAGATGGTAACGTGCGTGAGCCCCAGGTCACTCGTGGCATTGGTGGCGGATGCGACCAGGAGGCTATCAGGGTCATCATGGAGCATGCAAAATTCATTCCCGGACGCCAGCGCGGTCGCGCCGTACCAGTGAGGATGTCCCTCCCGATCGTATTTAAATTGCGCTGATTTACCTAACCTTACGACATAGGGTTGACCTTCACACCAGATCTTTGGCATTCGTTCCAAGTCCATTTAAGAGGTTTTCCTGGAGATCAACAAGGTGGTCGTGGGGTGCGGGTATGCACGTCCCAACGTAGAGGTGAAGCCCCCTGGGGTGTCGGGGGGCTTCGGCGATAACCAAGACCAACGTGCATTGAGCCACAGATGTGAACTTGCTCTTGGACGTGATGCGCTGCCTGCTCCCCACGTTGCATCGCACTTGTAAGGCGCACAAAGTTAAGGTCTGGGTAAGAGCAAGTACTGGTTTAGGGAAGTACGGAAGGCGTTCAATTAGGTGCGCAATCCCGTCGGTGGCGCATGTGCGCAAGGTCAAGGTCTACCTGAAACTGTGTACAAGCTTGTTGCGCGGACTGCGGCACCCCTTAAAGCGCTGCAGACGCTTGACATAGCCACTGACAAAGTTGCAACTATCTGACTCATGCGCTTCGTTAAATTGATCATGTTGCGCATCGATTGATCAAAAACGAGACGATACCACACCATAAGAAAGTATTTTCGGTCTATGAGTCGTATATGCTTGGATTAGCAATGGTAAAGCAGAGGTGCCTGCAGAACTGGGGCTGCCGGTTTGTTTTCTGGAAGATCAGCACCAGTTCATCTTGCATCACCAAGTGTTGCATGAAGGGGTGGACTCGGCATGATTGTGCCGTTCACCAGGGAGGTTAAGGTGCTTTATTCATCCATCATTTCGTGCAGCATGGATAGAGTCCACAACTCGGCGCGTAACTGTAAGATGATGGATGGGCTGCTGGAGTTGACGTACTGCCAAAGAAGGGCGGTAAGTCAAAGGCGGACTAGGCGCGGAATCTGCGCCGGAGTTCGTTGCGGCGCGCCGGCAGTATCCAGGGATTGAACCGGCGATCAATAATCTTAATCACCGCGGACTGGATCAGATACCGACGCATGGCGTGGAGGAGGCCGTTCGGACGGTCGCACTGGGGGGCATGCGGTGAATATGCACCGGTTGGGTCAGATTGTTGAGAAGCAGAAGAATCAATACGACCACTGGCATAAGGCCCGCAGAAAGGCGGTGTGAAACCACCCTTGGCCGTACGGGTATGGTCGAACAGGGAGTGCTGAATAACAAAACTGACCCGGGTGTGTCCTCTGGGCGGATCAGACCCCGAATAATTTCGTGGAAATCGTCTCAAATCCGACTTTTAGCAGAGACGCCAACCCAGATACGCCGCGACGAGGCCATTACCTTTCGAATTGATACTTCAGACGTACGCAAACCATGGCTATGACGCCCTCACTCGGCAAAAACAGGTGCCTTCTGGCAGACACTAACTAACTCAAGACTAATCGTCTCCATCCCTGCAAACAAAATGAAAAGCACCTGCCGCCTCCTTGTGCAGATTGGGGCGATCGCTGCACTCCCACTGCTGATTTTAGCGTGCAGCACACATTGGTTACGCGAAAACCTCACGGTGGTCGAGAATGAAAATGTAGCAGACACAGTAGAGTGGGGAGAAAGATCGGATGTCTACGAAATCGTCGAGGAAATACCTGAACTGATTGGTGGTCTTCGTAGACTCCAGAGGAAAGTGGTGATACCCGAGAGCTGCCGGAAAGCCAATGTTGAAGGCCTCGTCATTGTGCGGTTCATCGTAGATGAAGATGGCAATGTGCGTGAACCCAAGGTCACTAGGAGCCTTGGCAGCGGATGTGACGAAGAGGCAATCAGGGTCATCATGGAGGAGGCGAAATTTACTCCCGGACGCCAGCGTGGTCGCGCCGTACCGATGAGGATATCCCTCCCAATCGTATTTAAGTTGCGCTGATTTACCTTACCTTACGACATAGGATAGATATTTCCTGCAGACACAACTAACTCAAGACTAACTATTTCCATCCCTGCAACCAGACTGAAAAATACCTGCCGCCTCCTTGTGCAGATTGGGGCGATCGCTGCATTCCCGCTGCTGATTTTAGCGTGCAGCACGCATTTATTGCGCGAAAACTTCACGGTGGTCGAGAAGGAAACATAGCAGACACAGTAGAGTGGGGAGAAATAACGGATGTCTACGAAATCGTCGATGAAAAGCCTGAACTGATTGGTGGTATTCACGGACTCCAGAGGAAAGCGGTGATGCCCATGAGCTGCCTGAGAGCCAATGTTGATGGTCATGTCATCGTGCAATTCATCGTAGACAAAGATGGTAATGTGCGTGAACCCGAGGCCATTAAGAGCCTTGGGTTCGGATGTAACGAAGAGGCAATCAGGGTCATCGCTGAGCATGCAAAATTTACCCCCGGACGCCAAGACGGTAAACCCGTGGCGGTGAGGGTGTCCATCCCGATGAAATTTCAGACACGCTCGTTCCCCGCCCCATTCTGGAATGATGACCGGAAGTGAGGATGGCCTTCCCGATCACAATTAAGCAGCGCTGATTACCTAAACGTTCAAAACAATGCCCTGCAGTTCAGTAAAACTGCAGGGCATCTTTGTTTCGTAGTGTGACCGAATATTCAGTAGCAGAATGAGTACACGAGTGTCAACCTGCTCTGACTACTTGAACTTTGACCTGCCGGAGTTGCATGCTTTTGCTCTGAGAGCACCCCGCCCATCCCAACACTGGAAAATGAAGTCACGATTTTTTATCCAGGCCTGTTGTGCTCCGACAAACACCAGATAAAAAGCTGAATGCAGGACGAGGGACTGTGGGTAAGGTTCAGTGATCGGAGCAAAGTAGCGTAATGGTGCGGTGACTGCCCGGCCAGTTCAGAACCCGGATAGCGAATCGCAAGCGAGTTTGCGATTAGTTCAGTGAAAGAAGATGCAACAATTTACACGGACGAATCAAAATCGATAGCAATTTGCCATTCATGCTGATTCCGTCAATCACAGCCGGAAAAATAGTCGCGAGACACCGTAAATACCAGCAGTATCGAGAGCATCTGGGCGTTGTTCGAGTGTTCCGTAAACGGTACGTGACACCATGCTAGTCCACTGATTGATTAAACCTCTTGAACTCATGTGGCCGTGCTGGTCTGCTTTGGGAGGGGAGTAGCCCTTGCTTTCGTGAATCGCCAACCATAGAGCATCCGCCCGTAAAAGTTGAACCACTTGCGTGCTTCAGCATCCTGAAACGGATACTCGGCTCCGATTTGTCTCGCCGCTGCAAGTCCAGTTACAAAACAGGTTTCTTGGCTGTTGATCAGAGTATGAGCCCCGCAGTGCCATGTGTGCTTTCTTCCCTGAATAAAGCCAAAAAGAGGCACCAGGAAAACCAGATGTTTCACATCGTGAACGATGTGCTGAAACCACCATTTTTTAACAATCCGGTCTTCGTCAATCTTGCTGGTCGCATTATACGTCACCAAACAGGGCTTGTCTGAGTGACTCGCCCATGGCTGCTGATTGTGCATGATATAGGTGATTTCATAGTTGTCAGGCCTCGCACCATACTGCTCGATATAGTTGCTTCGGGTCGTCAGCGGCTTTGTATCGTTATTCGGGAGGATGGACGCGTCCGAGTGAATCACTGTGTGGTTATGTAGCTCGCTTTCATATCGGATTGAGGACAGAATGTAGCGTTCCAGGAAACTCGGTTGATCCAAGATCATCAACGTTTGATTTGCATTGCAGGCAAAGATTACATCATCAAATTTTTCCGTATTTCCGTCCTGGTCTTCTACGATAAGACCAGATGGTTCACGATATACCTTTCGCACGGGCCGGTTCAAGTAAATCTTATCCATGAATGGTTCGGCCATTTTTTCATAGATACGTCGCGTTCCCTGATCCCATGTCTGCATCGGAGTTGCACGTTCAATATTGAAGAACTCCAGATACCGACAAAACATTGATGTGGGCATATCGAACACGTTCGTCGCCATCAAAAAATTAACGAACATGGGTTTTAGAACCTTGTCCCAAGTTTGTCACGCGTAGTAATATAGAAGACACAGACCTTTCCTGATCCCATTTTTTGGGCATTTTTTTCGGGGCCATGGATGTCGGAGATTTACCGGATATGTCTGTGTTGATTTAAGGGGGTA